>NZ_JABWEF010000006.1:0-328986 GCF_013369445.1 Duganella sp. BJB1802 | reverse complement strand
CGGGGGGATTACCCGATTACTGGTTCAGGCCGGCGTTGACGGCGGTCCAGAAGCTGGCGTCCTCCATGCCGAAGGCGTAGATCGAGGTGCCGGCCAGGCCGTAGGCGCCGACCAGGCTGGTTTTCAGGGTCACGCTTTTGGCGTTCTCGTTCCATACCGTATGCTTCCGGCCGCCGGCCGTGTAGTTGAAGCTGATGGCGTTGGCGTTGTTGTCGTACTTGGGCGTGACGTGGTACTTGCTCAGCAGCGCGGGCACGTTACGCCAGAACAGCTGGCTGCCGTCGCCCTCGGCGATCCAGTCGTAGCCGTAGGCCGGGATGCCGTTCAACACCTTGGACGCCGGCACCTTGCTGGTAGCGTAGTCGAGGGCGTTCTCCATCCAGTCGGAACCCGCCACCGGACCGGACGCCCAGGACGGGATGGTCTCGTCGTAGGTCATCACCTGGACGTAGTCGGCCGCCTGCCCCAGCGCCTGCAGGTCGAAGGCCAGGTTGTGGCTGTTGTTTTCATCGGTGAAGGAGAACGCCGGCACGGTCATGATCAGCTTCATGCCCTGCGCGTGCAGGGCCGTCGCCAGCGCGGCGGCGAAGTCGCTCATGTTCTTGCGGTCGGCCTGGTCCACCTCTTCGAAGTCGATGTTGATGCCGGCGAAGCCGTTGGCCTTGGCGAAGCTGACCAGGTTGGCCACCGAGGCCGCGCGCTTGGCGCCGGTGACGGCGTGCGACAGCTCAGGGTCCCAGCCATCGGGCGCGGTGGCCGAGACGTTGGAAATGCAGCCGTAGATCGCGATGCCCTTGGACTTGAGGAAGGTGATGGCGTTGGTCGGCGTCGGGTCGCCATTGCCGACCACCGTGCCGTCGCTGGCCATGTTCCAGAAGTCGATGGAGACCGCGTTGACGTTGGCGTAGAACTTGGTCAGCGAGTTGTAGTTGTTGCTGTAGCCCGAATAGTAGGCCAGCACCATCTTGCCGTTGGCCAGCGCCTTGCTGGCGGGAGCTGCGGCCGACGCCGTGCGCTCATCGGCCACATCGACCGAGACGCCGGACGAGGTGCCGTTGCGCGCCGCCGTCAGGTTGGCCATGCGCGCCATGGCGCGTGGCGACTCCTGGCCGGCGGAACCGGAGCCGCCGCAGCCCGCCAGCGTGGCCGCGACACAGGTGGCCATCAACAGTTTTTTCATTTTTTTCTCCAATCAGAGTTTGATATAAATCTTTTTCCGGTCCAGCACATAGCCGACCGACCAGCAGCCCAGCATGTACACCACCGCCCACAACAGCGTGCCGTTGTAGGCGCCGGCCCAGGGCCGGAACAGGTTGAGATAGACCCAATCGAATACATTGAGGTCGCCGATCTTCAGCAGGAAGAAGGTGCTCGCCACCACTTCGCTGAACAAGTAGATGAACAGCGTGTTGCGGCCGAAGACTTCGAAGAAGTAGGTCCAACCACGCTTGCCCAGCATGTCGATCACGTACAGCAGCAGCGACAGCGTGAACAGGTCGATGGCGATGGTGATCAACGTGTAGGAACTGGTCCACAGTTTTTTATTGAGCGGGAATACACTGCTCCAGCACAGTGCCAGTACAGCCAACACGGCGGCCGACATGGTCAGCTTGGCGATGCTCTCGTAGCTGGCGCCAAGGCGGCGCACCAGGCGGCCGGCAAAGTACCCGGCCAGCACGTTGACGATGGACGGCAGCGTGCTCAATATCCCTTCCGGGTCGAAGGCGATGCCCTCGCCGTGGTACATATGCGCCTCGCCCAGCACCAGCAGGTCCAGCTTGCGCTGCGCATTGCCGGCCAGCGTGTAATCGCCGAACCAGTACATCAAGGCCCAGTAGCCGAACAAGGCCACCACCGCAAACACGATGGCGCCCTTCTCCTTCCAGTAATGCAGGATCAGCGAACCGGCGCAGTAACCCAGCGCGATCCGTTGCAGTACACCGAAGATACGGGTATCGGACAGCGGCAGCACAGTAAGCGATCCACCCTCGATACTGAAGAACGGATACCAGTACATCAGGAAGCCGCACAGGAAGATCAGCGCGGTGCGGGTGAATATCTTCTTCAGCACCGCCGCCTCGCCCATGCCCTCGTACTTCTCCAGCGTGAAGCTGAGCGCCGTGCCGACCACGAACATAAAGGTCGGGAACACCAGGTCGGTCAGCGTCAGGCCGTGCCATTCGGCGTGCAGGAAGGGCGCGTAGGTGGTGGCCGGCGTGCCCGGCATGTTCACCATGATCATCAGCGCGACCGTGAGGCCGCGCAGCACATCGATGGCTTGCGAACGTTGATGCTGTGTTTTCATTGATCGTGGACTTTCGGTGTTTGTTTAGCTGTTGCAAACGTTATCATCTTCGCCAGCCACAGGCGAACAGGGATAAGCCTTTGATTTCATTGGTTAAGCGTGGCCGCCGCTTACAGTTCCTTACGCTCGCGGATGCGCCCTGCCCGGCGCCGGCATCGCCGCTGCAACAAAACTTCACAGAGGCTTACAAAATGTATTGCGCGGCTGTCGCATTTCCGCTCACGCCGGCAATCGGATGGTGGCATTGAGGCCGCCCTCGGGATGGTTCTCCAGCACCAGCTGGCCGCCGTGCGCCTCGATCACGCTGCGGGCGATGCCCAGTCCCAGGCCCATGCCGGCGTCGTTCTGCTCGCGACCGTGGGCCAGCCGCACGTAGGGATCGAACAGGCTGGCGAAGGCGTCGTCCGGCACGCCGGGGCCGTGGTCGCGCACGGCGATCGCCACCGCGCCCGGTTCACTGGTGACGCTGATTTCGGCGCGGTCGCCGTAGTACAGGGCGTTGTCCAGCAGGTTGCCGATGGCGCGCTTCAAGGCCAGCGGCTTGGCGCGCACCGTGATGCCGCTGTCGCGATAACCCACCTCGTGCCCGCCCAGCCGCGCGCTGCGCACCAGGCGGCCCAGCAGCGCGTCGAGTTTGACCTCGGCCGGGTTCTCGTGGATGTCGCTGTCCTTCACGCATTGCAGCGCGCCTTTGACCATCATGTCCAGTTCATCGAGGTCTTCCTCGAACTCGTTGCGCAGCGCTTCGTCGTCCAGCAGTTCGGAGCGCAGCTTGAGGCGCGTGATCGGCGTGCGCAAGTCGTGCGAGATGGAGATGAACAGGCGCTCGCGGTCCTCGATGTAGCGCTGGATGCGTTCGCGCATGGCGCTGAAGGCGCGCGCGGTGTTGATGAATTCACGGCTGCCCGTTTCCGGCAGCGGCGGCGCGCGGTCGTCCTGCCCTTGGCCGAAGGCTGCGGCGGCGTCGGACAAGGCGGCCAGCGGACGCGTGATCCAGCGCACCACCAACAGGCAAAGCAGCAGCACCACCGCCAGCGACAGCCCTTGCAGCGACAGCCGATCCCACGCCAGCGGATCGTTACTGCTCAAGAAGTACGGGTTGGGCATCAGCGCCGCCATGTACAGCCAGTTGCCAGGCTCGATCTCGGTCTGGATCACCAAGATCGGCGCGGGGTCCGGCTGCAGCAGCAGGATGTGCTGGACCCAGGCGTCCGGCAGGTCGCCCAGGTGGACGCCGTCCTCCGACACCACCAACTGGTCCGGCCAGGCGAAGGCCAGGTGGAAGCTGGGCGAATGCGGCAGGTCGCTCTTCAACGTGGCGCCCACCGTCGCCAGCACGCTGCTGGCCAGTGGATGTTCGGCGATCTGCTGGACCGGCACGTAGGCGTGATTGAGGTTGACGAAGAAGCGCGTGCCGCCCATCTCGCGCAGCTGCTGGATCAGCAGCAGGCGGTAGTTCGGCGGCAGGCTGCGGAAGAAGCGGATCGCGCCGGACGCGCCATGCGCCATGTACTGCGACGCCGATTGCGCCTCCACCTGCGCCTTGGCGCGCAGCTGGCTGGCCCAGATCACGCTGGCCGCCAGCTGCGTCACCAGCAAACCGGCGGCCATCACCAGCATCAGGCGGCCCAGCAGCGACTGCGGCCAGATGCGGCGCAGCCGCTCCAGCGCAGACTTACGCATGCGAGACGCTGACGTCCGCCGAGAACACGTAGCCGGCGCCGCGCACGGTCTTGATCAAGGCGGGCTGCTTGCCGTCGTCGTTGAGGCGCAGGCGCAGGCGGCTGATCTGCACGTCCAGCGAGCGGTCCAGCGGGCCGGCGTCGCGGCCGCGGGTTTCCTCGCACAGCACGCTACGGTCCAGGATCACGCCCGGATGTTCGACAAAGTATTTCAGCAGCTGGAAGTCCAGCCCCGTCAGCGCGATCACGGTGCCGGCGTTGTCGAGCACCTTGCGCTCCATCAGGTCCAGCGTGAATCCGACGAAGCGGTAGTAGCGCGCCGACGGCGTCTCCAGCGCGGTGCGGCGCAGGATGGCCTTGATGCGGGCCAGCAGCTCGCGCGGGCTGTATGGCTTGGCGATGTAGTCGTCCGCGCCCAGTTCCAGGCCGACGATGCGGTCGGTCTCGTCGGAGCTGGCCGTCAGCATGATGATGGGGACATTCGAGCGCTGGCGCACCTGCTTGCACAGCGCGAAGCCGTCGGTATCGGGCAGCATCACGTCCAGGATCACCAGCGACAGCTGCTCGGAATGCGCGTGCAGCTCGGCCAGGAAGCTCTCGCCGTTGTGCGACAGGATCACCTCGTACTGGTTTTTCTCCAGGTAGGTCTTGAGCAGGACGCGGGTCTTTTGGTCATCGTCTACGATCAGTATCTTGCGCACCGGGTGCTCCTTGGCTTCTGAGGTTAAACAGTCGGAACAACGCCCCAAGGCGGCGCTGCGCCTCGGCGGGCGTGGCCCTGTCGTCTAGAAAATAACGGTGGATTTCGGCGATGATGGCGTCGCGGCTGGCTTCATCGGTGGCCATGCGGTGCACCAGGCTGGGAGCCTGCACCGCCGCGCCTTGCGCGAAGGTGGTCCAGGAGGCACGCGCGCAGCTGTCCATTTTCGACAGGTCGGCGTCGCGCCGCACCGGCACCGCGCCCTTGAGCGTGTTGTATTCCGCCTGTACCTGCGGCGACACCAGCAGCCGCGCCATCTTCTCCTGCGATTGCATGTGGCGGTAGTCGCCGGCGAACATGGTCAGCGTGTCGACGCTGTACAGGTGGTACTTGGCGGTGCCGGGGGCGGTGCCACAGGCGTAGTCCTCGTCCAGCGCCATGCCGCGTTCGGCCAGCTCCGGCTTGGCCCAGTCGCCCATGATCATCATCGCCGCCTCGCGCCGCGCGAACTGGCGCACCACTTCCGGCCACGGACGCTCGTCCAGCTGGCCGCTGATCCAACCCTTGACGACGCGCAGCCGCTCCAGCGCCTCGGCGGTGCGGCGGTCTGCGGCGGCGGCCGGATTGCGGCGCACGAACAGCTCGCGGTAGAACTCAGGCCCGCTCTCGGCCAGCACCAGGTTCTCGAACAGCGCGGCCACCTGCCAGGATTCGCTGCTCTGCGCCAGCGGCATGATGCCGGCGGCCTTGAACTTGAGCGCGGCGCTTTGGAACTCGTCCCAGGTCTGCGGCGGCGACAATTTGAGTTGCGCGAACAGCGCGCGGTTGTAGTACAGCGTATTGACGCGGTGGATCCCGAGCGGCGCGGCGACGACGTGCTTGCGGTGCTGGATCAGCGCCTGGATGGTGGGGAACAGGAAGCCGTTCCAGTTGCCGGCACTGGCGACGTTGTCAATCTCCAGCAGCAGGCCCAGTTCCGCCCACTCCGCGACGGAGACGCCGATGATCTGCGTGACTTCCGGCGCGTCGCCAGCCAGCACGCGGCTCTTGAGCACCTTGCCGGCCCCGAGGCCTGCGCCACCGGGGATGGCGGCGTCCTTCCATTCGAGGCCTTCGTCGGCCATGCGCGCGGCCAGCGCGTTGGCTGCCTTGCGTTCGCTGCTGGACGTCCACCAGTGCAGCACCTGTAGCGTGTTGAGGGAGGCGGCGGGCGCGCCGGCGCCTACTGGTGCGGACTGGGGCTGTTGCGCGGCGTGGGCGATATTCAGCGCGCCGCAGTTGAAGGCGCAGGCCGCGGCCAGCAGGCCGAAGGACCACGCCCGCGCCGGCGTGGCGCGGCGGGCGGTCGAACGAAAGCGTAACCAGTCGAACCTCGGCAAGGCCACTTTTTCTATCGACGCTATCACTCGTTATCCCGAACTAAACAGTGCCACGATTATAACGGAGAAGATAGCCGCCGGGACTAATTGGTATGCCCGGCGTGCGCGCAGCCCGTTCAAGGGTTGTCGATGCGCGACACCTTGCCCATCCTGCCGTTGCGGTCGAAAGCCGCCACTTTGATCGAACCCTTGTCCGATATCGGCCCGCTCACTGGTTTGCTATTGGTATTCGGCTCGCCGCCGTCGCTGGTGTAGCGCATGGCGATGCCCGGCAGGACGTGATTGACCAGCACCTTGCCGCCGTCCAGCATCAAACCCGGCGGCGCGATGCGGTAATCGACGCCGGTGTGCTCCAGGTCGAGGCGCGGCAGCACACGCTGGCTCAGCGTGTTGACGAAGCCGGACCACGCGGTGCGGTGCAGCGCGGCGGCTTTGGCGGCGTCGGTCTCCGTGGCCCATGCGGGATCGGGCGCCCAAGAGCGTTCGGCCATCGCCAGCAGACGTGGCATGACGAGGTAGTCGATACGCTCGGGAGTACGTACGGTTTCGGTGAACAGCGTCGCTTCCAGCCCGCGTATGCGGCGCTTGCCGTAGTCGGTCAGCCGGTCCTTTCCGGCCAGCGGCGGATTGGCGTTCTTCAGGTAGTCCAGCGGGATGAAGTCGTAGACCGTGTCGAGTTCCACATAGTCGCCCCAGTTCACGCCCGGTTCGTCAGGGTTGGCGTTGTAGGCCATGTCCATGTACATCTTGGTCACCGGGGCCAGCACGATGTCGTAGCCGGCATTGGCCAGGCGGTAGGCGAAGTCCTCGGCGCCTTCGGTGTTGTTCCAGACGTAGGCGCTGAAGCCGCGCTGCGTGAAGTGCGGATTCGGTATCAGCTTGTGTTCCCCATTCAGCTTGGTGCCGCGCGCCGCCAGCTCTTCCCAGCCGGAGGCGTACAGCCCGCGCTTGCGCAGGATGGCGTCGACGCGGTCATAGAAGTAGTCCCACAGTTCGGCGGTGCTCTCCAGCTTTTTCTTCTGCATGACCGCGCGGCTGGCTGGCGACTGCTCCCATGCGCCGCCGGGCAGCTCGTCGCCGCCGACGTGGATGGTGTGCAGCGGCACGCCGGCCTCCTTGTACATGTCCGCGACCTGCCCGATGACGTGGTCGATGAAGGTGAAGCTGGACTCCAGACCTGGGTTGATCACGTGGTCGTTGTACAGCTGTGCCGATTTGTAGACCGATTTGTCGGCCGGGTCGTTGAGCAGGTACTTGGCGGCATCCGCCTTGCCTGCGGCTTTCAGGCGCAGGTAGCGCGCTTCCATCGCCTTGACGGCGGCGCGGGCGTGGCCAGGCATCTCGATCTCGGGGATCACGTCGATGTGGCGCGCGGCGGCGTAGCGCAGGATCTCGATGTAGTCGGCGCGGGTGTAGTAGCCGCTGCCGCTGGCGTCGGCCGGATCGGGGCCGGAGCCGTAGGCCGGTTGCAGGCGCACGCCTGGCTTGGCGCTGTGGCCGCGCACCGCGCCGATACTGGTCAGTTCGGGCAGGCCGGCGATCTCCAGGCGCCAGCCCTCGTCCTCGGTCAGGTGGAAGTGGAATTTATTGAGCTTGTAGCGCGCCATCAGGTCCAGCAGCTTGAACACGGTCTGCTTGGTGTGGAAGTTGCGGCCCACGTCCAGCTGGAAGCCGCGATATTCGAAACGCGGTGCGTCGGTGATGGTCAGCTCCGGCAGGTCGATGCTGGCGGCGCCCGGCAGCGGCAGCAGGTCGCGCAGCGATTGCAGGCCGTAGGCGACGCCGGCGGCGCTGTTGCCGACGATGTCGATGCCGCTGCCGGCCTTAATGGTCAGCGTGTAGGCTTCCGGCGAGGTGGAACCGGGCACCTGGGCCACGCTCAGGCGCAGTGCGGGCGAGCCGGCGCCGCCAGCGGGCAGGTTGGCCGGGAACAGCGAACGCGCAAACGCGGCTTCCGTTTTCAGTGCGGCCGGTGCGACGATGACCGGCAGCGCCGCCAGTCGCAACCTGCCGCCGCCCGTCTGCAGATGCTGCGGCGTCGGGAACACCGGCGGCAGCGCGGCTGCCGGCATCCAGTCGGCGTTGGCGTTGCGGCGATAGGTGTCCTGCACCGTGACAACCGGCTTGGCGCCGCTGCTGCCCTTGTCCAGCTGCTCCGGGCGAGTGACCGGCAGCAGCTCGTAGTCCGCGATGGCCTGGCCGACATCCGGGGCGGCGTCATAAACAAGGTAAGGGCCGATCGGCGCCTTGGCCAGTTTAATCACCAGGTCCGGATGGTAGTAGGCGATGTTCAGCGTCTGCCCTGCCGGCACGCCGGCAAAGCCGGGCGCAGGCCGAATGCGGAACAGATTGCCGGCGACCTGCTCCAGCAGCAGGTTGCCTTCCAGCGGTCCCGTCGCAACGCCGTCCATGACGTTGAAGTACAGCGTCCAGCCCTTGGGCGGCAAGGGCTGCTGGCCCAGATTAGTGAGGATCAGGCGCGCATGCGTGCCGCCGCCCGGCGCTTCCGACGTGAACACATTGCGCACCAGCTCCCAGCGCAAGCGGATCTGCGCGCCGTTCACCACGCCGGCCAACGCGCCCTGCCCGGCCACGGGCTTGGCTTCGGGCGCCACTCCGGCGACCGCGCCGCCAGCCATCGACGCCATCAGCCATGAGGCCAAAACGAAACCACTGTACTTGATCTGCTTACGCATTCGATTCCTTTTCTTTTACCAGGTGGCGCCGAAGCGGATGCCGTAGACGCGCGGATCATTGTAGGACGCCGTGACGTAGCCGGGATCGACCACGCTTGCATAATTCTTCGCCAGCGTCTGGCCCCAGTTTTTCACGTATGCCTCCAGATGCCATTTGCCGCTCGGAGAAACCAGCTTGAGCGCCGCATCGACCGTCGTGTAGGCCTTCTGCGCGTCGGAGATGTGTGGATTATCCAGATTCCGCAGCGAGAAGTACATCTTGTCCTGCCAGCGCGCCGAGATCCATGGCGTGAGCGTGTAATCGCCGATCGCGAAGTCCTGCGAAGCGCTCAGGTTCAACGTGTTGGCGGGCGCATACGGCAAGCGGTTGCCCGCGATATTCAGCGGGAATTTGCCGGCGAACAGAGGGTCCGTGCCTTCATACGCCACGCAAGGCGGCGCGCCGTACTTGTCGCGGATGTTACAGCTGATCGAGCTGTCCTCGCTGTAGGTCGGATAGGACTTGATGACCGCCTTCAGGTGCGAGTACGAATAACCGATGTGCGAACCAGGCCACGGCTTGTATTCGCCTTCGATCTCCAGGCCGGAGATGTTCGCCTGCGCCGCGTTCTGCGTGCCGTAAATGACCACGCTGTCGCAGTATGGATTGGTGGCGGTGCACGGTATCTTCGGAATGATCTTTCCGACCGTGACGCCGCCGGTCAGCTGCATGTCCTTGTAACGGCTGTAGAACGCGGTGGCCGAGAAGGTCAGCTTGTTGTTCAGCAGGCGGCCCTTGTAACCCAGCTCGAAGTTGGTCAGCGTCTCGGGATTCCACGGCATGTTGGTGTAGTGCGGTCCCGGCGTCATGCCGGCGCAGTTGCCGTTCAAGCCGGTGCGGCAGATATCCTCCTTGTCGCTGAAGCCACCGGCCTTGTAGCCGGTCGACAGCGAGGTGTAGACCAGGTCGCGCGGCGTCAGTTGGCGGCTCAGGCCCAGGCGCCAGGTGAATTTCTTCCATGCGTCCGAATCGTCGCTGATCACCGGATGGATGGACGAATCGAAGCCTCCCGCGCCGTAGTAGCCGCCCATGCCAGGCTTCAGGTCCGAGCTGTTGAAGGGCACGAAGCCCGGCGTACCCGGCGTGCCGGGGTTGTGCAGGCCCTTGAAGTAGATCGCCGGGTCGTCCGAGAACGCGGTGTCCCAATACTGGCCGCCGACGTCCTTGCGGGTGTCGCGCGTCATGCGGCCGCCCACGGTCAGGTTCCAGGTCGGCGCGAATTCCCAGTCGGCCTGCGCGAAGATGGCCTTGGAATCGGACTGGCGGTCGGCCTGGTGATAGAAGTAGGACTCGGCCGGGAAGCCATACGTGCCCCACGACGCCCCCAGGTAGTCCTGCGCGTAGTCGATGCTGTTCTTCTCGTGCATCCAGAACAGGCCCGCCACGTAACGCAGGCGGTCGTACTTGCCGCGCAGTTGCAGCTCGTGGACCGTGGAGACGTACTTCGACGCCGTGGTGTAGGTGGCGTAGTCGTTGAACGGCGACGTACCGGGGCGCGTGGCCAATTCGCTTTCGATAGGCTGGTAGCCGCTGTCGCTGTCCTGGATCTCTCGCCGTTTCTGGCTCGACCACGAGGCGTTGTATTCGATGGTGGTGGACGGATTCAGGTCCCAAACTAGGCCGCTGCGCACGGTGTCGATGGTCATGTCCATCACGCCGGGCACGTTGACCTTCACGTCCCATTGGCCGCCGGTGCAGGCATACGGCGTGCCGGCCGCCTGTTCGCAATCCTTGATCGGCAAGTCGCCGGCGCCGTTGTTCTGGTACTTCTCGTAGGTCAGGCGCCAGTCCAGATCGGGGCGAATCTTCCAGCGGGCCTGCAGGCGCGCCGCGTATTCGTCCTTGTTGGTGTAGTACTTGTCGGCGCCGACCTTCTTGTTGAAGCGCTGGTCGACGTCGGGGATGATGTTACCGGCCGCGTCGCGCGAGGGCACGATGCCCAGCGCCGGAAAGTTCGCGGCGTAGAAGTCCTGCTGCTGGTTGATGTAGCCGTCACGCTTGATCTTCATGGCCGTGACGCGCAGCGCGAAATTGTCGCTGACCGGGATGTTCTGCACCGCCGATACCTGGCGTCCGCGATAGGTGCCAACGTCCGCCTCGACGGTGCCATAGCTGCTGCCGAATTCCGGCTTGGCCGGGATGATGTTGATGCTGCCGCCGGTCGAGTTACGGCCGAACAGCGTCCCCTGCGGACCACGCAGCACCTCGACCTGGTCCAGGTCGAACATCAGCGCCAGCGCGGCCTGTGGGCGCGGCTGATACAGGCCCGCCACGTGCAGGCCGACCGCCGGGTTGCCGATCTCCGTGAAGTCGGAACTGCTCACGCCACGGATGGCGATCTGCACGCCGCCGCTGCCGTCGTTCGACGTCCCCAATTGCAGGTTGGGGATCTGGCCGCTCAAGCCGCGCACGTCGGTGATGCCGTCGCGGCTAAGCGCTTCCTGCGTCACCGCCGTTACCGCCACCGGCGTCTTGAGCAGCGACGTGGAATGGCGCGTCGCCGTCACCTTGACCTCCGCCACCTGGTCCTTGGTGGCGATGGCCGAAGCATCGGCCTCCTGTTGCTGGGCGCCCGCCGCGCCGGCCATGACAGCGCAAGCGCTGCCGATGGCGAGACTCATTAACTTTTTCTTGGCACTCTGATGCGACATCATTGCTCTCCCGATCAAATCGATATTTGTCCCGCCATCGGCGCGACGGCGCGCCCAGCTTTTTTAGAACTTGGCTTTCAAGCCAACGCTGTAACGCGCGCCATTTTCGTACACGCCCACCGGCAAACCATCGGTGGTGTTGGTGCGGATGACTTCATTGGTGATGTTCACCGCCGTGAGGTAAAGGCTGATCTTCGGCGTGATATCCCAGCTTGCCGAAGCGTCCCACTGGCCGTAGGCGCTGGTCACGTCCTGGCCGCCTTCATCCAGCGCGCCGTAGGCCTTGGAACGGTAGTTGTACGACAGCCGCGCACTGTAGCCGTTCTTCTCGAAGAAGCCGGTGATGTTGGCCTGGTTGCGCGAGTTGCCCACCACGTTCAACTTCACGCCGCCCGCATTGGCACCAGTCTTGGCGTCGGTGTAGGTGTAGTTGACGATGGCGCCGAAGCCGCTGCTGAACGCCTGCTGCCATTGCAGTTCCAGGCCGTTGACGGTTTCGCCGTTGTTGGCGTTGTACGGACGGCTGACCGGCCGCATCACGCCCGCCACGTTCTCCTGCGTCGTTTGCGTGTAGATGAACGTATCCAGCTTCTTCGCAAACAGCGTGGCGGACAGCAGCGACGCGTCGGCGTAGTACCACTCCGCGCCGATCTCCGCCTGGTTGGCGTGGTAAGGCTTGAGCAACGGATTGCCGGAGGTGGCGGCGTTGGTGGTGCCGCTGACTTCCGTGCTGGCGCTCAAATCGCTGTAGGTGTTACGCGCCATCACGCGCGCAATAGCGCCGCGCACCAGCAGGTCCTTGTTGACGGAGTAGACCGCGTTCAGATTGGGCAGCACGTCGGTGTAGCTGCGGCTGACGTTGGCCAGTGTGTAGTTGCCCGAGCCGGTCAGGTCCTGGTACGCCTCGGAGGTCTGGTCGGTCTTGACGATACGCGCACCGAAGTCGCCACGCCATCCACCGGTGGCGAAGTCCGCACGGGCGTAAGTCGCGTAGATCTTTTCCTTGATCTTGTAGTACTCGCCCTTGGCTTCCGCGTAGACCATGCCCTTGTCGTACATCGGGAAGCCCTTGGAATAGGCCAGGCCATCGTCCACCCACGCATACTGGGTCAGCGAACCGGGATTGGCGGCCTTTTGGCTCAACAGCGGCGAGGCGCCGGTCGACAGGTCCGCCAGCGAGAACGACTGCCAGCCAGGATTGCCAGGACCATCGGTACCGATGGTGCGATGGTTCTGCACCGTGGTGTCGCGGAACTTGGCGCCGACCTTGACCGACTTGAAGAAGCCGTTGTTCAGGTCCAGCGTCAGGTCGCCCTGCGCGTAGTTCTCCTTGGTCTCCATGCGGCGGATCCAGTCGCGCGAGCTTTGCAGCGTCAACTTGCTCGGGTCGAGCGGATTGATGTCCTGGTACTTGACCTCATAGGTGTCCGGCGCGATGTTGAAGGTGGTGCGGGTATTCCCGACGAACCAGAAGTTGCGGTCATGGTCGCTGCCGCCCGAACCCTTGGTGGTACCGGCCTGTCCGTGGAATTTCCAGTTGTCGGCATCGTAGGTTCCTTCCAGGTCCAGCACTTCCGACTTGACGTAGGACTGGCGGAAGATAGGCTCGAACGACACGCCGCCCGTCGGGCCGACCGTGCCGCCGACCAGCGCCTTGGTGCCGTCGGAGGTGGTGATGAACTTCGGATTGGTGACGGCGATGTTGCCCTTCGCATCCGCCAGGCCGCCCGCCTCCCATAGATAGTTCTGGTTGCTGTTGTCCATGCTCATGTCCGAGTTCATGTAGTTCAGCGAGAGGTCGGTGTTGGCGTTCGGGCGGGCCTGCAGGGTGATGTCGCCGGTGGTGCGCTTGCGGTCCTGGCGGAAGATGGCCGAGCCACCGCCCCACGACGCATAGGCGCCCGGCGTGACGACGCCATTCTGGTCGACGATGTTGTACTTGGTCGAATCGGTGAAGTTTTCCAGACCGTCGCGGCGCATGGTGCGCTGCTGGCGGCTGATGGCGACCAGCGCGCCGAAGGTCTTCTGCTCGTTGGTCCAGCTCAGCAGGCCGGAGACCTGCGGATCGGTTTTCTTCGGCAGCTTGCTATAGGTCTCCTCGACCGATACCTGCGCCACCAGCGGCTTCAGTTGGAACGGCTTGCGGGTCTTGACGATCACCAGGCCGCCGATGCTGCCCTCGTCCAGGTCCGCCGACGGGCTTTTGTACACGTCGATGCTGCCCACCAGTTCCGACGCGAGGATGTCGTAGTTGAAGCCACGGCTCTGCGAATCGTTCTTCCACCAGTAGCCCGAGGCCACGGCCTGGCCGTTCAACTGCGTCAGGTTCAGGTTCTTGTCGGTGCCGCGCACGAAGATGTCGCGGCCCTCGCCCCAGGTGCGGTCCACGGAGATGCCCGGCACGCGCTGCAACGAATCCGCCACGTTCTTGTCGGGGAACTTGCCCACTTCCTCGGCGGTGACGGTGTCGATCACGTTGCCGGAGTCGCGCTTCTCGGCCAGGTTGCGCTTGAGGCGTTCGCGGATGCCGCGCACTTCAACGGTTGCGGTTTCACCAGCCGGTACAGCGTCGCTGGACTGTGCCGCTTCGGCCGTAGCCGGATCGGCCGCGTACAAGTGCGGCGCCAGGCCGCCGCTCAACGCCAGCGCGATCAGGTTAGGTAGTAGTTTTTTCTTAAATACCGGCTTAGTCATTCAATTCTCCTTGTGTGAAAAAGATGAACCGCATCGATATCAAACGCTGCGCATCATGCTGCGCGCGGCCGATACCATATTCCCCGGGCGCAGCCGCCGCAACGCCCGTCCCGCTTCGTCAAACACGTGGAAGGCGGTGCTGTCGGCCGAGAAGACGATGGGCTGTCCGATCTCGACGTGACGTTCGCCGTCTCCGCGTATCACCACGTCTTCTGCACCTTCTCGACTGACGTAGATGTAATTGGCTTCACCCAGGTGTTCGACCACACTGACCTCGCCTTTGAAAACTTCCGAACCGGCGCGCGATTCGTTGATATGCTCGGCGCGCAGGCCAAGCGTGACCTTCATGCCGGTGCGCAGGCCGCTGCCGTCGACATAGGCGCGCACCGCCTCGCCGCTGGGCAGCAGCACCAGCACACCGCCGGCGCCCGCCTCGGCGACGGTGCCGGCCATCAGGTTCATCTTCGGCGAGCCGATAAAACTGGCGACGAACAGGTTGCACGGCTGCTGGTACAGGTCCAGCGGTGTGCCGGCCTGCTGGATATGCCCCTCGTGCATGACGACGATCTTGTCGCCCAGGGTCATCGCCTCGACCTGGTCGTGCGTGACGTAGACGATGGTGGCGTCCAGCTGCCGGTGCAGCTTGGCGATCTCCAGGCGGGTTTGCACGCGCAGCGCGGCGTCCAGGTTGGAGAGCGGCTCGTCGAACAGGAACAGGCGCGGCTCGCGCACGATGGCGCGGCCGATGGCCACCCGCTGCCGCTGGCCGCCGGACAGTTCACGCGGCAGGCGCTCCAGCAGGTGCTCGATCTTCAGCGTGGCGGCGGCGCGCGTGATGCGCTCCTTGATCGCGGCCTTGCCCTGCCCCGCCACCTTCAGGCCGAAGGCCATATTCTGGTACACCGTCATGTGCGGATACAGCGCATAACTCTGGAACACCATGGCGATGCCGCGTTCCGCCGGCGGCAGGTGGTTGACCACCTCGTCGCCGATGGACATGCTGCCTCCGGTGATGCTCTCCAGGCCGCACAACATGCGCAGCAGCGTCGATTTGCCGCAGCCGGAAGGGCCGACCAGCACCACGAACTCGCCGTGCGCGATATCCAGGTCGATGCCGGCCAGGACATCGGTCTTGCCATCGTAGGATTTACGCAGCTGCTTCAGGCTGACACTTGCCATTACATTCCTCTTTCTGTTGTTGGGTTACTTGACCGCGCCGGCCGTCAGGCCGCGGATCAATTGACGCGAGAAGACCGCGTACAAAATCAGCATCGGGATCACCGCCAACGACAGCGCCGCCAGCACGGAATTCCAGTCGGTGACGTACTGGCCGATGAACTGCTGCACGCCCAGCGTGACGGTCTTGGTGCGGTCGGACGGCGCCAGGATCAGCGGGAACCACAGGTCGTTCCAGGCCGGGATCATGGTGAACACCGCCACCGTCGCAATCGCCGGCCGTATCAGCGGCAGGATCACCTGGAAGAAGATCCGCACCTCGCCGACGCCGTCGCAGCGCGCCGCGTCCTTCAGTTCCGACGGCACCTGGCGCATGAATTCGGACAGGATCATGATCGCCAGCGGCAGGCCCTGCGCCGTGTACACCAGGATCAGCGCAGACAAGGTATTGACCAGGTCCAGCTTGACCATCAGCTCCAGGATCGACACCGTGCCGAGGCGGATCGGGATCATGATGCCGAGTGCGAGGAACAACGTCAGCACCCGGTTGCCCATGAAGCTGTACTCCGACAGCGCCCACGCGGCCATGGCGCCGAACAGCACGATGCACAGCAGCGCCGCCAATGTCACGTATAGGCTGTTGCCGAAGTAGAGCAGGAAGTTGGTGCTGGCGAGGACCTTCTGGAAGCCGATGAAGGTCAGCGATTCCATCGTCGGCAGCGCCAGCGGATCGTCGAAGATGGCGGCGCGGGTCTTGACCGAGTTAATCAGGATCAGCGCGATCGGGAACAGCGCCAGCACGGTGTAGGCGATCAGCGTGGCGTGCACCATCAGGCGGCCCAGGTCGAAGCGGCTGGCCAGCGGCGCGGTCGGGTTCATGGCGATAGCGGTCATGGCGCGGCCCTCACAGTGCAAAGCGGGTCAGCCTGCGCTGGACACCGACAAAATATATACCCACGCCGGCCAGGATCACCAGGAACATCAGCGTGGCGACGGCGGAACCGAGATAGGCGTTGCCCACCTGCGCCTGATAGCCGAAGAAGGTGCGGTAGAACAGCGTGCCCAGGATGTCGGTCGAATAATTCGGCCCGGCCAACGCGCCCTTGATCGAGTAGATCAGGTCAAAGGCGTTGAAGTTGGCGACGAAGGTCAGTATCGTCACAAGGCCCAGTGTCGGGTAGATCAACGGCAGCTTGATCTGCCAGAAGATGCGCAGCGCGCTGGCACCCTCCACGTGGGCCGCCTCGACGATCTCCTCCGGCACCGCCAGCAGCGCCGCGTAGATCAGCATCATCGGCATGCCGATGTACTGCCACACGGAGATCATCGACAGCGTGGCCAGGGCGGTTTCCTCCTGCCCCATCCACGGCGCGAACCACTCGGCCAGGCCGGCAAAGCCCATCAGCTTCTCGCCCACGCCCCACAGCGGCGACAGGATCAGCTGCCAGATAAAGCCGATGATCACCACCGACAGAAGCGTCGGCAAAAAGATCAGCGTGCGGTAGGTACGGGCGCCGCGCAGACCCTTCAAACTAAACAGCGTCGCCAGCAGCAGGCCGATGGGGTTCTGCAGCAGCATATGAATGCAGAAGAATTTGGCGTTGTTGGCCATCGCATTCCAGAAGCCCGCCGACCAGTCGGGATCGAGCAGGATGGTGCGGAAGTTCTCCAGGCCGACGAAGGTGGCCTTGCCGCTGTCGTCGGCGCTGAAGAAGCCCTGCGCCAGCGTCTGCACCAGCGGCAGCGCGCTAAACAGGGAGTAGACGATCACCGCCGGCGCCAGGAACATCAGCAACTGCCAGGGCCGTACCGTATTAACCGCATGTTTCAAGTAAGCCTCCAGAATTCGGGCAAAAAAAGAGCCGGCGCCGCGCCCGGCGCCGGCCAAAGGAATCACACAATCAGGGGGAGGGATTGGTGTGATACTACTTTTGCTGTGGCTTGTACCACTTCGCAAAACCGTTTTGAAGCTTTGTCGCCGCGTCCTTGGGCGCCAGCTTGCCGTTCAATACCTGGGCGTTGACGTTCCAAAGTTCGCTCTCCATGCTGGGCTGTCCGCGATTGAGCACCTGCGCGTTGAAGCGGATGGTGGAGGCGCAGCTGCCGCGCCACTCCGCCATCTGCTTGGCCACCGGATCGCGCACCGAGATCAGGTGGTTCGACAGCGAGAAGAAGCCGGTCACGCGGTTGGTGTAGATGTCCGCGAATTCCTGCGAGCCCACCCAGGCCAGGAATTTGTAGGCGTCCTCCTTGTTGCGGGACTTCTTGTTGATGCCGATGCCGATGTCCATGTGGTCGGAGATGAAGCACGGGTCGCCCGCCTTGCGCACCGGCGGCGGAAACGCGCCCAGCTCCAGTCCCGGCGTCTGCGCGAAATACGAGATGTCCCACGAGCCGGTTGGGTAGATCGCCGCGCGGCCCAGCGCGAACTGGTTCTGGCTGTCGCCGTAGGTCTGCGCGCTGGCGCCCTTGCCCAGGTAGGTGCCCATCCGCTGCTCGAACTGCAGCGCTTCCACGAACGGCGCGTCGGTCAGCTTGGCTTTGCCGGCGATGAGCGCCTTGCGCCCTTCCTCGCCGCGCCAGAAATTGGGGCCGATATTGGTATAAACCATTTGGCTCGATTCCCACTGGTCGGCGGTGCCCAGCGCCAGCGGCGACACGCCGCCCTTTTTCAACGCCTCCAGCACGGCGAAGAATTCATCCACCGTCTTGGGCGGTTGCAGGTTCAGCTTCTTGAAGATCTTCTTGTTGTACAAAAAACCGTGGATCACCGAGGCCACCGGCATGCAGAATGTGTCCTTGCCGTCGTCGGTCTGCCACGCCACGGTGGACGTGGCCGGGAAATTCTGCATGCCCGGCTTGCCGTCCAGTTTATCCAGATGGCCCTTCTTATACAGCGACAGCGACACGTCGAACGGGCGGCAGGCGATCAGGTCGCCCGCCGTGCCGCCCGCCAGGCGCGCGGCCAGGCTGGAGTCGTATTCGGTCGGCGCGGTCGGCGCGAACTTGACCTCGATGCCGGGATTGTTTTTTTCGAAGGCCGGCAGCAGCACCTTTTCCCACAACGTCTTGTCGTCGACGCGCCAACTTTCGATCACCAATGTGCCGGCCTGGGCAGCCTGGGCGGAGAACATGGCGATCAACAGAGCGTGGCGAACAATCCGGCGTACTTGCATATTTGAATCCTTTGCATGGCTTTATTTACAACGATGAATTTATTCTAGCATCGGCTTTTCTGTGACAGACGAGTGAGTTGCCTGATAGAACGAACAATCTAAGCCATTGAATTCATTGGGATAAATTCCCGCAACAGGAAGACGGCGTTACGTTTCCTTACCGCCGACGGGACGCGACAGGGGGAATGCGCAGGCCCAGCGACTGCGTTCCGCAAGGATTCGCAAGGAAAACTTACAAAACTTAACAAAAAGGCCCGATTGTTGTTGTTGCGAGACGGCAGATCGCGCGCCGCGCCGCGTGTTTAGTAAAGGTAAATAAACTGCTGCGCCTATTTTCGTTTCGTTTGACCGTCAACTTTTTGGAATGCAATACTGAATTGTCAGATTGCTACATCCCGAGCGCGGCCGCCTCGGGCCATGGCGATCCACTGACCCATAAGGCGCAACAAACAGCGCCCATAATTAATGACAACAAGGAGATGAAATGCTTGAACCAACGAGAAGGACTCTCATGAGCCTGGCTGTGGCCAGTGCCTGCGGCTTCATGACCATCGCAGCAAATGCGCAGAATGATAGCGCTAACAACGGCGCCGCCGCAGACGCGGCCACGGCGCCGGTCATCACCAATCCCGACCAGATCCCCGAAGTCAAAGTGACCGCGACCCGGTATTCGACTTCGCTGCTGCGCACCCCGCTCGCCGTCACCGCGCTGAGCCAGGACCAGCTGACCCGCAAAGGCGCCACCAGCCTGCGCGACTTGAGCGGCGAAATGCCCAACGTCGTCATCGAAAACACCGGCCTCGATTCGGCGGTGCAGATCACCATCCGCGGCATCACCTCGACCAACTTCACCGAGACCGGCGACCCGGCGGTCGGCTTCCACGTCGACGGCATGTACTCGCCACGGCCGCAGGGCGCGCAGGCGCTGATGTTCGACCTCGATCAGGTCGAGGTGCTGCGCGGGCCGCAAGGCACGCTGTTCGGCCGTAACTCCACCGGCGGCAGCATCAACGTCATCCCCGCCAAACCCGATTGGACCGGCAACTACGGCAAGGCCGATCTGGACCTCGGCAACTACAACAAGAAGCAGCTGTCGCTGGTGCAGAACGTCGTCGTCAACGACGCGCTGGCATTGCGCGCCACGTTCATGAAGGTCAAGCGCGACGGCTACGCCAACCAGTCCCGCGATGTGACCGAGGCCAATGCCCCGGCACTGGGCTGGGTCCCGAACGGCAAGCCGGATGTGGACCAGCGCTTCAACCGCCCGGTCGGTCCGAGCGAGTACTACACCAACCAGAACGAATGGGCCGGTCGCCTCTCCGCCCAGCTGAAGGTGAACAAGGACGTCACCGCCAAGGCATCGTATGAGGAGTTCCAGGATTCCAGCGCCGGCGGCGCCGCCGTCCGCGACTGCGACGCCGGCGCCGGCACACGCTACGCCTGCACGGACCAGGGCAAGTGGGACATCAACGTCAACGTGCCCGGTCACATCGACATGAAGATCCGCACGCTGCGTACAGGCGTGAACTGGAACATCAACGACCACACCAACTTCGACTACACCTTCCAGGTGGCCGACCAGCGCCGCAGCGAGATCACCGACGACGACAAGGGCCTGCAGAACGCCGCGCCGTTCCAGGTCAACGGCCAGTATCCGAATATGGCCGGCGGGAACTGGGGCACCTGGCCGCTGACCGACTCCTACCACCGCACGCTCGATTCGCGCTACCTGTCGACCGTGCACGAGGCGCAGTTGAAGCAGCAGCTGGGCAACCTGCAATACGTGGGCGGCTTGTTCTGGATGCATGAGCGGAACAACATCGACTACGAGATCACCAACACCATCCAGAAACCGTACGGCGATGTCGGCAGCGTGCTGTATCACCAGCCCAACCGCCAGGTCGATGCGAAGGCAGCGTTTGCGCAGGCGGACTGGAAGTTCATCCCCACCTGGACCGCCACCGTCGGCGCCCGCTACAGCCTTGACAGCAAAGAGGACAAGGGCGGCGAAGTCTATGGCGCCAACTGGATCGGCGATACGGCCTACTACAACGGCCTGTATTCGCAAGGCACGCCGGGCACGCCGGGCTTCCACGTCCACGACGGCACCGACCTCACGCCGGGAATGGGCGGCAGCGTCGCGGCCTATCACCTGTACGGCGCGCCGACCTCCAACGACCATAAGCAGGACTGGAAAAAAGTCACCTGGCGCCTCGGCCTGCAGAAGCAGCTGGACAACAACAAGATGGTCTACGCCTCGGTATCGACCGGCTACAAGGCCGGCGGCTTCGCCGACAAGACCGACAGCTGCAACTACCACAAGTGCGCGGACGGCAAACCGGGCGTGGTCACCTTCCTGCCTTACGATCCCGAGACCGTGACCAACTATGAGCTGGGCTTCAAGGGCAAGTTCCTGGACAATACGCTGAGCCTTTCGGCCACCGCCTTCTTCATGAAGTACAAGGGCATGCAGCTGACCGGCACCTACTTCGTCAACCAGATCATCCCGGACAACGGCCTGCCTTGCCCGGCCGACCAGCCGAAGTGCGATGTGTATGAAACCTGGCGCACCATCAACGTCGGCAAGGTGAACATCCCCGGCCTGGAACTGGAGTGGGACTACAAGCCATGGCGCGGTGGCCGTGTCGGCGGCGGTTTCGCCTACATCAACACCTCCGTCCACAACTTCAACTCCTACAGCGACGACTACCAGTGCGACGTCAGGACGGAGCTCGGCCTGCCGGCCTGCCCTGCCGTCTACAACGGTTCCGACAAGACGCTGCTGGGCCGCCGCCTCGCCAACATCGAGGGCAACCACCTGCCGAACACGCCGAAGTACCAGTTCAACATCAACTTCTCGCAGGAGTTCGGCCTGGAGAACGGCTACAAGGTGATCCCGTATGTGAAGGTGAACTGGCGCGACAAGGCCTACTTCGACCTGCTCAATTCGGACTTCGCGCACATCGGCCGCAACCAGAAGGCGTATGCAATGGGCGATGCGTCGGTGCGGCTGGAAGCGCCGGACGACAAATGGCACGCCGAGCTGTATGTCCGCAATATCTCGGACAGCCACGCGAAGACCAGCGGCGATTCGACCTACGGCGGCTTCATGAGAGCCACCTTCGTCGAGCCGCGCATGTTCGGTGTCCGCGTCGGCGGTAACTTCTAAGTTTTACTTCGGACCAGGTCCAGCCAGGCGCGCGCGGCGAACGAGAGATGTCCGCCGCGCCGCCAGGCCAGCATCAACTTCCAGTCGAGCGCTGGTTCCTCCAGCCTCACCACCGTGAACTGCGCACGCGGCAGCGTGTCGCAGAACACCTTGGGCAGCAACGTAATTCCCACGCCCAGCCGCACCAATGACGCCACGAACTCCCACTGTCCGCTACGGCCGCTGATGCGCGGCTTGAATCCTGCACCCCGGCAGGCGTCTTCCACGATGTCGTTCAGCGCGAACGATTCGCCGTAGAAGATGAACGCGCTGTCGGCCAGCTCGCGCAGCGCGACGCGGCGGCGGCCATGCCATGCCGAATCGGCGGGCGCCAGCAGGCATAAGGGTGATGAGACCAGCTGCGAGCCTTCGAACTCCTGCCAGATGCCGGCGTTGGCCGGGTAATCGAGCATGGTGCCCATCTCCAGCGTGCCGTTGCGCAGGTCCCGTTCGATCGACTGCGAGCCGCCTTCGAACAATTTGAGTTCGATGTCCGGGTGTCGCCGGTGGTAGGCCGCCAGCAGTGGCGCCAGCAGCGCGTGCGCGTGCTGCGTAACACCCAGGCGCAGGTCGCCGCGCCGCAGCTGCTGCAGGTCCGCCAGCTCGACGCCCATCTCCTCGTGCATCGCCAGCAGTGCGCGGCCGCGCTGCAGCACCACGCCGCCGGCGTCGGTCAGCGTGAAGCGCTTGCCGACGCGCTCCAGCAGCACCAGGTTCAGCGACTGCTCCAGCTGCTGCACCATCTTGCTCACGGTGGGCTGGGTCACGTGCAGCAGCTCGGCGGCGCGGCTGAAGCTCTGCTGCTCGACCACGGCGACAAAATAGCGCAGCGAACGGATGTCCATCATCTATTCCATATTCGAATGATTTTCATAATTTTAATTCATTTTATCTTCTAACCGGCCGCGCCTAGAATGGACTCATGAAACGTCTCTTTTCCACTGTCGCGCAAGTGCTGTTGCTGATCGCCGCCTGGTATGGCGCCGACCGCGCGGCGTCCTGGCTCGGGCTGCCCTTCTCCGGCGGCATTGTCGGCCTGCTGGCGATGGTCGCGCTGCTGCTGAGCGGCGCGGTGCGCCCGGCCGCCGTCGAACATGGCGCGGACTGGCTGCTGTCGAATATGCTGCTGTTCTTTATTCCGCTGGTGGTGTCGGTGGTGCAGTTCACCGGCCTGCTGAAGAGCGAGGGCTTGCGGCTGTTCGCCGCGATTGGCCTCGGCTTCATCGCCGTGCTGCTGGCCACCGCGTTCACAGTCGAATGGGTGTGCAGGCTGGATCGCGGCCGCCGCCTGCGACGCTTGCGCGTACAACGCAAGGGAGCACCGGCATGAAACCCCTGCTGTTCCTGCTGCTGACGCTCGGCCTGTTTTACGCGAACCAGGCCTTGTACCGGCGCTACCGCTACTTCTGGCTCACGCCGGCCATCGCCACGTCCGCCATCCTGATCGCCGTGGTGGAGCTGTCGTCCACGCCGTTCTCGCAATACTTCGGCGATACCCGTTGGCTGCCTTGGCTGCTCGGCCCCGCGACCGTGGCCTTTGCGCTGCCGATCTACCAGTACCGCGATCTGGTGAAGCAGCATTGGCTGGCGCTGGGCCTGGGGAGTTGCGCGGGCATCGCCGCCTCGGTGGGCAGCACGCTGTTGCTGGACCGCCTGCTTGGCCTGCACGGCAGCATGGCGCAAAGCCTGTTGGCGCGGTCGGTGTCCACGCCGTTCGCGCTGGAGGCGACGCGGCACCTGGGCGGCTCCGCCCAGCTGACGGGAATATTCGTCATCATCACCGGATTATTCGGCATCCTGCTGGGACAGGCGCTGCTTGGCCTGATGCCGCTGCGGATGCGTATCGCGCGCGGTGCGCCGTTCGGCGCGGCGGCCCATGGCTTCGGGCTGACCACCGCGCGTCAGATAGGCCCACAGGAAGGTGCAGTCGCCAGCCTGACCATGATCTTCAGCGGCATCCTGATGGTATTACTGGCGCCGTGGCTGGGGACCGTGCTTACCAGTGCATGATGGCGCGCACCTGCGGCAGCAGGTCGTTGGCGATGCTGGCGGTTTGCTCCCTGGTCGGATGGCCGTCGGTGGCATCGCCGGGATAGGGCTGCGATGCGACGTAATGCACGCGCTGGTCGCCGGTGCGGCGTACCGTCTCGTTCAGGTAGTCCACCAGCGCTGTTTTCTTTTCCCCTGTCTGCAGGCCGCCTTCGGTCAGCACGATCTGCGCTTGCGGGTGATCCGCCAGCAGCATCCGCACCAGCCGCACGTAGGCCTGCACATAAGGCTCGCGCTCCGGTATGCCGGGATTGACATCGTTGTTGCCGATGGCGCTGATGATCAGGTCCGGCCGATAGCCGCGCTGGTCCCACCGTACCGGATGCGCCTTGTCCGCAATCGTCAGTTGGTAGTAGTCGGCCAGGTTCAGCTCATCGGTCTTGTTGTCCCAGGTTCGTACCAGACCGCGTCCACCATAGCAGACCAGCTGCACTTGCGCGTGCAGCTGCCGCGCCATCAGCATGCCGTACGATGCGCGGGCGTTCCACCATGATGGCTCCTTCTTCGCCCCCGGCACGCGGTCGATGGCTTCGCCGCAGGTGACGGAATCGCCCAGCATCAGCAACTTGCGCTCCGGGAGAACGGGAGCCGGTTGCCACTGGCCGTCCGTCTCGAAGCGCAGCAGCGCGGCGGTGCCGTGCCAGGTTTCGGAGCGGTTGACGATTTCCACCTCATGCGGGCCGGCACTGGCGCCCTCCACCAGCGTCAGCGTCTGCCGGCCCGGCGACAACCTGACTTTACGGGCCTCGCCATGGTCGACGATCACGTCCAGATAGCTGTTGCCGCCGCTGGCTTCCATCACCGCGTCCAGGCGCGTGCCGTGGAAGTTCAGGTAGAAGCTCACGCCGGGATAGCCGAAACGCACCGCGCCATCGTCGCGTATCTCGGCGCGACCCATGCGCGCCACGTGCGGATCGGCTGCGGCTATCGGCTCGGCGCCCATCAACTTGCGCAGATCCGGCAGCATCGCGTCGGACCAGATCTGGTAGCCCTTGGCGGTTGGATGCAGGAAGTCCGCCATCACCTCGGGCGACATGTCGCCATCCGATTGCAGGAAGTGTGCGCCATAGTCGTGGAAGAAGACATGGCGGCCATCATCCAGTTTGGCGATCATGCGGTTCAACTCCGCGACCTGCGCGCGCTTGGGGCTCTTGGCCGATTGGTCGTACGGCAGCACGGCGTTCAGCAGCACGCGTGCATCGGGATACAGCGTGCGCAGTTTTCCCAAGACCGCCTGTACGCCGTCGAACACCTCGCCCGGCGTGGCGCTGCAATGGAAGAAATTGTTCACGCCTATCGTCAACACCACGACCTTGGGATGCAGCTTGTCCGCGTGGCCGTTCTCCAGGCGCCACAGCACGTTGCCGGTGTGATCGCCGCCGATGCCGAAGTTGGCCGGATGCCAGGCGCCGAAGGACTGCTCCCATATCGCCTTGTTCCAGCCTTCGGTGATCGAATCGCCGACGAACAGCAGGTCCACGCCGCCCGCATCGGCGATCGCTGTCTGGTCGCGGAACATCTGCTGCCAGCGCTGCACGGTCATCCACGAGTACTCCACCTTGCGCGGAACCGGCGTGGCGCCGCATGCGCTACCGTCGCCAGTCAGACCGGCTTCGCTGCCGATGGCCAGAGATTGCGGCGCCACATTCCAGCCGCGCAGGTCCAGCCGCACATCGCCCTGCCCTTTGAAGGCGACGGTGACGGTGCGCGCCTCGCCCGGCATCAGGCCCAGATAGTTATCCGAGTAATAGACCGGCAAAATGCGTTCGCCAGCCGCGTTGAACAACGTCAGCTTGCCGCCCAGCGCGGGCGCGGCGTTGCGGTTGCTGAGCGTGACCTCCAGCTTGCGCTCTCCATCCGGCGTGGTTTTGGCCCAGCGCGCGGAGGCGCCCAACTGCACGGCGGCCAGTTTGTTCAGCTCCTGCTGGTCCGCCGGCGTGGCGCTCGGCCAGTAGACGTTCTGCGACAGCTGGTTGCCGGCGGCGTCCTTCAGGCTAAGTTTCAGCACGATCAGCTTGTGCTGCGCCAGCAGCGCGCCGATGCCGACATCGATGTTCTCCGATGTGGACACGGCGGCCACCTGCACCGGCCGGTCGCCGTGGCCGACCATCCTGCCATCCACCGTCCACGCGGACCACGACAGCGTCGCACCTTCCAGCGCGGTTGCAGGATTGTTCACCACCATCAGCTGATAATCCGGCAGGTTCATTTGCACATGCACCGGCTCGGCCGCGCTCTTCACGCCATAGTAGGCGCCGTGCGTGTCGTAATCGTGGCTCAGGATCTGCCACATGGTGCTGGGCCATGCCGGCTGCGTCATCCACAGCATTCGGCCGCTGTTCTGGCGCCACAAGCCGGCGTTCATGCCTTCAAAGATGGCACGGTGGCTCTCATAGTTAAGCAGCTGCGCCTTGCGCTCGAAGTCCGCCAGCGAGGCCGGCGCGCCGTACTCGCTCGCCATCGCCGTCGTGAAAGACTTGATGCTGCCGTTGCCGTCCGGGTGCCAGTCGTGATAGCTGACGGTGTCGCCCAGCGGCCACTGGTCGGTGGCCGGCACCGCAGCCTGCAGCGCCTCCACCGTCGGGAAGGACGGCGTGCCCACCTCCACCGAGAAGCCCCTGGCGTGCTCGGTGAAATAGCTGGCCGGAGCCTGGTAGTTGTATGGGCCGCTGTTCTGCAGGTTGATGCGGTTGGAGCTGCCGGTGTACCAGCGCGTGCCGTCCAGCTGGTAGATCATCGCCTCCAGCGCCTCGTTCAGCACCGGCTGCGGCACGCCCTCGTTACGGCCGAACCACAGCACCACCGACGGGTGATTGCGATAGCGCTTGACCACGTCGCGCGCATTGTCGACGAACAGATTGACGTCCTGCGGCTCCAGGTTGTAATCCTGCGTCGAGGCCCAGAAGTCGTTCAGCACCATCAGGCCGTATTCGTCGGCCAGGTCGAAGAAGGCGTCCTCGGTGTTCTGCCCCACCCAGTTGCGGATGATGTTGACGTTGGCATCGCGGTGCAGGCGGAAGTAAGGCTCCAGCCGTTCACGCTCGATGCGCTTGCGCCAGTCTTCCGTGCCCCAGTTGCCGCCGCGAGCGGCGATGCGTACGCCATTGACCTTGATGACCAGGAAGGGACTGAGCGTGGTCTCTTCCAATGGACGGATCGCCGCCGTGCCGTCGGCCTCGGGCCGCAATCCGGTGGCCCAGTTATTATCGGACAGTTTTTTGATCGCCTGGTGGCGCGCGTCGGTGATGTGCACGCCCAGTTCGCGGCCCTTGGTGAAGTCCGCTTCCACGCGGCGCAGATGGCCGCTTTGATCGACCAGCGACAGTTCGTACGTTACTGCGCGCACGCCGAAACGACTGCTGGCCTGGTCCGACAGCTGCGCGCCTTGCAGTACTTCGAGCTTCAGATCGTGCAGGTCCGGCGCGCCGTAGCCGTTCGGCCACCACAGCTTTGGATGCTGGAGCCTGAGCGCGACGAAATCGGCCCGCGTGAAGCGCACGCTTTGCTCACCCGGCGCCAGCGTCACGTTCTTGCTGACCAGGATAGGCTTCATGCCACCGTCGCGCCGGCTGATGGTGGCGCGCACCGTCGCCCGCAGCGAGGCCTTGGACAGATTGGTCACGGCGGCTTCGATGCTGACGTCGGCCACACTGTTGTCGGCCTTGGGCAGCGCGGTGATGACTTGCGCATCGCCGAGTTTGAGCTCGCGCGTGGCGCGCAGTTCCACGTCCTGCCACAGGCCTGTGTTACGGTCGCGGACGGACGGTATCCAGTCCCACCCTTCGGAGGCGATGAAGGTCGGGCCATCCTGCGCCAGCGTGCCGCCGTTCTCGCCAGCGCCGGCGGTCATCGATTCCTCTTGCGGCAAACCGGGATGCGGTGGCGGCGAGACCTTGACGGCGATGACGTTCTGGCCTTTGAGCTTCAGGTAAGGGCTGATATCGAAGGTGCCCCGCACGAAGGCCCCCTTCATCCCACCCAGCTTGCGGCCGTTGATCCACACTTCCGCCTCGTAGTTCACGCCCTTGAAGGTCACGAACAGGTGCTGGCCAGCCTTGAATGCGGCTGGCAGTTCGAACGGCGTGCGATACCAGTAATCCTGCTTGTTCAGCGATTCGGGGATCGCCAGGTTGTTGAGGCCATAATCGGGATCGGGATAGACACCACGGTCGACCAGCGTGGTCAGCACGGTGCCGGGCGTGGTGGCTTGATACCAGCCGGCTGCATCGAACCCGGACGACGATATCTGCGCGGGCGTTGCGCGCACTTGCGGCGCCGCCTGCAGCTTCCACGACTTGAGAGTCCAGAGATTCGGGCCGCCCTGCGCCAGCGCCGGGCCGTTGTAGGCCGGCTTGGCCTTTGGCTCCTGCAACGGCGATCCCGATTTCGGCAGCGTCCAAGGATCCTGCGGCGCGGTCTGGCCGTACATCTGGCGGACCTGGATGGGCCACGACGGGCTGCCGGTCTCGAAATTGATCAGCGCTTCGCTGGGCTGGGCCGCAACCGCAGCATGCACCGCTTCCGCATCCAATGCCGCGTTGCCGACTACGAAGCCCGCGATGCGGCCCGCGTACCCGGCGCCGGCTCGGCTGCGCGGCGCCAGCGATATCTGCGCAGCCGAATTACCGTCGCCCGCCCGGGACGCCGGCAACGCCACGTCGCGCTGAGCGACGGCGCTGCCGTTCGCGTACAGCGTCATCGTCCTGCCGTCATAGCTGGCGGCCAGGTGAACCCACTCGCCGGACGCAAGCACCAGCGGTGAAACCACCTCCACGCCATAGCCGCAGAAGCCGAACTTGCCGTCCACGCTGCACAGGAACCATCCAATGCCTGCCTGGGCGCCGGTCACGCCAGCCATCAACGTGCGGCCGGGTACCGCTTCCGATGGCTTGAACCAGCCACTCACGCTAAACGGCTGCGATTGGGCCGAAGTGAAGATCTCGCCCTGCATCACCTTCTTCAACAAGCCATCGCTGGCGGCCGGGAACTCCGCGTTGTATGGCCCCCAATGGTCGCCCGCCCACGCCCCGGAACATGCCAGCACCGCCAGCAGCATCAACTTGCGGTTCATCCGCGCACCTTCAGGCGTAACAGCAGCACGCTATGCGGCGCGAGTTTGCTTTCGAGCTTCTTGCTGGTGTCGCCGGATTTTCCACTCCAGATTTCGGTCCAGTTGTAGACGGTGTTCTTGAAGTCCGCCTCGCGCTTGCTCAGGTCATCGCCGATGACGTGCTTCTTCCAGTCGTAACTGATCATGGCTGCCTGTTCGCCGCGGTTAAGCACCATCACCGCCCAGTCGCCGCCGGCCAGCGGCTTGGCCCAGTATTCCAGTTGGGCGCCGTCCATATACTTCAAGGCCTGCACGCCCAGCTTGTCCTGGCTGATCGCAATCGCGTCCTTGTTGACCAGGATGCGGCGCGTGGCCTCGGGCATGCTGCGCAAATCGTTCCCCATGATCAGCGGCGACGCCATCATCGCCCAGATGGAGAAGTGCGCGCGGTCCTCGTCCTCGCTCATGCCGTTGCCCACTTCGAGCATGTCCATATCGTTCCAGTGCCCCGGGCCGGCGAACTTGCGCAGGCCGGCCTGCTTGTCGAGTATCCGCAGCACGCCGAACTGCGACCACGAGCCGTGATTGAACTCGCAGTCCCAGCATGGATAGATATCGCCGGTGGTGCGCCAGGAATGGCCGACATCCGCCGCCCATTCCCATGGCTTGCTTTCGCCCCATTCGCACATGCTGAACATCATCGGCCGGCCCGCGCTGCGGATCGCGTCGCGCATGGTGGTGTAGGCGCCGACGGCACTCAGGCCCTTGCTATCGCACCAGTCGTACTTGACGTAGTCTATGCCCCACGATGCGTAGGTGATCGCGTCCTGGTACTCGTGTCCACGGCTGCCGGGATGACCGCCGCAGGTGGTCGCGCCCACGTCCGAATAGATGCCCAGCTTGAGCCCCTTGCTGTGCACATAGTCCGCCAGTGCCTTGATCCCCGAGGGGAAGCGCTCCGCGTTGGGACGGATCACGCCGTCCTTGTCGCGCGTCCCGTGCCAGCAATCGTCGATGTTGACGTACTCGTAGCCCGCATCCTTCAGGCCCAGCTTGACCATCGCGTCGGCGGTGTCGCGTATCAGCTGCTCGTTGATGTTGCAGGCGAAGGTGTTCCAGCTGTTCCAGCCCATTTGCGGCGTGGCGCCCAACCCTTCGAACTTCTGTGCGCCGGCGTTTGCGCAGACTACCATCGCCAACAAGATCAACAAGCGTTTCAAAGGGCCACTCCTCAGTGTTTGATGGCGTGCAGACGGTCGGCGTATTCCTTGATCAGTAATAGCGAGCTGACGTCGGAGTCGAACACCGAGTACAGGCCCTGCTCTTCCTGCGGCGGATCGCCGACGAAGTCATTCCCCGGTTTCCACCAGTAGTCCGCATTGGCCGCACGGCCGGCGCCGCCCCAGGCCCAGAAGTTGAAGCCGGCGATCGGGTCGCCCTTGCTGGCGCGCCGGTAGATGATGTCGAACACCTCGCGGTAGAAGCGGTCGCGGATCTTAGTGGAGGCCTTGACGCTGAACGAAGGACCGTCGCGGTCCAGACCAAACTCCTCCAGCACGATAGGCTTGTTCAGCTTCTTCGCCAGCTCGATGTGCGAGTTCAGATAATCGCGGCTCTTGGCGATGGCGCCGTCCCAGCTGCCGATTGGATCCTTCGAATCGAACCAGCCCCAGTTCTTCGGCCACAAATGATAGGTCAGGTAATCGATGTTGTGGGTGCGGTGGGCATCCTGGTAGAGCTGTGCGTCCTGCGCGGAACCGGCCAGGCCCTCGCTGCCGCTGCTGACCATATGGTTCTTGTCCAGGCTATGGATGTAGCCCGCCACCTCGTCCACCCACTTGACATAGACCGCCTTTTCCTCGGGCGTGGCCGCGCCGCTGCCGGGACGCGGTTCGTTCGCCAGTTGCCATGACATGATGCTGGCATCCTCGGAATACGGCTTGCCGGTGATGGTGTTGACGCGCTTGACGATCTTCGCGATCACGTTGCGGTACTCGGCCTGCGCGGCGGCGTTGCGATAGAAGCCGGCGGTCTTCTTCATGAAATCGTCGTATTCATGGGTGACGTTCGGGTCCAGTGCCGGCGTACCCTCGAACCAGTTCAGGTACTGCGTCATACCGCCCGACCATTGCCAGAAGTTGTTCAGGTAGAGCACCACCGTCATGTCGCGCTTGGCCACTTCGGCCAGCAGGAAATCCAGGCCGGCCAGCAGTTCCTCGTCGTACTGGCCCGGCGCCGCCGTGGTGGCGGGGCGAACGGCGCTCTTCATCTCGGTCTTCTCGGATACCGCCAGCACGCGCAGGTTGTTGATGCCCAGCGCGCGCATATTGTCCAACTCCTTCAGCAGGCGCGCACGCTCGCCAACTCCGCTTGCCGCGCCGAGGTAGCCGCCATACCAGAAGTTCGCGCCGACGATGTAGTAGGCCTGGCCTTTGCGGCTGAAGTGGGTCTTTTTCACGCTGACGAAATCGGCCTTGCCGGCGCCGCCGTGGGCGTCGTTAGCGCTAACAATACCGCAAGCGCTTAACATCAAGGCGGCCGCGCAGAATTTATATAGTTGTCTCATCATTTCGCTCTTTTTTATGGTTGGTTTATTTGCCGGCTTTGCCGGCGACATCCAGTACACGCTGCGGCAGTTGCACGGTAATGCTGGCCGCTCCGGTATCCGCCGCGTCATGCGCCAGCAGCACCTTGTAGCCGCCCCTGGCGATGCGCCAGGTCTTCGAACGGCTGTCGAACATCGCCAGCAGGCGCGGATCGACGCTCACGCTGACTTCCTTGGTTTCACCCGGCGCCAGTTCGACCTTGTCCCAGCCGGCCAGGCGCTTGGGTGCTTCCCACTTCGCACCCTGCGGCGCCACATACAGCTGCGGCACGTCCTTGCCCTTTACGGCGCCGGTGTTGGTAACCTTGAAGCGCAATTGCAGCTTGCCGTCCTTCTGGCTCGCGGCCAGACCGGAGTAGGCGAACTGCGTGTACGACAGGCCGTGACCGAACGGGAACAGCGGCTTCAAGCCTTTCAGGTCGAACCACTTGTAGCCGACCGCCGCGCCTTCATGGTAATTGACGTCGAAGCGTTTGCTCTCGTCCTTCGGATCGCCGTCGAGCACCGGCCGTGGCAGCTGGCTTGCCGACACCGGAAAGGTCGCAGGCAAGCGGCCCGACGGATTGACCTCGCCGAACAGCACGCGGGCGATGGCCTCGCCGCCACTCGTGCCGGCATACCACGCCTGCACCACGGCGGCGGTCACGCCCCAGCCAGGCATCAGCATCGGGGCCGCCGGTCTCAGCACCACCACCGTCTTCGGATTGGCCTTGGCCACGGCGGAGATCAGCGCATCCTGATTGTCCGGCAGCGACAGCGAGACGGCGTCCACCGATTCGCCCACCCACTGCTGCGCGAACACCAGAACCACATCGGCATCGGCCGCCGCGCGGGCTGCTGCCGCGGCATCCACGCCATCGTGATAGACCACGCTGGCGCCCGGCGCGCGCGCCTGGATCGCCTTCAACGGCGACGACGGATGGTAGACCACCGGCCCAGGCCAGGTGGCCGGCCCGATGCCGGTGACGGCGCTGCCGCCCACCGGATACACCAGCGATGATCCGCCGCCGGCCAGCACGCCCACGTCCGCGTGCGCGCCGATGACGACGATCTTTTTCGCACCGGCCTTCAACGGCAGCACGCCGCCGGCGTTCTTCAGCAGGACCATGCCATCCTCCGCGTCGGTGCGGCTGACCACACCGTGCGCGGCGAAGTCGATCGTCCCGCCTTCGGCCACAGGATGGTCGACGACGCCCTTGTCGAACATGGCGCGCAGGATGCGGAACACCATATTGTCCAGCCGCGCCTGCGGCACATGGCCGTTGGCGACCGCCTCCTCCAGCGCGGCGCCGAAGTAAGCGCTCTTGTCGAACTCCCACGCCGATTCCTGATCGAGGCCGTTGTTGGCGGCTGCCACGGTGCTGTGCACCGCGCCCCAGTCGGACATGACGTAGCCCTTGTAGCCCCAATCCTTCTTCAGCACCTGGTTGAGCAGGTAGTCGCTCTCGCAAGCGTAGGCGCCGTTCAGGCGGTTATAGGCGCACATGACGGAGCCGGGGTCGGACTGCTCCAGCACCATCTGGAATGCCAGCAGGTCGGACATGCGGTTCTCGGCGTCGCCGATGCGGCTGTCGAGGATGAAGCGGCCGGTCTCCTGGTCATTGACGGCGAAGTGCTTCATCGTCGCGATCACATGATTCGACTGGATGCCCTTGACCTGCTGCCCCACCATGGTGGCGGCCAGCAGCGGGTCTTCACCTGCGTATTCGAAATTGCGGCCGTTGCGCGGTTCGCGCAACAGGTTCACGCCGCCGGCCAGCATCACGTTGAAACCGGAGGCGCGCGCCTCGGCGCCTATCATCGCGCCGCCGTTGTAGGCCAGCTTGCGGTCCCAGGTGGCGGTAGTGGCCAGGCCGGATGGCAATGAGGTGCGTTCGCGAGGAGTCTTTGTGGCCTGTGTCGCCACGCCCAGGCCGGCGTCGGTCTCGAACAAGGCCGGCAAACCAACGCGCGGCGTGCCGGGAATATAACCCGCCGAGAAAGGCAACGCGGCGGGATTGCGCTTCTTGTCGCCGAAGTCGGAGCCGAACCAGCCCATCGCCCAGCTCAGTTTCTCCTTCTGCGTCATGGCATTCAGTGCGAGTTCCGCGCGGCGGTCGGCGCTCAGCGACGTGTCCATCCAGGTACGCTCGGCCACGGGAACGGCGCCGGGCGTTGCGGCCTCGCCGGCGTATTGCCGGCAAGGCCGCGGCGACGACGATGACCGTGGCGGCGGCGAGCGCCATCGCCACCGCCAGCGCGATCGCCAGCGGACGTAAATTCAGATCGGTACGCATGGTTTCTCTTTCTCAGCGGTTGGAGTACATGCCGGCGTATTTCACGCCGAAGTAGAGAATGAAGGTATAGCAGGCGGCCGGCACGAAGAACGACCATTGCAGTCCGATGGAATCGGCCAGCAGGCCTTGTACGAAGGGCACGACGGCGCCGCCGACGATGGCCATGCACAGGATGCCGGAACCCTGGCCGGTCTGTTTGCCCAACTTGTGCAGCGCCATGCTGAAGATGGTCGGGAACATGATGGAGTTGAACAGGCCGACCGCGATGATGGCCCACATGGCGACCGTGCCGCTGCCGAAGATGGCCGTCAGGATCAGCGCGATGGAGGCCGCCGAGTTGAACGCCAGCGCCTTGCCCGGACTGACGTAGCGCATCACGGCGAAGCCGATGAAACGGCCAACCATGGCACCACCCCAGTAGTAGCTGACGTAGTGCGCCGCGGCGCCCGCAGGCAGGCTGGCGACATTGGCCTCGCCAAGGAAGTTAATCAGGAAGCTGCCGATGCTGACCTCACCACCCACGTACAGGAAGATGCCGATCGCGCCCAGCATCAGGTGGCGGTGTGCCAGCACCGACTTCTCGACGGTGGAGATGACACCGCCCTCCTCTTCCGCGTGCGTCATTTTCGGCAGGCGCACCAGCGCAAACAGGATGGCCAATGCCAGCAACGCGGCGGCCAGCGCCAGGTATGGCATCTGCACGGCGGCGGCTTCCTCGGCCTTGGTCTTGACCAGGTTGGCCACGGCGGGCGCGCCTTCGGACAGGATCAGGATACCGCCCAGAGTGGGCGCGATGGTGGTGCCCAACGAGTTGAAGGCCTGCGTCAGCGTCAAGCGGCTCGACGCGGTGGCCGGCGCACCCAGCACCGTCACATACGGATTGGCCGCCACCTGCAGGATGGTGATGCCGCTGGCGAGCACGAAGAAGGCCAGCAGGAACAGCGCGTAGCCGTTCATCGAAGCGGGGTAGAACAGCGCGCAGCCGCCGGCCGCCAGTACCAGGCCGCTGACCGCGCCGCGCTGGTAGCCGATACGCTTGATCAGCATACCGGCCGGCAGCGAGACGATGAAGTAGGCTCCAAAGAAGCAGAACTGCACCAGCATCGCCTGTACATAATTAAGGGTATAAATCGATTTCAGGTGGGGTATCAGCACGTCGTTCAGCGACGTTAGCAGCCCCCACATGAAGAACAGCAGCGTGATAATGATCAGGGGGACGGTGTTGCCCTCCCCTGCCTGATCCGTTTGGCCGCGGGTACGCATGGCTGCCGATGCAACGTGTTCCATAAGTCTGTCTCCTGTATGGATGGTTTTTATATTAATGAAAAATATTCTGCATGCGCGCCGTCCGGTGGTCAAACATCCCGCGAAATTCGGGCCCAGTTTAGCCATCCTCACTAAACATGGCGATATAGACGGCACGCCACCGCTGCCGCGTGCCGACCGGCTAAAACTGGCATGTTTAGTAAATTGAGCTAAACTTTTGGTCTAAGTCCGCATGCTGTTTGACCGCGTGTAGATGCTTATGCAAGACTGCGTTCATACAGAATTCTGCCGATGGCCCAGCCGCGAGCAGCATCATAGAGATACTTGGAGGTTAGATGGGCAATGCCACGAATGTCGCCGGAGTGACGATACGGGATATCGCACGTGTCGCCGGGGTGTCCACAGGGACCATCTCGCGGGCGCTGAAAAACGAACCTGGTTTGACCGAGGCGACCCGTCAGATGGTGCTGGAAGCGGCGCGGGAACTGGGCTACGATTTTTGCAAGCTGCGGCCCAAGCGGCTGCGCCGCCTGACGTTCCTGCTGCACCGCCAGCACAACACCGCGTCGAGCAGCCCGTTCTACTCGCCGGTGCTGCACGGCGCGGAAGAGGCTTGCCGCAAGCAGGGCATTGTGCTGTCCTTCATGGCGGTCGGCCCGGCGGACGGCTTGATCGACCAGATACGCATGCATGCGCCGGACGGCATCGTCTGCGCCGGCTTCTTCGAACCGGAGACGCTGAGCGCCTTGCGGTCCACCGGCAAACAGCTGGTGCTGATCGATATGAAGCTACGCGGTTACAGCTCGGTCAACCCGGACAATATGATGGGCGGCTATTTGGCCACGAAACACCTGATCGACACCGGCCGCACGCGCGTGGGCTTCATTTCCGGCCCACTGTCGCACTACAGCATCCGCGAACGTGCGCGCGGCTACAGGCAGGCGCTGTTCGAGGAAGGCATCCTGGCCGATCCCCGCCTGGAGGCGGGACTGCCGGACGGGGTGGACCTCGAAACCGGGGCTTGGGAAGCGATGGAGCAGTTGCTGTCCCTGCCCCATCCGCCGGACGCCGTGTTCTGCTACAACGACAGTGCCGCGCTGGTGGCCATGCGCTGCTGTCTGGCCAAGGGTTTGAAGGTCCCGCACGATATCGCGATCGTCGGCTTCGACGACATCGCCACCGCCGTGCTGGGACACCGTCCGCTGACGACGCTGCGCATCGATAAAAAGGCGCTTGGCGCGCTGGGTGTGGAACTGCTACTCAGCGGGCAGCAGGAAGTACCGGTTGAGAAGATCGCTCCGGTGGAGCTGGTCGTCCGTGCCAGCACAGTATTCGACGGCTGGCGCATACAGAAATAGACTTTGCAATCCAGGTTACGCCGCAGGACGTTCGGTTCGCAAGAACCGCAACGAGGGGACTGCTGCGCGCCTGAAAAACACACAGGGACTGCCTTATGCGAGGCAGCCTGATTACCAACCCAAACACGGACCTGACGATGGCGCCAGATTTTCAATCCCGCTCGACGCTGCTGAACCACATACGCCACACCAAGCACTTCTACGATGACCGTTGCGTGGATGCCAGCGGCGGCTTCTATCACTTCTACAAGGACGACGGCACGGTCTACGACGCCCGCACCCGCCACCTGGTCAGCAGCACGCGCTTCGTGTTCACCTACGCGATGGCCTGGCGCCAGTTCGGCGAGGCGGCGGACCAGCAGCGCCTGCGCCACGGCCTGGACTTCCTGCGCAAGGCGCACCGCAACGCCGAAACCGGCGGCTACGCATGGCAGCTGGATTGGAACAACGGCGCGGGTACGGTCACCGACGGCACCAACCATTGCTACGGCCTGGCCTTCGTGCTGCTGGCCTACAGCCACGCGCTGATGGCCGGCGAGACCCAGGCCCGCGATTGGATCGCCGAGACCTTCGCGCTGATGGAGCGCCGCTTCTGGCAATCCGCGTACGGCCTGTATGCCGACGAAGCCAGCTCCGACTGGAGCTACCTCGATCCCTATCGCGGCCAGAACGCCAACATGCACGCCTGCGAAGCGCTGATCGCCGCCTTCGAAGCGACCGGCGATCGCGCCTACCTGCTGCGCGCCGAAACACTGGCGCGCAACATCACGCAACGCCAGGCCGCGCTGGCCGACAATCTGATTTGGGAGCACTACCACGCCGACTGGTCGGTCGACACCGAATACAACCGCCATGACAAGAGCAACATCTTCCGTCCGTGGGGCTATCAGCCGGGCCACCTGACCGAATGGGCCAAGCTGCTGCTGCTGCTGGAGCGCCACGGCGAACAGCTGGAGGGCGGAAGCCACTGGCTGCTGCCGCGCGCCGTCGAACTGTTCGACGCTGCGCTGGCCAAGGCCTGGGACCACGAGCACGGCGGCATCTACTACGGCTTCGCGCCGGACGGCAGCATCTGCGACGATCTCAAATACTTCTGGGTCCAAGCCGAGAGCCTGGCCACCGCCGCGCTGCTGGCCGCGCGCACCGGCGAGTCGCGCTACTGGACCTGGTACGACAAGATCTGGGCCTACAGCTGGGAGCATTTCGTCGATCACCGTCATGGCGCGTGGTACCGCATCCTGGGCGCCGACAACAGCAAGCTGACCGACGAGAAAAGCCCGGCCGGCAAAGTGGACTATCACACCATGGGCGCCTGCTATGAAGTGCTCAACGTTTTGAAGGATTGAGATGGCGGCCTTTCCATTATTCGTGGCGGCGGGCGAAGCGCTGACCGACATGATCGTGCAGGACCCGGCGCAGCAGCACTGGCTTAGCCAGGTGGGCGGCTCGACCTGGAACGTGGCGCGCACCATGGCCCGCTTGGATGTACCAACCGCCTTCGCCGGCGCCATCAGCCGCGACGTCTTCGGCGACGCGCTGTGGCAGGCCAGCGAGGCCGCCCGGCTGGACCTGCGCTTCATCCAGCGCTACGACAAGTCGCCGCTGCTGGCCATCGTGCACCGCACCGACCCACCGGCCTATTTCTTCGTCGGCGACGACAGCGCCGACCTGCAGTTCGACGCGGCGGCGCTGCCGCAGGACTGGCGCGCGCACTGCAAGTGGGTGCACTTCGGCGGCATCTGCCTGGCGCGCAGGCCGCTGGCGGACAAGCTGGTGGCGCTGGCCGAACAGCTCAAGCAGGACGGCGTACGCATCAGCTACGACCCCAACTACCGGCTGCTGATGGACCAACGCTACGACGCCACGCTGCGCCGCATGACGCAACTGGCGGACGTGATCAAAGTGTCGGAGGAGGACCTGGAAGGCCTGTTCCGCACCACCGATATCGACGGCGCCTTCGCCACGCTGCGAAGCTGGAACCCCGCCGCCACCTACCTGTACACCAAGGGCTCGGCCGGCGCGTCGCTGCACATCGGCGACGAGGCGTGGCACATGCCCGCGCCGCCGATCACCGTGGTCGACACCGTCGGCGCCGGCGACGCCAGCATCGCCGCGCTGGCGTGGAGCATGATGCATCGCCCGCAGCAGCAGCCGTTGCAGCATCTGGGCTTCGCCGTGGCCGCAGGCGCCGCCGCTTGCCTGGCGCCGGGCGCATCGCCGCCATCGCTGGCGCAGATCGAGGCGCTGCTCACGTAAAAAACGGCTGCGCCGTCATACGGGCGTCATACACGATCGATAAGATAGCGGGCTTTATATTGCCCCTCTTCTTTAGGTCCTTATGCGCCCGACTACTCCCTTCGTTAAATCCCGTTTGCACCTGGCCCTCGCGGCCGCCGGCCTGTGCGCCTTGCACGGCGCGGCCTTCGCCACTGAAGACGGCGGCGAAGGCGCGCTGTCCAAGGTCGTCATCAAGGCGACGGTGGAAAAGAAAAAGCTCGGCGACAGCGTCAGCGGCGGCGCCCTGGGGCGCAAGTCGGAACTGGATACGCCCTTCTCCACCAAGGCTGTCAGCAGCGACGAGATCGAAGACCGCCTGGCCACCAGCATCTCCGAAGTGCTGAAGTACGACGCCTCGGTCACCGCCATCAGCCCGCCGATCAGCACCCACCCTGCCACCATCCAGATGCGCGGCCTGCGCCTCGATGACCTGAACGGCTACAAGATCAACGGCCTGGCCAACATCAACCGCGGCACCGAAATGCCGCTGGAGATGTTCGAGAGCGTGGAAGTACTCAAGGGCCTGACCGGCTTTATGTACGGCTTCGGTTCGCCGGGCGGCATCGTCAACTACGTCAGCAAGCGCCCCACCACCGACAAGAGCTTCAGCGCGGCCATGGGCTACCAGGAAGGCGGCGCGATCAAGGAACATATCGACACCGGCGGACGCCTGGGCGACGAAGGCGGTTTCGGCTACCGTCTGAACCTGCTGCACGAAGACGGCGGCGTGCAGGAGGAAAGCGGCTCGATCAAGCGCAACGCGGCGGGCCTGAACCTGGAATGGCGCGTCTCCAACGACGTGGCGCTGACCTACGACGCGATCTACCAGCGGCGCAAAAGCGTGGGCGGCACCGACGTGGTGATCTCGCCGCTATACGTGGTGCCCAAGCCGGTCGCCGGAGACACCAAACTTAATAGCATCGGCGCTGGCAGCGATGTCGAATACTCGCTGTCCACCGTCGGCATGGAATACCGCATGAGCCCAGAATGGGTGGCGAACCTGTCGTACCGCACCTCGAGTTCGACGCGCGTCTACAAGAAGGACCAGTACTACATCACCAGCAACAAGGCCGACTACAAGGACCGCGTCACCTCCGAACTGCACGGCTATCACTTCGACCAGGCGCAGGCCAGCTTCGAAGGCAGGATCAACGCCTTCGGCCTGGCGCACGAAATCGTCGCCGGCGTGAGCTCGCAAAACCTGTCCTCGACCTCCTCGGCGGTCACGCCCAAGACCTATCTGGGCACCGGCAACCTGTATGCACCCAACATCATCAACGTCGACGGCATCAACTGGAGCGGCGGCACCTACCGCGACGAAGCCACCCGCCAGGAGGCGGCCTTCGCCAGCGATACCGTCAAGCTGACCGACAACTGGTCGGTGCTGGCCGGCGCCCGCTACACGCGCTACAACGACAACGCCTACTCCACCAAGGGCGCGGTCATCGCCAACTACCCCGCACAGCGCACCACGCCCACCGTGGCCCTGATGTACAAGCCGGCCGCCGACACCACCGTCTACGGCAGCTACGTCGAGGCGATGGAGCAGGCTTCCAGCGCGCCGACGTCCACCGTCAACGCCAACCAGACCTTCGCTCCGCTCAAGAGCAAGCAGGCCGAAGTCGGCATCAAGACGGAGCGCAGCTTCTGGAACGCCAGCGCGGCGCTGTTCCACATCAAGCGTGGCGCGCAGTACACCAACGGCGCCAACGTCTTCGTGGAAGACGGCGAAACCAAGTACCAGGGCGTGGAATTCAACACCGTGGTGCAGGCAACCAAGAACCTGTCGATCGAGGGTGGCCTGATGCTGCTCGACGCGATGCTGGAAAACGCCGCTCCCGGCTTCAGCGGCAAGCGCGCGGTCGGCGCGCCCCGCCGCCAGGTGTCGGTGCAGGCGACCTGGCGCGACGTATTGCCTGGCCTGGCGCTGCACGCCGGCACGCAATACCTGGGCGAGCTGCCGATGGTTAAGCCAGCGTCCAACACGCGCCGGCCTACGGCTGTTCGACGCGGGCTTCAACTTCTGCGTCACCGCTGCGCTGGCAAGATGGTCAGCGTGCGCCAACATCTCAACATCGCCAGCCGCAAATACTGGACCTACTACCAGGAGAACTACCTGAACGATGGGATCGCGCGCCATCAGCGTGAATGTTCGCGTGAACTTCTAAGCCATGAAACCACACGCCTCGCGGCCATCGCCTGTCCTGTTTAGCTTGTTGAATGCGTCCGGCGAAGCTGTATTACCAGACCGGAGCCGCCGTATCAACGCGCAGCCTTCAACTACGAAACGCCGCAAGGCTACCTGCGCGCGGTCTACACCCAGCTGTGGCGCGGCGCAGGTCGCGCAGCCCCAGGCAGCATGAAGACTGCATAGCTTTGGCAGCTGGCGGAAGGAGAAGGCGCTGACGCCGCTGGGCCGGCGCCGAGATTGGGCGACGCGATCTTCTACAAATGATGAAAGCCAATGCGCTGTTGGGCTACGGCGTAGTGGCCGGCATCACCAAGCCTGGCTACGGCAGCTTGAGACCATGCAAGGCGTGACGGGCACAAGCAGCTGGCCAGGCACATGGTCCGCCGCTTGCCGCAGCTGTTCGCTGGCAGCAAGTGGCCGCGCAACGCCGCATCCTGCTCGTCACCTCCGGCAGGACCGCGCGGTCGACAGCGGCAGTATTCGCCGGTTCGCTGGTGGCGCAGCAACCCAAGCTGCAAGCGCTGATCCGTGCGTCCGCCATCGCGATCGCCGCGCGCGGAAACGAATCCACGACAGCCGCCTGCAGTCACCGACCGCTTCCTGCTCTACTTCCACAAACTCAGCGCCAAGCAGGATGCGGTGGCCGACAGACGATCCGCTGTACGCCGTACCTGTGGCAGACCAGCCAGAATACCAGGCTTGGATCCGGGCGACGAGCTGCGTGCGCGCCAGCTGCCGCCTAGCGCAGCCGCAGGTCGCGGCGGCTGCCAGGGGGCGGGCTGGAGCGCCTGTTCACGCCGGCCTTCATCACCGGACTGGATCAGGGCCGCTACAGCGCCGCCAACACTGGCACCTACAGCTACACCAGCGCCGACAAGCAGTTCACCAACAAGCTGACCGGCGACGGCGACACCGAGATCAAGTCCGCATTGACGCGGCGCAGGCGTTATGACGCCTGGCGGCGGCCGACATGAGGCCGAACTGAAAACCGACCACCGCTACCTGCCGGCGGCACAGGCGGCAGTGTTCGCAACCACCGAGGAACGCCATCGCCTTCTACACCAAGGAGGGCCCCGGCATCAGCGAAAACGGCTGGCGTCAATTGCCGCATGGCGCAAACGCTGCTCGACGATTTCTTCAGAAGTGGACGCAATCGCCAGAGGCAGCCTGTCGCACGCCACCGTAAGCTGCGTTTCAGCCACGCGAAATCGATGATCCCGATGGCGGCCATCCTCGGCCTGCCCGGCATGTCCGAGCCGCTGCCGCGCGCGGCGACCTGCAACTACGACAACAGCAACTGGCGCGGCGAAGCGGTCGCGCCGGTGGCTGCACCAGCATCAGTGGGATGTCTAACGACGAGAGGCCGCGCTGGTCCGCATGCTGTACAACAGAGAAGGAAGCGGACTTCAAGCGCGACCAGGCCAAGCTAACCCCGGTCAGCCATTTTTACGACTACGCCCGCTTGCGCGCCTGCTACCTTCGAATTAACGCGGAATCAACCGCATCAGCGGGCCTGGCTCACGTCCTGGCTTTGTGGCGATCAATTGCCTCAGCAGCGCCGGCATGTAGGTGCGGCTCGCGCGCGGCAGGCTGCCGTCACGCAGGCGCAGCAAGGCGTCGCGATTGGTCAGCTCGCGGTTCTGGATGTGTCGATGCGAACTATAGCCGAACGGTGCACGCGTTGGAACCGCAGCGGATCGAGCTGCATGGCCAGCAGATGCAGGGGTTCCCGCACCAGATGCGTCTTGCCGCCCGCGTGCAGCGTCGCATAATCACCGTCCGCCTCGGTTCATGACATCGATAGCCCGCACAGTACCGTGCGCGTCCGTTCGTATCGTGAACGTGTGTGTCCAGGTACAGGCGCCGGCAAACGGACTTCGTTCTTCCTGCGCCAGAAGGCCCTTCTTGCGCGGTCAAGGCCTCGTCGAAACGGTCGTCATCGACCGGCAGAGCAAGCAGTCCAACGCCGCCAGGTCGAATGCCTGCAAGGCGAAGCTGTCATACGCCGTCACCAGGATCACCATGGGCCGGCCGTCCGCAGAGCAGCGCGCGCAGCTAAGCCCGCTTCGGCCTGGCGTTTCGGCATCCATGAAGACGAGGTCAGGACGCAACGCGGCCAACCCCTGAACCGCGGTGTATCGCCGTCTCCATACTCCGCCACCAGCTCGAAACCGGGCTGTGCTTCCAGCCGTGCCTTGAGCGCGAGCCGCGCCAGCGGCTCGTCGTCGACGATCGCGACGCTGATCGGGACCGGCATCATGCCGCCATCGGCCCGCAGCGGCAGCGTCAGACGCACGTGGAAGCTGCGCTCACCGCGCCAGTCAGCGACCGGTGCTCCCCGCCATTACAGGTGGCGCAACCCGGCGCTCGGCCACATTAGCAGGCCGATGCCGGCGCCGGTGGTCGCAGCCGACGCGGGCCGATGTCCATCATTGAGCAGTTCGACCGCCAGGCTGGCGCCAGCACGCTCGACGCCCGGATGTCGAGCCGGCCCGCCGTCGCCAGCGGGGGCGATGCCGTGACGAGATCGCATTCTCGACCAGCGGCAAAGCGGCAGTACAGGACCGCCACGTCATCGTCACCCGCAGACGCTCGCCGAGCCTTGCCTGCTCGATGCCGAGGTAGGCCTCGATCAATCGCCGAAGTTCCTCGGCCAGCGCGTGTTCATGGCGGCCATCATGCACGAGGTGGCGCGCAAAAAATCCGCCACGCGGCGTCAATACGGTGGCCTCGCGATTATCGCCAGCGGCGACGAGCGCCGATCATAGCATTCAGGGTGATACAAAGAAGTGCGGATTCACCTGCAGGCGCGGGCGCTGGCTCCGCGTCGCGCGTGCGCGAGGAGCCTGCGCGAGGCGCAACCGGGTACGCTGCAGCGACAGGTAGTAGACGCGACCGCATGCGCACGGCGCAGAACGCGATGAGCGCCAGCCAGCAGCCGTCAGTCCCTGTACCAGGTGGGACCAGCGGTAGCCAGTCGCCAGCCCGAGCGCGATCGCAGATGCCCGCCAGCGCATTCGCCACCGACATCGCGTAGCTTGCCGCCAGCAAGATCACCACTGTGGCCAGCAACGCGCTCTCACGGCGCCACAACTGGCGCTGCAGCCAGGCCAATGGCACGATCCACACCATGCAGAGCGACGAAGTACAGCCCCCCCCCGGAAAGCAGCAGGCATGGCATGCTAGCTCCGGCAGCCGAGATCGCCATGGGGCGGCAACCGGCAGGGCAGCAGGACGGCGACGAGTCTTGGGTGCGGAGTTTCTTTCACGCTGGGTATCCGGGAGAGGAAAGCAGCGATTCTAGCGCGTCAGTCGCCCTATCGAGTAAAGCATCGAGCTAATCTTCCAGCCATCCCCGGTCTGCACCATCTGCCAGCTTTCGCTCCCACGGTTGAGTGACTTTTCCGTTTACCGAGAAATCAAAGTTGAGTAGACCGAGGCCACCGCGCCATTCGTTTCAATGCGAACGTCGTAGAAGCGCTCTTCGACCGGCGGTGGAAGTCTGGATGTAGTCCGCGAACTTTTTCCAGCAGGCGAACCACCTTGGGCGCCGCCGGGTTGTTCGCCTTGATCGATTTCCAGGTTGGGGTGTCAGTACCGATAGCCAGCTGTCGTGGTCCGGCAGGAACAGGCCTCCCAGGGTTTCCCGTCGTGGGCGATGATGGCGGATGGAACTGCTGGACGACTTGGCGAATGGCGGCGACATCGACGACGTCTGCGTAATGCAGCGTCGGCCGCGCGCGCGCGCGGGCGCGGCGCGCCGGGTAGCACAATAAATGAGGGCAAAAACAAAGGACGGCAGTTTGTGCATATAGTCTCCAATGTGAGTAAAAAAGTCACGATAAGACGCCGGCGCCTCGCCGGTCGAGCCGGTGCGCCGGACCGTGCACGGGATGCGGCGAAGCGGTACTGCCGCACCACTGCCGAAAACACAACATCTGATTCAATTCGTTACGGGACTTCCGTTTTTATAGTGATAGGCTTGGTAGGTCTTTTCATATCATGAGAGGCTTACCCCGCCAGACCAGATGACCAGGCGTCAGTTCCTTCGGGTGACTGGCGCGACCATCGCTGGGTTCGAGCATCGCCTTCTCGGCTTTGCGCCGGCATCATTGGCCGGGAGATCCGGCAGTACAAGCTGGCGCGCAGCACCGAAACCCGCAACACCTTACCCTACTGCTCCGTAGGCTGCGGGATCCTTATGTACGGCGGGCGACGGCGCCAAGAACGCCAAGGCCAGCATCATCCATCGGGGGCGACGCCGACCGCCCGGTCAACCGCGCGGCACGCTTTTTTGAGCGCGAGCCTGGTCGTTTTCATCACTCAGAAAACCGCCTGCTGGTGCCCGGTACCGCGCACCCGGCGCGACCGAGTGAAGGCAATCTCCTGGGACGACGCGCTGACACATCAGCGAAGTTGATGAAGGCCGATCGCGACGCCAATTTTCTAAATCGACAAGACGGCGGACGGCAAAACCGTCAACCGCTGGACCACCACCGGCATGCTGTGCGCGTCGGCGGGGACCAACGGAGTAAGGTTACTTAACCCATAAAACCATGCGCAGTCTGGGCATGCTGGCATTCGACAGTAAGCGCGTGTATGACACACGGTCCGACGGTGGCGGAGTCTTGCCTCGACATTTGGACGTGGTGCGATGACGAATCCTGGGTAGACATCAAGAACGCTGATGTCATCCTGGTCATAGGCGGTAACGCAGCAGGCTTTTACCCTTGCGGATTCAAATGGGTCACGGAAGCGAGGCGCATCGCGGCGCGAAGCTGATCGTGGTCGACCCACGCTTTACCCGTATTACCGCTTCGGTGGCGGACTACTACGTCCCTACCCACCGGCGCGGACATCCGTATTCCTGGGCGGGATCATCAACGCTACCTGCTCACGAACGACAAGATCCAGCACGAGTACGTCCGCAGCTACACGGACATGCCCTTCATCGTCCGCGAGGACTTCCGCCTTCAACGACGGCCTGTATTCGGGTTGGGACGACAAGGCGGGCAAGTACACGGACAAGAGCAGCTGGAACTACGGACAGGCGACGACGGCTTTGCCAAGATCGATGCCACGCTCCGAACACCCGCGCTGCGTGTATCAGCTGATGAAGAAGCACTACGCGCGCTACACGCCAGGTGGTGGAAGGCTTGCGGCGTACCGCCCGGAGGTTTGCAAGGTCGCCGAGATGCTGGCGTCGACCGCCGTTCCGGGCCGCGCCGTACCATCCTGTATGCGCTGGAGCTTTGGACGCAGCACTCCACCGGCGCGGAAACGCTGCGCACCGGCGCCACTGCTGGTACCGCTCCTGCTGGGAACATCTGATCGCCGGCGGCAGCGCATGAACGCGCTGCGCGTACTCAACATCCAGGGCCTGACGGACGCAGGGGCTGCTGACCAATATGCTGCCCGGCTACCTGACGCTGCCCGGCCCGAGGCGGAGCAGGACTTCGAAGGCCTACGCCGCCAAGCGCGCGCTGAGAGAGGAGAACCTTTGCGTCCAGTCAGCTCAGCTACTACAGCAACGCCAGAAGTTTCACGATCGGCTTATGCAGAGTGCTGGTGAGGCGACGCCGCCACGAGGAGAACAACTACGCCTTCAGGCTACACTTAACAGCTGGACAAGCCGTACGACATGATGCAGGTGCTTCGAGCATGCATCAAAGGGGGGAAAAATGAACGGCTACATCCCTTTGGGGCTTCAAACATCCTGGCCTCGGCGCCCGGACAAGCAGAAGATCACGGAAGCCGCTCCCGAGCTGAGTTCACATCGTCGTGATGGACCCGCTCACGCGGTGGAGACGGCGGAATTCTGGCGTCCCTTCGTGCGAGTTCCACCGGAATCGATCCAGGCCAAGATCAGACCGGGTGTTCCGCCTGCCGACCACCTGCTTCGCCGAGGAACGCGGCTCGCTAGCGTGAGGGACTCCTCGCGCCCGATGCTGCAGTGGCACTGGCAAGAGGCCGACGGTCTGGGCAGACCAAAGAGCGATCTGGAGATCATGTCCGGCATCTTCCTGCGCATCAAAAGAATGTACCAGACCGACGGCGGCAAATTCCCCACCCTATCGTCAGCCTCACCTGGCCTTACGCCAAGCCATTCGGCTAACGCCGGAACTGGCGATGGAGTACAACGGCAAGGCGCTGAAGGAAACTTACCGATCCAAGGACCCGACGAAAAGTATCCTGAAGAAGAACGAGCAGGTCTCCGGCTTCGCCCAGCTGCGCGACGACCGGCAAGGCACGGCCTGCGGCTGCTGGATGCCGCCGGCTGCTGGACCTCGGCCGGCAACCAGATGGGACGGCGCGACCGCTCCGACCATCAGACCGGCATCGGCCAGACGCTGAACTGGGCCTGGGCTGGCCGACAACCGCCGCATCCTGTACAACAACCGCGCCTCCTGCGACACCAAGGGCAAGCCGTGGACCCCACGCGCAAGCTGGTCAGGATGGAACGGCACCAACTGGGCCGGGGCCGACATCCCCGACTTCAAGGCGGATAGAGCGCCTGAAAACGCAGCGGGCGCTGATCATCGTACTGGCCGAGGGCGTGGCCCGCTTCTTCTCGCGCGATGCGATGGCCGGGGACCGCTTCAGCACTACGGAGAGCCGTTCGAAACGCCGGTCGGCCCACAGCGATGCACCCGACGAACGCGCGCCACCAGCAATCTGTCCCGGCCGCATGTTCCCTGGCGACCGGGCCCAAGCTGGGCAAAGGTGGCCGAGTTCCACACGTGGCGACCAGCTACCGGCTGACGGAGCACTTCCACTACTGGACCATCAAGCACGCGCGCCTGAACGCCATTCTCCAGCCAGGAGCAATTCGTCGGAAATCGGCGAGGACCTGGGCAAGGAGATCGGCGTGGCGCATGGGGACCGCGTCAAGGTCAGCTCCAAGCGCGGGCACATCGTGGCCAAGGCCGTGGTGACCAAGCGTATCAAGGCGCTCATCATCGACGGCAAGAAGACCCACCAGGTCGGACTGCCGATCCACTTCGGTTCAAGAAGTCACCAAACCGGGCTACCTGATCAACACCCTCACGCCGACGGTTGGTGACGGCAATTCGCAGACACCGGAATTCAAGTCCTTCCTGGTGAAAGTGGAAAAAGCATGACGGCCCGAGAAGGTAGCCATGGCACTACAATCCCTTGATATCAGCGCGCTAATGGCCACCACGGTGCAGGAACCGGTGGCGCGCACGCCCGTCACCGGCTTTCGTGCCCAAGTTGATCGACGTGTCGAAGTGCAACAGGCTGCAAGGCCTGCCAGACCGCCTGCATGGAGTGGAACGACCTGCGCGACGACGTCGGCGAGACCACCGGCGTGTACGACAATCCGATTGACCTGTCGCCGCAATCGTGGACCGTGATGCGCTTCTCGGAACACGAAGCCAACGACGGCAACCTTGAATGGCTGATACGCAAAAAGACGGCTGCATGCACTGCAGGACCCGGGCTGCCTGAGCTGCCCTCGCCGGGTGCCATCATTGATACACCAACTTGGCATCGTCGACTTCCATCAGGAGAACTGCATCACGGCTGCGGCTGCAAGTGGCGGCTGTCCGATTCGACGTGCGCGCATCTCCAAGAAGGACGACCCGCGCCTACAAATTGCACGCTCTGCTCGGACCGCGTGTGGCGGTGGGCCAGAGAACCTGCCTGCGTCAAGACCTGCCCCACCGGCGCCATCGTCTTCGGCACCAAGGAGGACATGAAGGACCACGCCGCGGAGCGCATCGAGGACCTGAAGTCGCGCCCGGCTCGCCCAGCGCGAGGCTTTATACGATCCAGCCGGCGTGGGCGGCACGCGCGTGATGTATGTGCTGCACCATGCGGACCAGCCGGGCCTCTATCATGGCCTGAAAGGCCAATCGAGCATCAGCCCCATGGTCGGTCTGTGGAAGAGGCCTGACCAAGCCATTGGCGCTGGCCCGGCATCGCCGTCACGGCGCTGGCGGGCTGGTTCCACTACTCGCGCGTCGGGCCGGAATGAGGTGAGCAAGGACGCGAAACCGAGGCGCTGCATGGCCAACCGTATCGGGAGGCGAAAAATGAGCACACCTGATCGCAGCCCCATGATCGAGCGCTATACGCCGAATGAGCGCAGCCAACCTGGATCACCGCCATCTGCTTCGTGCTGCTGGCGGTGTCCGAAACTGGCCATGTTCCATCCGGCGACCGCGTGGCTGGCGTGTTCCTGGGCGAGGCCAGTGGACGCGCATCCTGCATCGTTTATCGGACTGGTGATATTCGTGTCGTTCGCGCTGCTGAGGCGATTGCGCTTCACTGGCATCACAACCAGTTCGGAAACCGGGCGATAAACAGTGGTTGGATCAAATCGACGTGATCCACAAGCGGGAGGACAAAGGTGCCCAGGTGAGCCGCTACAACGCGGGGCAGAAGGTGCTACATTCTTCGTGCTGATCTTCTGCATGTGCGGCCTGCTGCTGTCAGGCGTGGTGATCTGGCGCCTACTTCGCGTTCTACTTCCTAATGACCTCGTACGCTTCGCCGCGCTTTGCTGCCTTCTGCGCGTTCGTGATCATCTGCTCCATCGTGATACACGTCTACGCAGGCTTTGTGGGTGAAGGGTTCGATAGGCGCCATGGTGCGCGGCACTGTCACCTACGGGTGGGCGCAGGCATCACCCGCGCTGGTTTGAGGAGGTCGCGCGCAAATCACGTGATTGACCCGGCAGTTTAGGATTAGAATAGCGGCGGCGGCGCCGGCGCCGCCGGCCCTCTGGGAGACATCTTGGTACAACGCCTGCTTCAACCCGGCGAGATCGAAGCGCTCGATCACAACGCCATTCCACGCCTGCTGCTGCCGCATCCGCGCAGCCTGTTCATCGCGCGCGCCGCCCGCCTGCGCCAGCTTGCCAAAAATGAAATCAAAGGTATCCCCGTCGGCGAAACGCTGCGCGGCTACCTGCTGCTGATGGCCGCGCTGGTCGACGCGCAAGCCGCCGTCGCACAGTCCTTCCCGTCGGACGCCTTCGCCCTGCCCGACGCCGCCGACATCACCGTCTCGCTCGAACACAATATGCCGCCGCTGCCAGTCAGCGGTGCGCGGCCGCCGTCGTGGCGCTCCGTGTTCAGCGCCCTGCTCGACCAGCTCGATACGCTGGCGGAAGGCCAGTCGCAGATCGCCTCCGTGCTCGCCGAGCTGCGCGCGCTCGATAGCGCGGAACTGGAAGGCTGCGCCGACGCCGTGCTGTCCGAGCTGACCGACAGCGTCAATCCGCTGCACGCGCCGTTCGTGGCCGCCGCGCTGCAGATCATGTGGACCATGCGCGCCGGCCAGCTGGATGCGCAGCGCGTGGCGCCGCTGGTGACCAACACGCTATGCCCGGTGTGCGGCGCGCATCCGGTGGCCAGCGTGATCCGCATCGGCGGACAATCGCAGGGCTACCGCTACCTGCAATGCAGCTGCTGCGCCAGCGAGTGGCATATGGTGCGGGTCAAATGCTCGTGCTGCGAGCATACCGCGCACATCGCCTACCAGAGCATCGAGCCGGCCGACGACGCGCCTGAAATCGCAAACAAGGCCAATGACCCGAGCAAGGTGGCACGCGCCGAGACCTGCGACGACTGCCGCACCTACCGCAAGATCTTCAACCAGGAGCACGACTACAACGTCGAACCGCTGGCCGACGACCTGGCCAGCCTGGCGCTGGACCTGCTGGTCGGCGAGGCAGGCTACGCCCGCGCCAGCGGCAATCCCCTGTTGTGGTTCAACGCCGCATGAGCGGCAAGACGGACACCAAGGCTAGCGCCGGCGGGGGGCCGGACGCCGCATCGCCCGCCCACACCGGGGCAGGCGCGCCGGCAGCGGCGGGCATCATCCACCTGCCCGCTGTCCACCTGATCCTGTCGGACGCCGCCTGCGAACCGCTGATCGCCGAATACGGCCGTGTGCAAACGCTGGAAGCGGCCCGCATGCTGCTGGCCGAACTGCGCGGCATGATGCTGGCCGGCCGCCGCGACGGCATGCCAGTCACCGGCGACACCAGCATCCCCGCCCTGCTGTCCATGCTCGCCGACCGGCTGCGCGACACCAACCGCTCGCCGCTGCGGCCCGTGTTCAACCTCACCGGCACCGTCCTGCACACCAACCTTGGCCGCGCCCTGCTGCCCGACAGCGCCGTGCAAGCCGTCGCAGAAGCGCTGCGCTGGCCGATGAACCTTGAATGGGACATCAACACCGGCAAGCGCGGAGACCGCGACAACCTGATCGAGGACCTGCTGCTGGAACTGACCGGCGCCGAAGCGGCCACCATCGTCAACAACAACGCCGCCGCCGTGCTGCTGATGTTGAACACCCTCGCACAGGGCAAGGAAGTCATCGTCTCGCGCGGCGAGCTGGTGGAAATCGGCGGTGCCTTCCGCATCCCGGACATCATGACCCGCGCCGGCGCCGTACTGCGCGAAGTGGGCAGCACCAACCGCACGCACCTGAAGGACTACGCCGAAGCAGCCGGTCCGCAGACGGCGCTGATGATGAAGGTCCATTGCAGCAATTACGCCATCACCGGCTTCACCAAGAGCGTCGAGCTGCCGGAGCTGGCGCCGCTGTCGAAGAAGCACAACATCCCGCTGGCGGTGGACCTGGGCAGCGGCACGCTGGTCGACCTGGAACAATACGGCCTGCCGCACGAAACCACGGTGCGCGAAACCATCGCCGGCGGCGCGGACCTGGTCACCTTCAGCGGCGACAAGCTGCTGGGCGGCCCGCAGTGCGGCATCATCGTCGGCCGCGCCGATCTGATCGCGCAGATCAAGAAGAATCCCCTCAAGCGCGCGCTGCGCGTCGGCAAACTGACGCTGGCGGCGCTGGAGCCGGTGCTCGCGCTGTACCGCGCGCCGGACCTTCTGCCTGAACGCCTGACCACACTCAAGCTGCTGACCCGTCCCGCCGCACACATGCGCGAACTGGCGCAGGCGCTGCTGCCACTGTTGCAGGCGGCGCTGGGTACCGGCTACGAGGTCAGCTCAGAACCGATGATGAGCCAGATCGGCAGCGGCGCCCTGCCCGTCGACCAGTTGCCCAGCCATGGCCTGTTGGTGCGCGCCGCCGCTGCGGGACGTATCAGCAATGCGCTCGGCATGCTGGAGCAGCGCCTGCGCGCCTTGCCGTTGCCGGTGATCGGCCGCGTGGCACAGGATGCGCTGTGGCTGGACCTGCGCTGCCTGGACGACCACCAGCGCCAGCGCTTCACCGACCAACTGGCGCTGCTGGCCGTATGATCGTCGGCACGGCAGGTCATATCGACCACGGCAAGACCACGCTCACGCGCGCGCTCACCGGGGTCGATACGGACCGGCTGAAGGAAGAGAAGGCGCGCGGCATATCGATCGAACTCGGTTACGCCTATGCGCCGCTGGACAATGGCGACATCCTCGGCGTGATCGACGTGCCGGGCCACGAAAAATTCATCCGCACCATGGCGGCTGGCGTGACCGGCATCGATGCCGCGCTGCTGGTGATCGCCGCCGACGACGGCATCATGCCGCAGACGCTGGAGCACCTGGCCATCCTGCGCCTGCTGGGCGTGCGGCGCGGCGCGGTGGCGCTGACCAAGATAGACCGGGTCGACACGGCACGCATGGAGCAGGTGGAGCGGGACATCAACGCCCTGCTGGCGCCAACCGATTTCGCCGAGGCGCAAATCTTCCGCACCAACGCCAGCGCGGCCGACGACGCCGGCGTGCAGGCTTTGCTGCGGCACCTGGCCCGGATGGCGGCATCGCTGCCGGCCAGCGACGAACGGCGCCTGTTCCGGCTTGGCGTGGACCGCGTGTTCACCTTGTCCGGCCAGGGCACCATCGTCACCGGTACCGCGCTGGCGGGCGGCGTGCGCGTCGGCGAAGTGCTGCAACTGGCCCCGGGTGGACAGCAGGCGCGCGTGCGCGGCATCCACGCACAGAACCGCAGCGCGGACGCCGGCCATGCCGGCCAGCGGCTGGCGCTCAACCTGCATGGCGTGGCGAAGGAGGAAGTGGAACGCGGCACTTGGGTGGTCGCTCCGGCGCTCGGCGAATGCTCCAGCCGCATCGACGTCGAACTGACATTGATGCACGATTGCGGCCTGACACTCAAGTCATGGTCGCCGCTGCACGTCCACCTGGGCGCCGCGCACCACACGGCCAACGTCGTGCTGTTGGACGGCGAATTGCTGGCGCCCGGCCAGACCGGCCGCGTGCAACTGGTGCTCGACGCTCCGGTGCACGCCGTGCCGGGCGACCGCTTCGTGATCCGCAACGCGCAAGCCACCGTCACCATCGGCGGCGGCATGGTGCTCGATCCATTCGGCCCGGCGCGCAAGCGGCGCAGTGCTGCCCGCATGGCGTGGCTGCGGGCGCTGGCCGATTTCGTCGCCAGCGGAGATGTCGCCTCGCTGCTGGCGCGCAGCCCCCTCGGCTTGCGCAGGTCGGCGTTGATGCGGCTGTCGCAGTTGCCGGCCGACCGGATCGCGCTACCGGCGGATACCATCGAAGTGACGCTGCAAGGTGGCGATGCGCTGCTGCTCGCCGCCGGAGAGGTGCAGGCGCTGGAGGCGCGCATCCTGGCCGGCCTGGCCGAATTCCACGCGCGCGCTCCGGACGATGCGGGCCCTGAACTGTGGCGCCTCAAGCGCATCGTCGCGCCGGAGATGGAGGACCGGTTGTGGAGCCGCTTGGTCGAATCGCTGATCGACACCGGGCAGGTGAAGCAGCGTGGCCGCAGCCTCCACCTGCCCGGCCACAGCGTCGAACTAAGCGAGAAGGAACAGGCGCAGGCCGCGCCGCTGCTGGCCGCGTTGCTGGAGGGCGCGTTCGATCCGCCATGGGTGCGCGACCTGTCGCGCGATCATGGCATGCCGGAGGCGGAGGTGCGCCGTTTGCTGCTCAAGCTCTCGAAGACGGGCGAGATCAGCCAGGTGGTGCCGGACCTGTTCTACCATCCCAAGCGGCTGGCCGAATTGGCGGCGCTGGTGGCGGCGCTGCCCGAAGTGCAGGCGTCGGCGTTCCGCGACGCGACCGGGCTGGGTCGAAAGCGGGCCATACAGATATTGGAGTTCTTCGATCGCGTCGGCTATACTCGGCGCGTAGGCAACATCCACTTGATACGGCCGAACGCGGTGTGGTCGTACAGTGGCGAGTAGTTCCACGGAAGGCATACTCATCCGGTGATGGGGCCGGGCTTCAAACCCGGTGGGGGGCGTCAGACGCTCCCCTGTAGGTTCGACTCCTACTGCCTTCCGCCATTCACCACGTCGGCCACCATATCGACGGCGGCGGCGAAGCTGGCCGGGTCTTCCTCCAGCAGCGACCAGAGGCGATTGTGTTCGGCGCCCTGCACGATACGCAGCCGGCTCGATTGCGCGTTCGCCGCCGCGGCCACCAGGCGTTCGGGGATCTCCAGCGGGATCGTGGCGTCGTGTTCGGCGGCGATCACCAGCAGCCGGCCTTCGAAGCGCGACAGGATCTCCCAGGCGTCGCTGTCGGCCCAGCTGCGCTCGCGCCGTATCACGGCCGAGAATTCGGGACCGAACGGCACTTCATACGCCGACGGCGTGTACACGCCAGGCACGATCAGCACCAGCGCATCGACGCGATGGCTCTGCGTCATGCGGATGGCGTTGTAGGCGCCCATGCTGGCGCCGATGATCGCCAACGGCTCCGGCACGCCGCGCGCCGCAACCACCGTCTGCGCCTGGCGCGTGCGGCTGGCCACCGACGATTGCGCCAGAGCGCCGCCGGTGTCGCCATGGCCGATGCAGTCGAAACAGGTGCTGCCGACGCCGCGCTGCTGCAGCGCGCCGCGCAGCAGATGGTGGCCGCGACGGGTGCTGGCGCCAGCGCCGTGCAGGTACAGCACGCGATTGCTGTCGGCGCCGACGTATTGGTCGCCCTTCAGCACATGGCCCTCATAGGCCACATCGAAATCCACGATCATTTTCCCGCCTCCGCCGCCAGACGCAGATTGAGCTTGTCGCGCGCCGCCTTGACATAGGCTTTGCAGCCTTCCCCGCCGTCCAGGAAGGCGTCTGGCTTGCCGCTTTGGCGCTTCTCCCACATGCCGGAGAATTCCGGATGCACGGCGATGATCACATCGCACGAGGCGCGTTCCAGCGCCGCATAGCTTTGCTCGTATTGCTTCACCACCTCCGGATGCTCGCTGAACTTGTAGCCGTCGCTGGAGATCGGATTGATGCTGTCGGCGAAGACCACGCTGGCGCAGCGGTCCTTCTCGCAGGAGCGCCACGTCCAGCTGGTGCCGCCCGCGGTATGGCCCGGCGTGTAGACGGCGGTCACCGCCAGCGGTCCGACCTTGACGGTTTCTCCATCGCGCACCGTACGCACCTTGGCCACCTTGGCAAACGGCGTATTGCCCACGAACTGGGGATCATCCTCCGCCATGTGGCCTCGCTTGAGCGCGGCGGCCGTCAGCGGACTGGCCACCACCGTCGCCCCGGTCATGCGCTGCAGTTCGGCGATGCCGCCCGCGTGGTCGAAGTGATCGTGCGAGCTCAGTATCAGCTTGATATCCCGCACGCGGAAACCCAGCTTCCGGATGCTGGCGGCGATGCGCTGCGGCGAATCGGGATAGCCGCCGTCGAGCAGGATATGGCCTTGCGGCGACGTCACCAGCACCGAGCTCAGGCTGCTCACGCCCACGTAGTAGGTGTTGCCGTGAATTTGAAACGGTTCGACCGGCTTATTCCAGTCGTCGTCGGAGTTTTGGGCATGGGCAGTGGCGGCCAGGCCGCACAGTACGAACGCCAGACAGGTTTTGATCATGAATGAGACTGTGGATGGGTGAAAAGGGCACGGCATTGTACCTCGATCAAAGTGCAAGGATTGCTTAAGAAGCAGTATGTCCTTTTTCTCGCGAGGAACGGGCCATGAACTTATCCGACATAAAGGTTAGCAAACGGCTAACGATCGGTTTCGGCGCTACGCTGCTGCTGTTGCTGATCATCGCCGTCAGCAGCTGGCTCAGCATCCGCAGCAGCGCCGCCGACACCCACAACCTGCTGACCGGACGCTTGAAAGTGGAGCGCCTGATCCTGCACTGGAAGGGGCTGGTCGAGACCAATCTGCAACGCTCGCTGGCGGCGGCCAAGTCCACCGACCCGGAGGTCCAGAAATTCTTCGAGGACGGCATCGCCCGCACCTCCGCGCTGGCCCAGGAGGACCTGCGGCAGATCACCGAACTAATGACGGACCCGGCGGCCAAGGCGCTGTTCGCGGCCGCCGCCGACAAGCGCACGCAATACCTGGCGGTGCGCAAGCGCGTGCTGGCCGAGAAGCACGGCGGCGACCCCGAGCAGGTCCGCCGCCTCATCGACCAGGAATTCCTGCCCGCCAGCGCGACCTATCTCGCCAGCCTGCAACTGCTGATCACGCGCCAGACCGAGGTGATCGACGAGATCGGCGCCGGCATCCTCCAGCGCGGCGAACAGTCGGCCTGGATGATCGTGGCGCTGAGCGCGGCCTCGGTCGTGCTGGCGTTGGTGCTGGGCTTGCTGATCAGCCGCTCGCTGCTGAAGCAACTGGGCGGAGAGCCCGCCTATGCCGCCAGCATCACCGACCGCATCGCCGCCGGCGACCTGACCGTGCAGGTCGCGCTGCGGCCGGACGACCGCTCCAGCCTGCTGTACAGCATCGCCGCGATGCGCGCGCGGCTGGCGGCCATCGTCAGCGAGGTGCGCGCCGGCACCGACGCGGTCGCCACCGCGTCGAGCCAGATCGCCAGCGGCAATATGGACCTGTCCTCCCGCACCGAGCTGCAGGCCGGCTCGCTGGAGGAGACCGCCTCGTCGATGGAGCAGCTGACCGCCACCGTCAAGCAGAACGCCGAGTTCGCGCGCCAGGCCAACCAGCTGGCGTCGGCCGCGTCCGGCGTGGCCGCGCGCGGCGGCGAGGTGGTGGCCGAGGTGGTGACGACGATGGAATCGATCACCGCCTCGTCGCGGCAGATCGTCGACATCATCGGCGTGATCGACGGCATCGCCTTCCAGACCAATCTGCTGGCCCTGAACGCGGCGGTGGAGGCGGCCCGCGCCGGCGAGCAGGGGCGCGGCTTCGCGGTGGTCGCGTCCGAGGTGCGCAACCTGGCGCAGCGCTCGGCCAACGCCGCCCAGGATATCAAGCAGCTGATCGGCAAGTCGGTCGAGACCATCGGCAACGGCGCCACGCTGGTCGACGAGGCCGGGTTGACGATGAGCGACATGGTCGCCAGCGTCAAGCGGGTGAGCGACATCATGCAGCAGATCATGCACGCGGGCGCCGAGCAGCAAGCCGGCATCGAGCAGATCAACCAGGCCATCATCGAGATGGACGGCGTGACGCAGCAAAACACCGCGCTGGTCGAACAAGCCGCCTCGGCGGCGGAGGCGTTGCAGGGACTGTCCGGCCATTTGGCCGGGCTGGTGAGCGTGTTTCAGGTGGACGAGGCGGCGCCTGCGGCCGCCCCGCATGCCGTCGCCACGCCCCGCACGGCCAGGGCGGCAGCCACCGCCGCCCAGCGTGCCGCGCCAGCCGACCCGCGCCTGAGCCTGAGCGCCGGCTGAGCATTTCCGCTTTCCTGCCCGGCGGCGGCGCGCGCCATGGTCATCCGCGGCGGAGACTGGCACAATGGCGACTCGCCACCGACAGGAACCGTCCATGAAACCATCTACCCTGCGCGCCGCCATCGCGGCAACCGCTGTCGCCATCGCCTCGCTGGCCGCCCATGCGGCCGAACCCGATCTCGCCGCCGCCGAAAAACTCTATCAGGCCAATTGCGCGGTCTGCCATGGTGTCAAGAAGGAAGGCGCCGTCGGCCCCTCGCTGGGCGATCATGCCTGGCTGCACGGCGCGCCCACCAAGGCCAATCTCATCAAAATCATCAGCAAGGGCGTGCCGGACAAGGACATGCCCGCATGGTCCCCTGCCCTGAGCGCAAGCCAGATCGCGCTGCTCGCCGACCTGATCGCCGCCAACGCCGCCAAGCCGGCTGCTGCGCTCACGCCCGAGGCCAGGGCGCAGCGCGATGTGCCCGACCTGAGCGGCTTCAAGCTGCCCAAGGGCTTCCACATCAGCGTCTACGCCAACCAGGTCAGCGCCGCGCGCAGCCTGGTGGTGTCGGACAGCGGCATCGTCTATGTCGGCTCGCGCAAGGCCGGCAAGGTGTACGCGCTGGTGCCGCGCGCCGACAAGCAGACGGCCGACGTCGTCACCGTCGCCGAAGGGCTGGAAAACCCGATCGGCGTCACGCTGCTCAACGGCGCGCTGTACGTGGGCGAAATCAGCCGCGTGATCCGATTCGACAACATCGACAAGCGCTATGCGCAAAAGCCATCGTACGAGGTGGTCAAGGTCAGCCTGCCCAACGACAAGTGGCATGGCGAGAAGGTGATCAAGGCCGGGCCGGACGGCAAGCTGTACATCCCGGTCGGCGCGCCGTGCAATGTGTGCGACGTCGAGGACACCAAGAGCGCGAAGATCTACCGCATGAATGCCGACGGCAGCCAGCTGGAGGAATACGCGCGCGGCGTGCGCAACACGGTGGGCTTCGCCTTCCATCCGGTCACCAAGGTGCTGTGGTTCACCGATAACGGCCGCGACGAGATGGGCGACAACACGCCGTCGTGCGAGCTGAACGTGGCACCCAAGTCCGGTATGCACTTCGGCTTCCCCTACTGCCACGGCGGCGTGGTGCCGGACCCGGCCTTCGCCAAGGGGCGCAGCTGCGAGGAGTTCGAACCGCCGGTCGCCAAGCTGGGGCCGCACGTTGCGCCGCTGGGCTTGACCTTCTACACCGGCAAGCAATTCCCCGAGGCGTATCGCAACAATGTCTACATCGCCGAGCACGGCTCGTGGAACCGCACGACCAAGAGCGGCTACAGCGTGCGCTTGATCACGCTGTACAACAGCAAGGTCGTCACCGACACCGCCTTCATCGACGGCTTCCTGCGCGGCGAGGAAGTGGTGGGCCGTCCGGTGGATGTGGCCACGCTGCCGGACGGCTCGATGATCGTCTCGGACGACTACGGCGGCCGGGTGTACCGCGTCACCTACGACGGGAAATAGTCGTCAGGGAAAAACTCAGCTGACAGCAACTGCTCAAAGTCCCATGGACGGGATTTGGGCAGGTCGCGCAAGTTGGCCTGGTGCACCACGAGGTCGAGTGCGTCGTCCCACACGTCGCGCTCCCATTGGGGATCGGTCAGTAGGCGGCGCAGACTGGGCATGCGTTTGAGCAATCGATTTATCTTTTCGCGCTGGCCGCGTATCGTACATTCCCAGCTGCTGCCACGCCGGTCCGGCTGGTATTGCCACTTCAGCAAATGAGCCATCAATATTGCTAGCCGATGCGCCAGTTGATGGCGATGGCTGATATTCATATCCTCGATTTCCTCAGCGATATGCTCGATATCCAGCAAACCCCATTGCCCCGTGCGCAGCAACGCCACCTGCTCCAGCGCCCAGGCCGCCACGTCGTCTTCATATGTCGTCGTCATGGGTAATCCTCCCACAAGATAAGACTGCGGGCGGCGCGAAAAGTTCAGGCCAGACGAGCGATGGCGTCGGCGATGCGCCGCTCCAGCGGGCCGCTCAGCAAATGGTAGGAGAGATTGCGGCGGGACAGTTCATCCTGGTACCAGCGGTGCTGCTGCTGCCGGAAATCGACATCGCGGCGGGTTCCGTCCTGGACGAACTCGAAGTCCGGCGCGCACAGGAAGATGTGGTCGTAGCGCGCATCGGCCATGTCCTCCAGCGCGGGATCGGCGCGGCCGAACATCTCGCGCGAATAGAACAACGTGGTGAGCGGCGAGGTATCGCAGATCAGGAAGCGCCAGGCCTGCGGGCACGCCTCCGCCTCGCGTTGCAGTTGAACGCTGCCGATGTGCGCCATGTCCTCGTAGCGAAGCACGCCGTCCCGGGCCTCCCATAATTCGCGGCCGTACTCAGGGACCCAGGCCGTGTCGAGCCGTTCGGCCAGTGCGGCGGCCAGCGTGGTCTTGCCGCTCGATTCGCCGCCGAGCAGGCACACTTTCTCGACGAAGCTGGCGTACACGGGATCGGACAGATAGCGGCGATACGCATGCGGATCGCCGCGCACCAAGGTGCCGGACACCGGAACGATGCCGCGTGCCTGGTCCACCATCACATGCCGCACCGTCAGTTGCCGCCCGGTGCGCGCGCTGAAGCAGCGGCCCAGCTCCTCGGCGAAGCCGTCGCCGTAATCCTCGCTGGTGAAGACGGCTTCCACCGTCGTGACCAACCGGTCTAGGCACAGGTTGGCGCAGAAACGGCGGTGGATCAATGCATCGTCGTCGTTGTGCGGCAGACCAGCATCGACCACCAACACCACCGCGTCGGGAAACCTTGAGCGCAGCCACTGCTCGCGTTTGTGCGCTTCACAGCCGGGCAGCCCCGGCAGCGAATAGCTGATGATGAAGGTGGTATCGCACGCATCCATGGCGCGCCGGATCAGCAGCTCATGACCCAGGTGCAGCGGGCTGAATTTTCCGACCACCAGGCCGGTCCTGAATTGCTTCATGCGTTGGCACCATCCAGTGCGGAAGTGTATTGAACGGTTTTGTCGTCGGCGATCAGCACCTCCAGCAGCACGTTGCCGGCTCCGAACAGGAGCTCCAGCGCGGTGCGCGCTTCCATGCCCAACGCGCTCATCGCCTGCGCCAGCCGCAGCACCACGACGCCGTCCGCGCGCTGGTGCACGCAGAAGTGCGGTATCGGCAGGTGCTGCAAGGCGTGCGTCACGTCGATGTTGTTGATCCACTTGCCGGATGCGAGATAGCGCACCGGCGAGCGGCCGGATAGCCCGACCAGCACCGGTGCATCCGCATGGTACGACAGCGACGCATGGTCGCCGGTCCGGTAGCGCACCAGCGGCAGGCAGAAATTGAAGCCGCCCGTGAGCGTGATCTCGCCGCGCTGCCCCGGCGCGACCAGCCTGCCATCAGGGTCCAGTATCTCGACGTAGAGCTGCGGCTGCAGCAGCACGTGGCCGCCCGCTCGTGCATCGAATACCGCGACCGGGCCGACTTCGTTGAGCGAGTAGATATCCAGCACCGGACAGGCGAAGCGCTGTTCCAGGCGTGCGCGCAGGGCCGGCAACAGCAGCATCGACACCGACAACAGCGCGCGCGGCTTCATCGTCACCGGCAGTTCGAGCAGCGCGGCGAACGAAATCGGATCGCCCGCAACAACCTCCGGCGACAGCGCATCCAGATAGCGCGCGCGGTCGTCTGGATGCCGCCATTCGTCCGGGTACAGGTTGATCTTGGCCAGTCCCGACTCGCCCATCGTCGGCGTCACCGATACATAGGTGAAGCAGCGCTGCTGGTGACCAAGCAGCACCACGCCCACCTGCCCGCTGCCGTGCCGCAGCTCGACGCCGAACCGTTTCAAGGCGCGCTTGTGGAACGCCAGGTAGCGCGCCGCCACCACCGGATGCGATGCGATCAGCAAGGGATGGCCGGTGGTGCCGGTGGTGCGGAAGTTGATCATGCGGCCGATGTCGGCGGTGTCCGGCACGAAGGGCGTGATGTCGGCGGCGAAGTCGGCCCGGCTCTGCGTCGGCAGATCCTCGAAGGTCCTGGGCGGCGATCCAAGCTGGCGATAGTAAGGCACGGTGTCGAACGTGGCGCGGATAAAGCCATCCAGCCATTCGGGCTTGCCGCCCGCCGGCCAGCCGACCGTGGCCTGCGCGATCTCCGCCTCGAACCGGCGCACCTGGCCAACTTCGTGCACCAGCAGCTTGTTGCCGCTCTGGTTGCGATAGAACGGCGCCGCCGGGTGCTCGCACAGGAACTCCAGCATGCGCCTGCCCTCCGGCGTCAACGTGGGGAAGCGAACCTCCTGTTCCGGCAATGGCGTCAACTCGCTCATTCGCGCGACCATTTATCGGCCGACTCCTCGGCGGCCTTGCGCGCCAAGGCCTCGCGGATTTCGGCGGCGCGCCGCTCGGCCGCGCGGCTGGCTTCGAGCAGGCGCTTGCGCTCCATGCCGCTGATGCCCGACAAGCGATCGGTCGCCTGCGCCTCCGTCTCACCGGCGGGCCGATAGCCCAGCCGCGCCAATGCCACGCGCGCCAGTTCCTCGCGCCGCTCCGGGTCGTGGACGAAGCGGTGCGCCGCCGTCGCCTGCGCCAGCTCGCCGAGCGCGCCATCGAGCAGCGCCAGCACCCGCTGCTGCGCCGGGCGCGCGGACAGGAACCAGTCGTCCGCCAGCAGCCAGACTGCGATCATCACCAGCGCCAGGCGGTTGCGGTCGCGCTTCGCATCCGTGCCGACAAAGCGCTCCAGCGCCTCCGCCGAAGCGCGCTGGCCCTGCATGTGCAGCAGGTCGTTGACCAGCGCGGCCACATGCACCGTGCCGGCGATGCCGATGCGCGGCTCGTCGAGAAATTCTGCCGGCGTATCGGACAGGCGATGCGTCAGCGTTTCGAGGGCGGGACCGGGATGTTCCATCATGCTTTCTTTTTCTGCGGCGGGGACTTGGGCGCATAGTGCCTGCGGCTGAAGGCCCTCGCGAATTCTACCAAGTCCTCGAACTGCGCGATGGCGTGGATCTCCCACTGCTGGCGCTCCTTCGCCTGCCGCAGCACTTTGTAGGCTTCGCGACGCCAGTCGTCGTCGCCGGACTGCTCCCAGCCGGTGGGCAGGTTCAATGCCATGGTGCCGCCGGCGTCGCCCACCGCCAGCGCGTGCGCGGCGACATCCCAGCCGCTGTTGCCTCGCTCATCCTTCTCGAACATGGTGGTGATGCCGTCGTCGGAGATGTGCAGGATGTGGGTGCGGCGCGGCCTCGGGCGCTCGTAGGTGTGCCGCAGATGCGGAATCGGGAAGCAGGTCGCGCCGCCGAAGAATCCCGTCAGCACCTGTAGCACGCTGCTGTCGTCGCGGACAAAGCCCTTGGTGGTCATCACATCGTCCTTGCCGCTCCATAGCGTGACCTGGACGCTGGAGCCGGCGCGCAGCGCGGACAGGGCGATGATGGCGCCGGCCAGCGTCAGGTAGGAGGTCTGCACGCGCGGGTTGGGCATCGATCCCGAACTGTCGACGTAGAGGTCAAGGTCGATGGGCTCTGGCTTGCGCAGCGGCGCGGCCTCGCGCCCGTAGGCGCGCTGCACGGTGGTGACGCCGGGGATCGGGCGCGGACTCTGGATCACGCTTTGCAGCCAGTCGATCTGGTCGAGCGGGTCGCCGATCTGCCACGGTTCCAGCCCTTCCAGCTGCAACTGGTCCGACTGCGGGGCTGGCGTCCTCGGGAAGGAGATCAGGTGCGGCAAGGCGCGCTCGCGATAGTAGCGCACCGCGATCTCCTCGTCGCTCAACTTGATGCCGGCGGCCTTGAGGATTTCACCGTACTCGTAGGGCTCGCGCGCCTGGCCGCCCTGGCTGGTCGCGGCGGCATCCTGCGGTTGTTCGACGATGCCGTCAAGGCCTGAGATGCGGCTGTCATGCACGGGATGCACGGCCGCCTCCATTTCACCCGCTTCGATCTGCTGGCCGCCTGACGGCTCGCAGCCTTCGGCGGCGTCGCGCGTGTCGAACATGCGGCGGAATTCGTCCTCCTGCTTCTGGCTCTCGACCAGATACGGCAGCAGCAGCGTGGAGAACTTGCCCGCGCCGTCCATCCAGTCCTTGGCATAGACGCGGATCAGGCGCGCGCCCAGCCAGGCGTCGGTGTCCATGGCGTCGTCGGCGCCGGCGCCGCCCAGCGCGCCCTTGTGCAGCTGCCACAGGTTCTCGTAGATACGCATGTAGAGCAGCCACACCTTGCTGCGCGACGCCGGTTCGGCGGGCGTGCGGCCGGCCTCCAGGATGCGGTAGATGTCGGCCATGCGCAGGCCGGCCTGCCGTTGCAGGCGGTCGTTGATATACAGGTCGGTGTACATGTTGGCGACCATGGCCGCGTGCTTTTCCAGCGTCGGCAGGGCGCGGCGGATGCGGGCCAGGAGCCGGAACTGGTCGGTGGCGCTGGCCGGGGCCAGCACGTGGTGGCCGATCTCGTGCGCCAGGATCTCGACCGCGTAATCGCCCAGGCCCAGCTCCCGCACGGCCTGCATGTCCACCACCACGCTTTGGTCCATCAGCCGTATCATCGCGAAGCTGCCGCTCAGGCCTTCCCTCGCCGCTTCCACCGTGCTGGCGCACAGGCGGGCGTCGCGCAGGCGCGTGAAGCGGCTCCACGCCTCCAGCGCCTGCGGCCAGGCCGCCTGCCATTGCTCGATCAGTGCGTCCGTCATCGCAGTGGAAACAGCAAAATGGCGTGGCTGTACACTGACGTGACGGCGGCCGTGTGCTGGTTGGCGGTTACCGCCAGACCTTGCGCCGGCAGGGTCAGTTCGATCTGGCGCCGGCCTATCGTCAGCCGCTGGCCGGACAAGCCGCATGCGTCGCGCGCGGCGGGCGCCTGCGGCTGCTCGTACTCGTCGGGGGTGGCGCCGTGCAGCACGGCGCCGCAGGCATCGGCCACCAGCAGGTTGTAGCGATCGCCGCTGCGCACCCAGAAACCATCTGCGGCCGGACGCACTTGCGGCGGCATCGCGAAGGCGCCGCCGAAGCCGCTGAAGCCGCCGAACTCGCGCCCTTGCTGCGCGCGCTGCCGCTCCGCTTCATCCGCCGTCCACCAGGGATCGGCCAGCAGCACGGTGCGCAGCGCCTTCCAGCTGCCTTGGCCGACGCCGAGAGCGGCCAGCGCCAGCGCTTCCGGCAAGGCATCGGCGGCCTCGATCGCGCCGGCGCGGAAGTGCGCCATGCCGGCCCGCCAGGCGCAGACCTGTCCGACCACCGCCAGTTGCTGCCAGTCGCCGACCTGCGGCGCCAGCGCCGCCATCAATGCCAGCCATTGTGCGGGCCGCGCGGCGCCGCTGCGCTCCAGGTGCAGCGCGGCGTTGGTCAACATGCCGAGCAGGCGCGCCGGCTGCGCCAGCAGCAGCGCCGGATAACAGGGCGCCAGTTCGCGCCAGACCTGCGGCGCCAACGGGCCGCCCTGCCCTTGCCCCACCAGCTCCAGCGCCACATCGTAGACGGCCATAGCCACGCCGCCGGCGCGGTCGGGCGCGCGCTCAAGCGCCAGCTGGACCAGTCCGTCGACGCAGGTTTCCAGCAGCCCGGTGAACGCTGTCGCGTCGAAGCCGGGATAGCGGCGGCGCGCCTCGGCCGCGCGCCGGTTGAACTCCGGGCGGCCCGAGGCCAGCACTTGAGCAAAGGCGGACGAGATCATGTTATTGCGAACGCACCCAGCTCAGGTAGTTGGTGTAACGCTGGTGCAGGTACTTGAGCTTGAGCAGATCGTCGTACAGATGGCCGTACAGCTTGCGGCCCTTGAGCTGTTCGGCCACCAGGCGCTCGATCTTCGTCAGGCGCGCCAGCGCTTCGCGCTCGGTCAGGCCGTCGAGGCCTTTGGCGAATTCGGCGGCGAAGTCGCCGACCGGGTCGCTGCGGTCCAGGTCCAGCCGGTCGTAGTCGGCGTTGGAGAGGTCGAACAGGCGGCGCAGCCAGCTCAGGCGGTCGGTGCGGTAGGCGGCGTTTTCCGGCAGGCCGAAGAACGGCGCGTCCAGGTCCGGCTGCAGTTTGTCGTGCAGCACGAAGGGCAGCACCTGGCGCACGTCGTCCAGCTCGACCTCCACGTTGCCGCGGAAGTAGGCCAGCGCCTTGGCGTAGATCAGCAGCGTCATCAGGTTGCGCACCGAGATGCCATTGAGGGTCTGGCAGCCCAGGTCCTTCAGGCGGTCGCGTCCGGTGTCGGCGGCGATCACCTGGCTCCAGTCGAAGCCGGACAGGCGCGCGGTGTCCTTGGTCATGTATTCGAACTGGCCGCCGGCAGTCTCCAGCAGCTCGAACTGGCTGGTGAAAAATTCCAGCCGGCGCCGCACCGGTTCCGGCACCAGGATCTCGCGCACCTCGACGCCGATGCGGTCGACCTGCTCCGGCGTGAAGATGATTTCCGGCGGCACCAGCTCCTCGGGCTTGAGGTTTTCCTCGATACGCACCAGCAGGTCGCCGAGGAAGCGCGGGTTGAACGACAGCGCCTGCACGATCACGTCGATGCGGTCGCGCAGCGCCTCGATCACCTCGTAGGTGCCGCCGCCCTGGTCGTCGTTGGCGGTCAGGTACCAGGCGGACTCGGGGCATTCGTAGACGTGGTTGAGCACCTCGGCGTAGTTGTCGCCCATCAGCGTCAGCAGCGCGCTCTGGGTGCGCGTGGGGATGCGGTTGTATTCGTCGATGATCTTGACCCGCATGCCGAGCCACGAACGCCAGGCGATGCGGATGTCGTCCATGCTCTGCGCGTTGACCAGGTCGGCCGGCAGCGGGTTGCCGAGCAGGTCGGCGATGGTCATCTGCGGATGGCCGTGCTGCATGCCGCGCTTGACCTCCTTGACGGTGGCGCCGGACAGCACGCCCATCAGGATGGCGCTGGCGGTCTTGCCGCGTCCGGGGCCGCCGACGAACAGGCATTTGCGGCGCGTGGCGAAGGTCAGCAGCGGCAGCAGCACGAAGCTGGAGTAGCTCTGCGCCGAGGGCAGGCTCAGCGTGCGCTTGCTGTCGCCGACCGTGTACGACTGGGCCGGGCCGTGGTTGTATTCGATGTCGTAGTGTGGGCTGATGATGGCGTTGTTGACGATCCAAAAATACGCCTGCCGCAGCTTCTCGTCCAGCGACTGGACCGGGGCGTCCTCGCCGGCGCCGAGCTTGGCCGGTCCCTGGTACAGGTCGGCGACGTCGAACTGGCGCGGCTTGGGCGCGGCCTTGGGATTGGTGGGCGCCTTGGAGACGCGCTGGAACAGATTGAAGGGGGACATCCGCGCTTTCCAGTTGGGAAATTGGCAATGCCCAAAGTATAGCCGAGGCGGCTCGGCGTTGTCGGACGGCTAGTCGGGCCAGAAGTCCGGGGCCAGCGCCTGCTCCAGGGTCCAGGGACTGGTGTCGGGCAGGTCGTAGCAGTAGTCCTCTCCCACCACTTTGATCAAAGCGTCCAGCCACACGTCCTGTAGAAATTCAGGATCCGCGATGGCTACGCGCAAACTGGGCAGGCGCGCCAGCATTCGTGCTATGCGCTGGCGCTGCAACACGATCAGTTGGCGCCACAGTTCGCAGCGATTGCCTTCCTGCCTTTGCCATCGCGCCAGATGCGCCAGCAACGTCGAGCATCGTTCGTCCAGCTGGCATTGCGCCCATCCCGCCACACCATCTTCAAATGCAGTTGCCATGATTATTTAGTCCGGAAAGAATTCCTCGGTCAGAATCTCAGTCATCGTCCACGGCGATTCGGTCGGCAGTCCGGGCAAAGAAGTCTCGGCGTGGGTGTCGACTAGCGCGCGGCGATAGACGTCGGCCAGCCAATTGGCATTGCGCAGCAAAGACTTCAGACTGGGCATCTTTTTGATATCCTGCCTGATGGCGGCCCGTTGCTCGCGTATCGTATTTTGCCAACTATGGGTGCGCCTGGTTGGCTGATACTTCCATTTCAGTAGATGTGAGGTCAATACAGACAAGCGGCTTTTAAGCTCCCGTTTTTCACTCTTGCCCACATCCTCGATCTCCTCGGCGATGTTGTCGATGTCCAGCTCCGACCACTGACCCCGGCGCAGCAAGGCCGCCTGCTGCTCAGACCAGGCAATGATGTCGTCTTCGTATAAGTTGCTCATGATTGATTAACCGGGCCAGAAATCGGGCGATAGGACTTGCTCCATGCGCCACGGCAGTTCGGTGGGGAAAACCTTCAGCTGCGTCTGCGCTTGGGCATCCCTTACGGCGCGGCGATAGGCCGTTGCCAGCCATTGCGGATCGTCCAGCAGCGTCTGCAAACTGGGACAGTCTTCCACCGCGTCGTCAATCGCCACACGCTGGGTGCTGATGGAGTGCACCCAACTGGGACCGCGATGCGATGCCTGGAATTGCCACTTCAACAGATGCGCGAGCAATACAACCAGCCTGCTGCGCAACTCCTTCTTTTCCCGATGGCCCACATCCTCGATCTCCTCGGCGATGTTGTAGTGATCCAGCAATTCCCAGCGGCCGGCGCGCAGCAAGGCCGCCTGCTGTTCGGACCAGGCAATGATGTCGTCGTCGTATAAAGTGCCCATGATCCGGTTGGACCGGACACGGCGCAGAAAGTTCGGGACAAAAAAAAGCCGCCGGGGCGCTCCGGCGGCTTTTCTTCAAACTAGCTCGACTTACTGTGCGGCGGCAGCGGCGGCTTCTTCAGCAGCGGCTTTCATCGACAGTTTCAGGCGGCCGCGGTCGTCGGTTTCCAGAACCTTGACACGCACTGCCTGGCCTTCTTTCAGGTAGTCGGCAACGGCGTTGACGCGCTCGTTGGCGATTTGCGAGATGTGCAGCAGACCATCCTTGCCTGGCATGACCTGAACGATCGCGCCGAAGTCCAGCAGCTTCAACACCACGCCGTCGTAGGTCTTGCCCACTTCGACCGATGCGGTCAGCTCTTCGATGCGGCGCTTGGCTTCCTGGCCGGCGGCTGCGTCGACGGAAGCGATGGTGACCACGCCTTCGTCGCTGATGTCGATCTGGGTGCCGGTTTCTTCGGTCAGCGCGCGGATGACTGCGCCGCCCTTGCCGATGACGTCACGGATCTTCTCTGGATTGATCTTGATGGTGATCAGGCGCGGTGCGAAGTCCGACAGTTCGGTCTTCACGTGCGGCATGGCTTTTTGCATTTCGCCCAGGATGTGCTCGCGGCCTTCCTTGGCTTGCGCCAGTGCCACTTGCATGATTTCCTTGGTGATGCCCATGATCTTGATGTCCATCTGCAGCGCGGTGATACCGTTGCGGGTACCGGCGACCTTGAAGTCCATGTCGCCCAGGTGATCTTCATCGCCCAGGATGTCCGACAGCACGGCGAACTTGCCGCCTTCCTTGATCAGGCCCATCGCGATACCGGCGACGTGCTCTTTCATTGGAACGCCGGCGTCCATCAGCGCCAGGCAGCCGCCGCAGACCGAAGCCATCGACGACGAACCGTTCGATTCGGTGATTTCCGACACCAGGCGCACGGAGTAGCTGAACTCTTCCGGTGCAGGCAGCGCGGCGATCAGCGCGCGCTTGGCCAGGCGGCCGTGGCCGATTTCGCGGCGCTTAGGCGTGCCCACGCGGCCGGTTTCGCCGGTGGCGAACGGTGGCATGTTGTAGTGCAGCATGAAGGAGTCGGTGAACTCGCCCATCAGCGCGTCGATCTTCTGGCTGTCGCGTGCGGTGCCCAGGGTGGCAACCACCAGCGCCTGCGTTTCGCCGCGGGTGAACAGCGCCGAACCGTGGGTGCGTGGCAGCACCGAGGTGCGGATCGAGATCGGACGCACGGTGCGAGTGTCGCGGCCGTCGATGCGTGGCTCGCCGTCCAGGATCTGGGTACGGACGATCTTGGCTTCCATGTCGAACAGGATGTTGTTCACTTCGGCTGCGTCGACCGGCGCGGCGCCGGCGGCGGCGGCTTCAGCGGACAGGTCGGCCAGCACTTCGCTGGTGGCGGCCTTCAGCTTGGCGGTACGCTCTTGCTTGTCCTTGGTCTGGTACGCTTCGTTGATCTTGCCGGCGGCGAAATGCGCCACGCGGGCGATCAGCGCTTCGTTCTTCGCTGGCGGGACCCACTCGACTTCCGGCTTGCCGCCGTCGCGCACCAGGTCGTGGATCGCGTCGATGACTGCTTTCATCTGGGTGTGGCCGAACACCACGGCGCCCAGCATGACTTCTTCGGACAGCTGCTGCGCTTCCGATTCCACCATCAGCACGGCGGTTTCGGTACCGGCGACCACCAGATCCATCTGCGAGGTCTTCAGTTGTTCAACGGTAGGGTTCAGGATGTACTGGCCGTTGGCGTAGCCGACGCGCGCTGCGCCGACCGGGCCGTTGAACGGTACGCCCGACACGCACAGTGCGGCCGATGCGCCGATCATGGCGGCGATGTCTGGATCGATTTCCGGGTTGACCGACAGCACGTGAATAATCACTTGCACTTCGTTCAGATAGCCTTCTGGGAACAGAGGACGGATCGGACGGTCGATCAGGCGGGATGTCAGTGTTTCTTTTTCCGAAGGACGACCTTCACGCTTGAAGAAACCGCCCGGGATCTTACCGGCAGCATAGGTTTTCTCAACGTAGTCGACGGTCAACGGGAAGAAGTCCTGGCCTGGCTTGGCGTCTTTGCGCGCCACGACAGTGGCCAGCACCACGGTATCTTCAATCGATACCATGACTGCGCCGGAGGCCTGGCGAGCGATCTCGCCGGTTTCCAGCGTCACGGTATGTTGACCGTACTGGAAGGTTTTCGTAACTTTATTAAACATGGGTAATCCCTTTCTATTTGCCGACAGATTTTCAGGGGCTGTCGTTCACCTCACCACAGATGGCATAGTTACCATCTTTACTGCAACTGCTAAAACCCAGGAATTCCATGTCGCACTGCCAAGACGCTATTCTGCTTGGCAAGTTTTTCCCGGCAAAAATGACAAAATGCCCGCGTCAGCAAACTGGCGCAGGCATTTCGATTAAGCCGGATGACGCAAAAATTACTTACGCAGACCCAGTTTAGCGATCAGATCGCGGTAACGGGTAGCATCTTTGCCCTTCAGGTAGGACAGCAGGCTCTTACGACGGTTAACCATCATGATCAGACCACGACGCGAGTGGTGATCCTTGCTGTGTGCCTTGAAGTGGCCGTTCAATTCGTTGATGCGTGCGGTCAGCAGCGCAACTTGAACTTCCGGGGAGCCGGTGTCTTTTTGACCACGGGCGTTGTCCGCGATAATGGCGGCTTTGTTGATGTTTTCTACGGTCATGATATTTACCTTTAACATGCGGTGCGCGGAGTCTGAACCCTGCCCACCGTGAACTTCAAAAAAAACTAATCCGAAGACCAGACCCGGAAGTATAGCGGAAAATCTTCCACATGTATCCTGTGTTGGCTACAATTGTTCTATCTTTCCGGTCCTATAGAGGGGTGTGCGATGAAAAAACTGATCTTTCTGGCAATTTTGCCAGCCGTGCTGAGCGCTTGCGCCAGTCTCAACACCCCTCCGCTGGCGGCCGGCGAGCCCGTCGATGCCGTCAAGGCCAAGCTGGGCCAGCCCACCGCCGCCTATGCCAACGGCCCCGACATCATGCTCGAATACGCCGGCGGCCCGTTCGGCCAGTACACCCACATGGCCCGCATCGGCCCGGACGGCCAGCTGATTTCCTTCGAACAGGTGCTCAGCAGCGAGAAGTTCGCCACCATCAAGCCGCGCAAGGATAGCAAGCAAACCGTCCTCAGCACCTTCGGCCGGCCGGCGCAACAGGTGCACTACGCCAGCGTGGACGGCGATGTGTGGGTGTATCGCTACAAGGAGCAGAACGTGTGGGATTCGGTGATGCACGTGGAATTCGACCGCAACGGCATCGTCCAGGCCATGGTCAACGGGCCGGATCCGGAGCGGGAATCGCGCCGCCGCTAACAAGGACGAGTAGGACCAGTCCCACGGCGTATTTGGAAGTGCGCCGACGCTGATCGTGCTGGCCGATTGCTAAGATTCTGAAATTCAATCGCCAGACGATCGGAGTCATCCATGTTCCTACGCACGCCGCCGGCCCGCCATGCCATCTATACCGCCGCCCTGCTCAGCCTGAGCACCGCCACCGCGATAGCCTGGGCCGAACCTTCCCCGGCGCTGGACCGCGCCAGCGTATCGATCGGCGCCTACTACGCCAATCCGCGCATCAATTTCGAAGGCGACACCAACTACGGCCACATCGACAGCGGCAGCTACAAGGCCGACCATGTCACGCTGCCGCGCGTGAGGGCGCAACTGCTGCTGGGCGATACGCAGGGCCTGGACTTCGATTACTACAACTACAGCAAGACCTACAACCCCAGCCTGAGCGGCGCCACCAACCGCAACGGCATTCCGCTGACCGGCAACGGCAAGCTGGACGCCAAGCTGAAGCTGGACCTGGCCAACCTGGCCTACAAATGGTGGCTGGGCAGCGGCAGCGACGTGTTCGGCATCGGCGTCGGCGCCGCCTACTACCGCGCGCGGGTCGACGGCACCGCGAGCGGCGTGCTGAACGGGATCGCCGGCAACGCCAGCTACTCGGAAAATGAAAGCGCCTTCGCTCCCCTGCTGGAGCTGGGCTGGCGCCACGCGTTCTCGCAGAACGTACGCATGTACGTCGATGCAAGCGGCATCAGGAAGAGCGGCGGCAGCATCCACGGCCATATCTACGGCGGCGCCATCGGCGTGGAATGGTATCCGACGCCCGCCGTCGGCGTGGTGGCCGAATACAGCGCGACCAAGATCAGCCTGAATCGCGACCGCGATGCGACCGATGTGAACGTGCGCCTGAACGGGCCGGCGGCCTACGTCAAGTTCCGCTTCTGAGCCACGCGGCCAGCGCGGCCTTGCCGCTGGCCGGCACCTCCAGCGCGCGCGTATCGTCGCCGCGGCGCAGCCAGCCGCGCTCAACGAAATTGTCGAGCAATGCGACCGCCAGCGGGCCGGCGAAATGATCGCGGCGTTCAGACCAGTCGACGCAGCCATACAACTGGCGCTGCGCCGGCGCGCCCTCGGACAATTGGATGCCCAGCTGGCGCATCTGCGCTTCGCCCGCAGGCGTGAGCGGATACTCATGGCCGTCGCCCTCTCCCGCATGGACCCAGCCATTTTCGACAAAACAGCGGCACATGTCCACGCCCAGCACGCCGGCCAGATGGCCGTAGCAACTGCGCGCATGACGCAGGCCGCGCATGGCCGGCGCCTGCCAGCGCGTGGTCTCGGGCAGAGCGCCATCGGCCACGCGCAGCAGCGCCTCCAGCGCATGGGCGACGTTGCCGTCGGCGAGCATGTAGTAGCGGTGGCGTCCCTGCGGGCGCACACGCGCCAGGCCCTCGTCAACCAGCAGCTTCAGGTGCTGCGACGCGGTCGGCGCGGAGACGCCGGCATGCTGGGCCAGGTCGGTGGCGGTGTAGAAGCGGCCGTCGAGCAGGCGTGACAGCATCAGCGCGCGGGTCGGGTCGCCGATCGCCGCGGCCACGCGGGCGAAGCGCGGTTGCGGCGTGCTCATCGCGCGGCGCTGGGGATGACTTCAAAAATCACTGCGATCATGTGGCGCTCCTGAGCAAAAAGTCGTTGACGGCATTGTAAAGTAGCCCGCGCGACGACTCCAGGTGCATCAGGTGCGTGGCGCGCGGTAAGGTCTCGCAGCGTTTGGTGCCGCTCCCCAGGGCGGCAAGCAGATTGTCGGCATCGGCCTCGGAACATACACTGTCCCATTCGCCGCGCACCAGCAGTGCAGGGGCGACGACGCGCGAGGCATCATACAGCGCCTTGCCGGACCACAATGCGCGCACATCGGCCTGCGGCCCGCTGGGCGTCAGCACGGCCGGTGGCGTGCGGGCAGCGGCTTCGGAGTCGGTCGCCAGGAAGGCCGCGCTCCACTGCTGGAAGTGCGCTTCGTCCAGCAGCTGTGGATGGCCGCGCGGAACGTCTTCAATAAAGCGGCGGTACTGCGCCCATGCCGTCAGCGGGTAGTGGGACGCGGCGCCGGCGGCGGCCGGCACATAGGCGCCCGCCGAAGTGGCGCCGACGCGTGCCACGATCGGTGCGAACAGCGCCAGCGCGGCCAGTGCCTGCGGCTGCACGCCCGCATAACGCAAGGCCACCGAGCCACCCCACGAATGCGCCAGCAGCAGCACGGGCCGGCCGCCATTACGCTCGCGAACGGCACAGACCACGCGGTGCAACTGCTCCTGCACGCCGAGCAAGTCTCCTGCGGGAATGCTGTCGTGCCGCGCATAGCGTTCCGACGCGCCGTAGCCGGCAAAGTCGAAACCCCACACATTGAAACCGGTGGCGTTCAATTCGTCGGCCCAGCTGCGGCCATCGAACGCAAAGAACACCGAGAGATCGGCGCCGAACGTCGAGCCATGCACGTAGATCACATCGCCCAGATCCTCGGCGGCGCGGCGGACCTGCAGCGCCAGCATGGGCGTCTCCATTAGTTTGATCATTACAGCCTCCTGTCATCGAATCGACAAGATAGCCGGTTGACATGGAGCTTGCTTCGGTGGGGAACGAAGCGTCAGTTGCGCGCCGTATGGAAGGTGATCGCGTAGCCATCGGGATCGGCGGCGGCGAAGAAGCGGCCGAAGGGGCCGTCGGCAAGCGGGCTGAGTATCGTGCCGCCCCGCTGGACGATGAGGTCGTGCAGCGCATCGGCGTCGGCGCACGCGATCCAGAGCGCCATGCCGACGCCGAGCGGCCCGGCTTCGGGCAGCTCGCGCAGGGGCACCCGCAGCGCCAGCGGAATCGGCTCGGTCTTGAAGATCACCGCGCCGGGAGGGCAATGCGCCGAGGCCTCGAAACCGAAGACCTCCAGGTAGAACTTGCGGGATGCGTCGAGGTCGCGCACTTGCAAGGCGATGAAGTCGGGGCCGATTGGTGTGGTGGTTGTCATGCCGGGTCCTTTCAAGTAATATCAGTACCCTGATACTAATGTAAGGCCCCTGATATGTCAACGATGAATTCGGCGCCTCGTAGCGGAACCGACTGGATCGGCTACAACCTGAAGATCACGCAGCATCGATTGCGGCAACGCCTGGATGCCGAACTGGCGCGGGTCGGCATCACGGCGCCCCAGAACGCGGTGTTGCTTGCCATCGCGGGCAATCCACGCATCTCGAATGCCGACCTGGCCCGCTCGGCCTTCGTGACGCCGCAGACCATGCAGGGGATCCTCGTCAACCTCGAACGCGGGGGATTGATTGTGCGCAGTCCGCATCCGGAACATGGCAGGGTTATCATGACCGAGCTGACGAAGGCCGGCCAGAAGGCGGTCGCCGACGGCGCGAAAGCCGCCGACGCGGTGGAGCGGCAGATGCTCTCCAAGCTGTCGACCGACGAGGCGCGGCTGCTGTGCGACTTGCTCAAGCGTTGTGCCGCCGCCTTGGACGACTAGCCGTACTATGGGGCGTCAGCCACCAGCGAGCGGTGGCAGCGCCAAGGCACGGCTTCCGCGCACATCAGCGCGCAGGCCTTGTTGGAGCTCGGGTTGTGGCGCGATTTCGGCACCGTCCGGATATCGAGCACTCAACCGATATCGTTCTGCCACGGAGACGCAACGCGCGGCGCACCTGCCGGCCTGCGGCCCCGCGCGCGTCACTGCTCCGCTTCGAACTTCTCTTTTACCAGCGGCAGGAAACGCTCGGCGACAAACCAGCGGGTGAAGCCGCAAGCGCCGCAAACAACGATGCGATATTTCGCGCCATGGAGGGGACCGACCGGAAGCAGTTCAGCAGGAGGAACGACTTCTTTTGAAAAATGCTCGCGACCGCCACACTCCACACACGATTTCTCTTGCGCCATTGCTTCGTCTCCCTGGTTATCAGATGCATTGCCCTCGCAAGCATGCATTAATGGTTAATGGCACTCACGAGTTGATCCGCCCGCTTCGTCGATGGCGCATCGTTCGCGGGAAGATGCAGCCCGAACGACAAGACCTTCGGCGGCATGCTGCCGGCCGTGAGGTTCAATTCGTAAAACACCGGCTGCCCATCGCTGGCGGTGGAAGCATACCGGAATTGAACAAACTTCTGCGCGACGCCTTTATGCGCGGGCACTTCCAGCTTGATGCTCTTCCCGTCCGGCAGCGTTGCGACAGGATGCATCGTCGCAAACCGCCAAGGTTGCCGTCGGCGCGCTTCTGGGTGCCGGCGTTTTGCGCTGCCTCCGGCGCGAACATGGCCGCGGCCTCCTTGAAGCGCTGATGCTGCAGCGCGTCCACGAATTGGCCGGCAACCCGGTCCGGGCTGGCGCCGCCATTTGCGGCGGCATGGGAAACGGTCGAGGTGAAAAGCGCAAGCGCGGCCAGGCCGATAATTTTAAATCGCATATTCGTTCAGGGTTGTGGATTGACGCGCTCGATTTTCGAGTGCAGCTTGTTCAACGCCGACAGGTAGGCCTTGGCCGAGGCGACGATGATGTCCGGGTCGGCGCCGACGCCGTTGACGATGCGACCCTCCTTCGACAAGCGCATCGTCACCTCGCCCTGCGACTGGGTGCCGGTGCTGATCGCATTGACCGAGAACAGCACCAGCTCGGCGCCGCTGCCCACTTCCGATTCGATCGCGTTGACCGTGGCGTCGACCGGGCCGTCGCCCTTGCCTTCGGAGACGTGCTCCTCGCCGTCGATCATGAACACCACTTTCGCACTTGGCGTCTGGCCCGAGCTCGATTGCTGCGACAGCGACACGAAGCGGTAGTACTCGCGCTCCTGCGCCTGCTCCTCATCCGACACCAGCGCCAGGATGTCCTCGTCGAAGATGTCGGCCTTGCGGTCGGCCAGCTCCTTGAAGCGGACGAAGGCGGCGTTGACCTCCGCTTCCGATTCCAGGTCGATGCCCAGCTCCTGCAGGCGCTGCTTGAAGGCGTTGCGGCCCGACAGCTTGCCCAGCACGATCTTGGTGGCGGTCCAGCCCACGTCTTCGGCACGCATGATCTCGTAGGTCTCGCGCGACTTCAGCATGCCGTCCTGGTGGATGCCGGAGGCGTGCGCGAACGCGTTGGCGCCCACCACGGCCTTGTTGGGCTGCACGGCGAAGCCGGTGATCTGCGACACCATCTTGGAGGCGGCGACGATCTGCGTGGTGTCGATGCCGACCTCGAGGTTGTAGTAGGCCTTGCGCGTGCGCAGAGCCATCACCACCTCCTCCAGCGCGGTGTTGCCGGCGCGTTCGCCCAGGCCGTTGATGGTGCATTCGATCTGGCGCGCGCCGCCTATCATCACGCCGGCCAGCGAGTTGGCCACGGCCAGGCCCAGGTCGTTATGGCAGTGCACCGACCAGATGGCCTTGTCGGAGTTGGGGATGCGCTCGCGCAGGCGGCGGATGGTTTCGCCGAAGATCTCCGGCACCGCGTAGCCCACCGTGTCCGGGAAGTTGATGGTGGTCGCGCCCTCCTCGATCACGCCTTCCAGCACGCGGCACAGGAAATCCTCGTCCGAGCGGCTGCCGTCTTCCGGGCTGAATTCGATGTCGTCGGTGAACTGGCGGGCGAAGCGCACCGCGTTGCGCGCCTGCAGCAGCACCTGGTCCGGCAGCATGCGCAGCTTCATCTCCATGTGCAGCTTGGAGGTGGCGATGAAGGTGTGGATGCGTTTGCGTTCGGCCGGCGCCAGCGCTTCGGCCGCGCGCGAGATGTCGCGGTCGTTGGCGCGCGACAGCGAGCAGATGGTCGACTCGCGTACCACCGAGGCGATCGCCTTGATGGATTCGAAGTCCCCTTGCGAGGCGGCAGCGAAGCCCGCTTCGATGACGTCCACCCGCAGCCGTTCCAGCTGCTTGGCGATGCGGACTTTTTCGTCCTTGGTCATCGAGGCGCCGGGCGATTGCTCGCCGTCGCGCAGGGTGGTGTCGAAGATGATGAGGCGGTTGGATGAGTTACTCATGATGGCTCCGTGGCTGTTGCTTCGTTGCTTGAATTCTCAGGGCCTGCCGCCCCTTGCGGTTTAGCGCCGTTCGCTGGGGTCGTTGCTGTCCTCGTCGATCTGGATCAGGCTGACCTTCTTGCCCTTGGCCAGCCGCCATGCGGACACCACATAGCCCGACAGGCCGTAGGCGATGAAGATCGGGAACAGCACCTTCGGCGGATCGATCGACACCAGCGCGAACACCAGCGCGATCAGGAACACCGCGATGAACGGCACCGACTTGCGGAAGTTCACGTCCTTGAAGCTGTAGAACGGCACGTTGGTCACCATGGTCAGGCCGGCGAACACGGCGATGCTCCACGAGACCCAGCTCAGTTGGAGGCCCGGCACTTCCTGGTCCACCATCAGCAGCACGAAGCCGGCCACCAGCGCGGCGGCCGACGGCGACGGCAAGCCCTGGAAGAAGCGCTTGTCGACCACTTCGATATTGGTGTTGAAGCGGGCCAGGCGCAGCGCGGCGCCGGCGCAGTAGACGAAGGCGGCGATCCAGCCCAGCTTGCCCAGGCCGCGCAGCGACCATTCATAGATCACCAGCGCCGGCGCGGCGCCGAAGGACACCATGTCCGACAGCGAGTCGTACTGGGCGCCGAATTCGCTCTGGGTGTTGGTCAGGCGCGCGACGCGACCATCGAGGCCGTCGAGCACCATGGCGATGAAGATGGCCCAGGCGGAGTGTTCGAATTTCTGGTTCATCGCCATGACGATGGCGTAGAAGCCGCAGAACAGGGCGGCGGTGGTGAAGGCGTTCGGGAGCAGGTAGATTCCGCGATGGCGCGGCCGGTCGAGGTCCTCGCCCCTGGCGCGGCGTGCGAAGCGGCTAAAGCGCGACATCTGGGGCGTTTTGGCTTGGGCTGCGCCATTCTTGACTCGGCGGCGGGGGAATTTGGCCATGGGGTTCCGTTTCTGTTTAACTGATGATGTTGCTCCGTCATTATAGAGGAGCCGACCACAAAAAAGGGGACGGCGCGCCGTCCGCCCTCTTCCGCCCCCGGTTTGCTTATTTGAAGCGCACCTTGCCGACCAGGCGCATTTGCAGCGTGGTTTCGCCCGGCTCGAAGCTCGGTTCGGCCACTTCGCCGCCATACGCCGGCGGCGCCGGTGCGGCCATCACGCGCGAGCCGGTGATGCTGACGCGGTCGGCGTAATTGCCCGAGCCTTCGAAATCGATGGTGTCGATCACCGCGTCGCCCATCTTGCGGCCCATCGCGTGCGCGATCGAATTGACGCGCTCGTTCAGGTTGGCGTAGGTGGCGGCGATGCGCTGGTCGTCGAGCTTGCGGGTGGTTTCCGGTGTCAGGCTGAAGTGCAGATTGTTCAGCGCCAGCACGCGTTGTGCGGCGGCGACGGTCTTCGGCAGTCCCGCCAGGTTGGTGGTGGTAACCTGCAGGGACTGGCCCACGCGCCAGGCGGTCGGCACGCGCGGCTTGCGCGGCTGGCCGTTGACCGGCGCCGGCTCCTCGGGATACACCGGATAGGTGTAGTAGCCCTGGGTTTTCAGGCTGGCCTGGGGATCCTCCTGCTTGACGATGTCCAGGCCCTGCTTCATCTTCTGGTTGACGCGGGAGGCTGCGGCGGACTTGTCCTTGTCGACTTCCTCGACCGACAGCGCGATCGTGGCCTGGTCGTTGACGTGGCGGACTTCGCCGAACGCCGGCACCACGACCAGCGCGCCGCTGGTCGGCAAGGATTCCAGCGGCGCGGCGTGCGCGGACAGCGCAAAGGTGGCGGCAACGGCGGCGGCCAGGTGTTTCAGTACGGTCATCACGATCTCCAAAATTAATAGAAAGGCAATCGTAACTGTACCTCAACGCGCGCCGCCGCGCAGCGGTCCTTACTTGAAGCGGACCTTGCCGACCAGGGTCATCTGCAGCGTGGTCTCGCCGGGTTCGAAGCTGGGTTCGGCCACGTCGGCGGATTCCATCTTGGCCGCGCGCATCATCATCGGCGCCGGGGCGCCGGCCATGCGGTCCTGGGCGTAGTTGCCCGAGCCTTCGAAGTCGACCGTGTCGAGCACGGCGTCGCCGACCTTGCGGCCCATAGCGCTGGCGATCGAGTTGATGCGCTCGTTCAGGTTCTTGTAGGTGGCGGCGATGCGCTGGTCGTCCAGTTGACGGGTGGTTTCCGGCGTCAGGCCGAACTGCAGGCCGTTCAGGGTCAGGATCTTCTGGGCGGCGGCCACGGTCTTCGGCAGCTTCTCCAGGTTGGTGGTGGTGACCTGCAGGTACTGGCCCACGCGCCAGGCGGTCGGCACGCGCGGCTTGGACGGCTGGCCGTTGATGTTCTGGCGCTCTTCGGGATAGACCGGATAGGTGTAGTAGCCCTGGGTTTTCAGGCTGGCGCCGGGGTCTTCGCGCTTGACGATGTCCAGGCCCTGCTTCATCTTCAGGTTGACGCGCGAGGCGGCGGCGGCCTTGTCCTTGTCCTGCTCCTCGATCGCCAGCGTGGCGACCGCTTGATCGTTGGCGTGCTTGACTTCGCCGAAGGCCGGCACCACGACCAGCGTGCCGGAGGTCGGCAGCGATTCAAGCGGGGCGGCGTGCGCGGCGAGCGCGAAGGAGGCGGCAGCGGCTGCGGCGATAGTTTTCATGACGGTCATTGCGGGCTCCAGAGTTAAAATTACAACAATGCGAACTTTACCTGAAATTGCCTTCAAGATATGTAAGACATGGTGAGTGTTTGTAACATTCGTCAGCGGCCCAGCAGCTCCAACACCCGGGGACGCAGCGCCGCCGCCAGTTGCCGGTGCTGCAGTTCGTCAAGGTGGACGCCATCGATCTCGCTGGGCTGAATGAACTCCGCCGCATCCAGGAACGAGCAGCCGCGTTCCTCGGCGATGCGCGCGTAGCAGCGCGTGAACTGGATCGACTTTTCCTCGGCGCCGCGAAATTTCTCCCGCATCGTCGCGCCGAGGCCGGCGATCCGTGGCGGCGCGAGCAGCAGCACGTGGGGCGCTGCCAGCATCGGCTCCGCGCGGCAGCACTGGACGATGTCGACCAGCACGCCGGCGCCCAACGAGGATTCATAGGCGCCCGCGCCGTAGATGGCTTGCAGATCGTTCGTGCCCAGGAACAGAATGACCAGATCAATCGGCGCATGGGAGTGCAGGAGGGGCAGCAGCAAGTCCTTGCCGTTCCGGCCGGGGCGGAACGGATCGTCCCAGACGGTGGTCCGCCCGTTCAGGCACTCTTCGATCACGCGCACATCGTCGCCCAGCAGCTGCTGGAGGATGCCGGTCCACCGCTTATCGTGCGGGTGGCGCTGCCTGGTTCCCGGAACGATCCCCCAGGACATCGAGTCCCCGTAGCACAGCACATGTTTTGCGGCCATCGCGTAGCAACCTTCCCGAGTAAGCAAACGTCGGCCAGCATAACACCCGTCCGCCTGTTGGCAACCGCCCCTTGTGCTAAAGTTGCCGCCGGATTCAATAACTTTCGAAAGCTGACATGTCGTATCCGTATCTGAGTGATGTGATCAAGGCCTGGACCGGCTATGAACTGCCGCTGCCGTTGGCGACCTTCGGCATGTTCGTGGCGCTGGGCGCGCTGGTGGCCGGCGCGCTGTTCCGGGCCGAGCTCAAGCGCCTGCATGAGGCGGGACGGATCGGGCCGGCGCGCGTGCGCGGGGCCGACGTGCCGCCGCAGGACGTGGTCAGCGATTTCATGGTGGTGGTCATGGTGGCCGGCGTGTTCGGCGCGCGGCTGTTCCACATCCTGGAGCACACCGACCAGTTCGCCGCCGATCCGATGGGCATGATCTTCACGCGCTCGGGGCTGAGCATTTTCGGCGGGCTGATCCTCGGCACGCTGGCCGGCATGGTGTGCGTGCGGCGCTGGCGTTTGCCGGTGCGTCCGCTGCTGGACGCGGCGGCGCCGGCCATGATGCTGGGCTACGCCATCGGCCGCATCGGCTGCCAGGTGTCGGGCGACGGCGACTGGGGCATCGCGGCCAACATGGCGCTCAAGCCGGACTGGCTGCCGGCCTGGTTCTGGGCGCAGACCTACGACAACAACATCTACGGCGAGCTGATCGCCCTGCCCGGCGTGTATCCGACGCCGATGTACGAAACCGCGATGGCGGCGCTGTGCTTCGCGCTGCTGTGGGCGCTGCGCAAGCATGCGTTCGGCATCGGCTGGCTGTTCTCGGTGTATCTGATGCTGGCCGGCGTGGAGCGTTTGCTGATCGAGCAGATCCGCGTGAACCCGGCGTTCAACGTGGCCGGCTTGCATGCCACGCAAGCGGAGATCATCGCGGTAGCGTTGATCGTGCTGGGCGCGATCAGCTCGCTGAGACTACGCCTGCGCCTGCCAGTGATCGTTGCCTGAAATAATGGATAGAAATATCGCACCTTAACTAGACCCAAAAACAGTTTCGCAACCCAAAACAGGAAAAAGATGACCAATGTACGTTTGACTCGTCAAATCTGCGCGTTCATTGACGTGCTCGGTGGAGCAAAGCTATTTCGCGGCAAGGACAAGCAACGCGCCTCCGAATTCTTCGCATGTCTCGAGGAATTTGAGCGCAGGATGAACGCCTGGTCTCCCCACTTCCCCGCAAAGCGTCGTACTAAGGCATTGGTAAAGACTTTTAGTGACAACATCTTTGTTGCATTTCCATTCAAGTCCAGTACAAAAATGGATGACGACGACGTCATAGGAACTTTTTTAGAGGAACTTATTCATCAAATTCATGAACTCACGATGTTTGCAGGTTTCCCCATCCGGGGTGCCGTATCTATTGGCGGGCTCATGTTTACGGATAAATTTCTCTTCGGCCCCGCCCTTGTGGAAGCCGTGGAACTTGAGAAGTCCGCCATATTCCCCAGGATAGTACTCAGCGAATCGGTACTACGGCACATTAAACCAGGCAGCCCAATAGCACGGAGAATTGTGTGCGACGTTGATGGAAAATCGTTCCTCCACTATCTTGGCGGCCTCAGTTCAGGATGGCTTGAGCATCACAAGACATTTGTGGAAAACGGCTTACAGGAAAACAGTCGTCACGTACGGGAACGTCAGAAATATGAATGGTTAGCCCAATATCACAATTTCTCCGCTCAGAGCGCAAAGAAACCAGAACATGCGATCTCCATCGATCGCTCAAGTGCGTTCTCCGCCTTCCAGCCAAAGACAACTTGAATATGAAAAGCCGGCTAGTGAACTACCCCGTAAAGTTGGACGGTCAAGTTTGCCAGACGATCAAGGGCCGGGTTCTGTATTGCACAGAACTCAGTCCCATCGCGCAGGGACCAAAATTGAATTGAAAATTATTTATATCGTATAGCCCGAATTATCGCGCATAGCCCGCTTCACGCTGACTACGGATGCCGAGTACACCTCTGGCGCCAGTTCGACGCGCGTCTTTTTCAACCCCGGCGTTTTTTTGCGACGGGGCGTTACACCGACAGCCCGGCGACGCGCTCTTCAAGGTACCCGCACATGTCAGCCCAGGGAATGGACTTTCCGGTTTCAAGCAGCTTGGCAAAGCGGGCGTCGGCTTCGGTATCGAAGCTGGCACGCTGCTCCTCCATCTCAATCTTTTCAGCGATGGCTTCGAGAATAAAACTATGGAGTGCCTGACCTGCGCGCCCGGCGGCGCTGGCTATGCGTGCCTTCAACTCTTCCGGTAAGCGTATCGTTGTAGTTGACATGGCGTCCTCCTTTTCAAGCGCTAATGTAGCACATGTGTGCTACGCGCCAGCAGGCCCCTGCTCCGCCATGCCGCCGCCGGACTTGAACAGTATCCAGCCCAGGGCCGCAAAGGCGGCGAGCACCAGGGCGCCGACGAAATAGGCGCCGAACATCGCGAAGGAATCGGCTGGCACCAGCTTGCGGAACTCCTCGCTCGCCAACATGCACGCCATCGTCAGGATGACGAACCCGTTAAACGCCGACATCGACAACAGCATCACGCCGGTATCCTTCTTCCAATTGCGAAGGCCGGTCAACGCCAGCGCGATGGCGAGCGCGATGAAGGCAGGCACCGAGAACCCGGCCAGCATGGCGGCCTTGCCCATGGCCGGGAAGCCGCTCATGAAGGCCAGCATGCTGACCATGTAGAAAAAGAAGCCGGCGATGACCTGGCAGATGACGCTCAGTACCTTACGCATCATTGGCCGCCACTTGCCCGCTGAAGTAGGCGTTGGCCTTCGGGCGGTACAGGAAGAAGGCGAAGATCGCCAGCACGATGGCGCCGGGGACCATCGCCACTTTCATCGGCGACGTCACCAGCCCGACCACGAGGCCCAGCACGCTCCAGGCAAAATACACCAAACGTCCCCAACCCAGCCCCTTCAACATGGCAACGCCGGTCGCCACAGTGACGGCCAGGCCCACAAACATCATGGCATATTGGACGGAAAGCGGCAGCAGGCTCTTGGACATGAGCTCGCGCACCAGCGGATTGTCCATGCTGACGTAGCTGGAGACCAGGGAAATGGCGGAAGTGACGATCAGGAACCAGGCGATGACGGTGACAGAGGTAGGACGTTTCATAGTTCGACGAGGGAGTGTATTGTTCGTCAATAGTACCTGAAAGAAATGCCGGAATATGCGCGCAAACTCACCGCGGCGCGCATGGACGCAAAAAAGCCGGCAACCAGTGCCGGCTTTTTCGCGACGAAGAGAAAGCTTAGTTCTTCGACTGGTCGACCATCTTGTTCTTGGCGATCCAAGGCATCATGGCGCGCAGTTTTGCGCCGACTTCTTCGATCTGGTGCTCGGCGGTCAGGCGACGGCGCGAGATCAGGGTCGGAGCGCCCGCCTTGTTTTCCAGGATGAAGGACTTGGCGTACTCGCCGGTCTGGATGTCCTTCAGGCACTGACGCATCGCGTCCTTGGTGGCCGAGGTCACAACCTTGGGACCGGTCACGTACTCGCCGTATTCGGCGTTGTTCGAGATCGAGTAGTTCATGTTGGCGATGCCGCCTTCGTAGATCAGGTCGACGATCAGCTTCAGCTCGTGCAGGCATTCGAAGTAAGCCATTTCCGGAGCGTAGCCCGCTTCGGTCAGGGTTTCGAAGCCGGCCTTGATCAGCTCGACCGCACCACCGCACAGAACAGCCTGTTCGCCGAACAGGTCGGTTTCGGTCTCTTCGCGGAAGTTGGTTTCGATGATGCCGGCGCGGCCGCCGCCGTTGGCCGAGGCGTACGACAGGGCGATGTCACGGGCGATGCCGGACTTGTCCTGGTACACGGCGATCAGGTGCGGCACGCCGCCACCCTGGGTGTAGGTGGCGCGCACGGTGTGGCCCGGGGCCTTCGGTGCGACCATGATCACGTCCAGATCGGCGCGCGGCACGACTTGGCCGTAGTGCACGTTGAAGCCGTGGGCGAAGGCCAGCACCGCGCCTTGCTTGGCGTATGGGGCGACGTTTTCGTTGTAGACCTGGGCGATGTTCTCGTCCGGCAGCAGGATCATGATGACGTCGGCGGCCTTGACCGCGTCGTTCACTTCCGCCACTTTCAGGCCGGCCTTCTCGACCTTGCTCCACGAGGAGCCGCCCTTGCGCAGGCCGACGGTCACGTCGACGCCGGAGTCGCTCAGGTTTTGCGCGTGGGCGTGGCCCTGCGAGCCGTAGCCGATGATGGCCACGTTTTTGCCCTTGATCAGGGAGAGGTCAGCGTCTTTGTCGTAGAAAACTTTCATGGTATTTCCTTAGTAGTATTTTTGAATTTGATTAAACTTTGAGGATGCGTTCGCCGCGTCCGATGCCGGAACCGCCGGTACGTACCGTTTCCAGGATGGAAGCGCGGTCGATCGAATCGATGAACGCGTCGAGCTTGCTCTTGGCGCCGGTCAGTTCAATCGTGTAAGTCTTCTCGGTGACGTCGATGATGCGGCCGCGGAAGATGTCCGCCGTGCGCTTCATCTCCTCACGCTCCTTGCCCACCGCGCGCACCTTGATCAACATGAGTTCGCGCTCGATGTGCTGGCCTTCGGTCAGGTCCACCACCTTGACCACCTCGATCAGGCGGTTCAGGTGCTTGGTGATCTGTTCGATGATGTCGTCCGAACCGGAGGTGACGATGGTCATCCGCGACAGGGTCGCGTCTTCGGTCGGCGCCACGGTCAGCGTTTCAATGTTGTAGCCACGGGCCGAGAACAGGCCCACCACGCGCGACAGCGCGCCGGCTTCGTTTTCCAGCAAGACAGAGATAATGTGTCGCATGTTATAAGTCCTCCGAACCCAACAGCATTTCAGAGAGCCCTTTGCCCGCTTTCACCATCGGCCAGACGTTTTCCGATTGATCGGTAATGAAGTTCATGAAGACCAGCTTGTCCTTCATGGCGAAGGCGTCGCGCAGCGCGCCGTCGACGTCGCCCGGCTTCTCGATGCGCATGCCGACGTGGCCGTAGGCTTCCGCCAGCTTCTCGAAGTTCGGCAGCGAATCCATGTAGGACTCGGAATAGCGCGAGCCGTAGTCGATCTGCTGCCACTGGCGGACCATGCCCAGGAAGCGGTTGTTCAGCATGATGATCTTCGGCGTCAGATGGTATTGCTTGCAGGTCGCGAGTTCCTGGATGCACATCTGGATCGAGCCTTCGCCGGTGATGCAGGCGACGGTGGCGTCCGGGTTGGCCATCTGCACGCCCATGGCGTACGGCAGGCCCACGCCCATCGTGCCCAGGCCGCCCGAGTTGACCCAGCGCTTGGGCTTGTCGAACGGGTAGTACTGCGCGGCCCACATCTGGTGCTGGCCGACGTCGGAGGTGATGAAGGCGTCGCCCTTGGTCACTTCCCACAGCTTCTGCACCACGGCTTGCGGCTTGATCACCAGGTCCGAGGTCGGATACTTCAGGCAATCGCGGCCGCGCCATTCGGCGATCTGCTTCCACCAGTCCTTGAGCGCGGGCGCGTTCGGCTTGGCGTCCGCGGCGTCGAGCTGGGCCAGGAACTCGATCAGCACGTCCTTGACGTTGCCGACGATGGGGATGTCCACCTTCACGCGCTTGGAGATCGACGACGGATCGATGTCCACGTGGATGATCTTGCGCGGGTTGGAGGCGAAGTGTTTCGGGTTGCCGATCACGCGGTCGTCGAAGCGGGCGCCGATGGCGATCAGGACGTCGCAGTGCTGCATCGCCATGTTCGCTTCGTAGGTGCCGTGCATGCCGGGCATGCCGACGAAGTTCTCGCTCGACGCCTTGTAGGCGCCCAGGCCCATCAGCGTGTTGGTGACCGGGAAGCCCAGCTTGTCGACCAGCTTGTTGAGCTCGGGCGAGGCGTTGGCCAGGATCACGCCGCCGCCGGTGTAGATCATCGGGCGTTCGGCCTGCAGCAGCAGCTGGACCGCCTTGCGGATCTGGCCCGAATGGCCCTTGTCGACCGGCTTGTACGAACGCATCTCGACCTCTTTCGGGTACGAGTACGTCGTCTTGTGCATCGAGATATCCTTCGGGATGTCGACCAGCACGGGGCCTGGACGGCCGGTGCGGGCGATGAAGAAGGCTTTCTTGACGGTTTCCGCCAAATCCTTGACGTCTTTGACGAGGAAATTGTGCTTGACCACGGGGCGGGTGATGCCGACCGTGTCGCATTCCTGGAAGGCATCCTGGCCGATGGCGTGGCTGGGCACCTGGCCCGAGATCACGACCATGGGGATGGAATCCATGTAAGCGGTGGAAAGACCTGTCACGGCATTGGTGACGCCCGGACCGGACGTGACCAGCGCGACACCAACCTTGTTCGAGCTGCGCGAGTACGCATCGGCGGCATGCACTGCGGCCTGTTCGTGACGCACGAGGACGTGTTGGAATTTGTCTTGCTTGAAGATGGCGTCGTAGATATACAGTACGGCTCCGCCCGGATAGCCAAAGACGTGTTCCACGCCTTCCTCGGCCAGGCAGCGCACCAGTATTTCAGCGCCTGTGAGCGTGTTCGCTCCTTGTGATGCGGTTGCTTCGGTATTCATGAAACATTCCTTTCAAGGTCCATAGGAGATTGATCGGATGCTCTTTCCTAACGAAGTAGGCCCACCTCTACAGCATTGCCCTGCTTCCCTTTTTTTCTGCAGTCACACCTGCCTCTTCCGTCAACCGTAGTGACGTGCAAAGCAGTGCTAGCTGCAAACTCTCGTTTGGCTGGATCTATCTGTAGCGGTTCTGCGTACCTCTCGCGCTTGTGGCACGGGTTAGAGCAAACTGCTGACATATGAAAGCGCGTCTCGTCGATTGCGGCGTTGTGTGCCTGCTGCGACCAGACCATAGAGCTTCGGGGTGTTCAAAGCGTCCCATACGGTACACCGGAGGCACCGGTTTGGGCAAGGGAAATATCGAAAAATTGCGTGTTCCGGAGCATTTTGCATCGTCCAAGCCGCAAAAACCATGCAGAAATGGCTAATTTTTGCTAGCATGCGCTCAGTTCACGAGCCGCCATCAAGCGGCCCAGCGCCGGCTTTCCCGGCAGTACCCACACCCGACGCATGGCCACAGACAAAGAATTATCCGACTTTCTCGAAAACGTCGAGCGGCGTGCCTTTAAACAAGCCGTCTACGCAGTGCGCAAGGACGAATCCGCATTGGACATCGTGCAGGACGCGATGATCAAGCTCGCCGAGAAATACGGCGACAAGCCGGCCGCCGAGCTGCCGATGCTGTTCCAGCGCATCCTGCAAACCACCATCCTCGACTATTTCCGCAGGGAAAAGGTCCGCAACACCTGGGTCAGCCTGTTCTCCGGCATGGGCCCCTCGGGCGACGAGCACGAGGACTTCGACCTGCTCGAATCCTACGCCGCCGAGGAGGGTTCCGCCGCCGCCGAGTCCAGCGCGGACCAGGTCGAGCGCCAGCAAATGCTGGCCCTGATCGATGCCGAAGTACAAAAGCTTCCGGCGCGTCAACGAGAAGCCTTCCTTATGCGTTATTGGCAGGACATGGATGTAGCTGAAACAGCCGAAGCGATGGGATGTTCCGAGGGGAGCGTGAAGACACATTGCTCACGCGCAACACACACGCTCGCCGAATCGCTCAAAGCCAAGGGAATCAAACTATGAATACCGACGATCTGAATTTCGCTTACAAGGTGCGCCACGCGCTCAACGAGCACCTGGACGATCTGCCCGCATCGACCACCGACCGCCTGGCGCAAGCGCGCAAGATGGCGCTCGCCCGCAAGAAAGCCCACGTGGAGGCGCCGCTGAAGGTGCGCGTGCGCAAGAACGCGCTGGCCGGCGCCGGCACCGGCTTCTTCTCGTTCAGCTGGATGACCCGCATGAGCGTGGCCCTGCCCCTGCTGGTATTGGTGGGCGGCCTGGCCGGCATCTACCAGTACGAGCAGGAGCAGCGCGTGGCCGACCTGGCCGAGCTCGACGCCGCCGTGCTGTCCGACGAATTGCCGCTGTCCGCCTATCTGGACCACGGTTTTAACGCCTATCTGGCTCAAAGCGAGTAAGCGGCATGGCATTGAGCGGTCACGCAACATGGGGCGCTAAAGCGGTAGCGGTATTGACGGTGGCAAGCGCGGCGCTGATTGGCTGCGGCCGTACGGAAACGCCGGCGCAGCCTGCCGCGCAGGGCGCATCCGCGTCCGGCGCGCAGGCTGGCGCTGCGGCGGGCAAACACGCGCCGGCCAAGTCGGCGGACAAGACCATGTGGAAGGATTTGACGCCCGCGCAGCAGCAGGCGCTGGAGCCGCTGGCCTCCGAGTGGGACCAGATGGAGCCGATCCGCAAGCAAAAATGGCTGGGCATCGTCAAGCGCTACGCCTCGATGAAGCCGGACGAGCAGGCCCGCGTGCAGGAGCGCATGCGCGAGTGGGTCAAGATGACGCCGGAGGAACGCCGCCAGGTGCGCCAGAACTTCGCCCGCGCGCAGAAGATCGATCCGTCGCAGAAGTCCACGCAGTGGGAATCCTACCAGCAGCTTTCCGAAGAACAGAAGAAGGAACTGGCGGCCAAGGCGGCGACCAAGAAGCAGGTCGCCAACCTGCCGACGCCGGCCCAGAGCAAGATGAAGACCGTGGCGCCGATCAAGCCGTCCGTGCCGACCGGCGCCGGCCCCGCCGCCACGCCGGTGGTCCTGTCGGCCGCCGCCGCACCGGCGCCCGCGCCAGCGCCGGCCATCGACCCGGCCACCGGCGCGCCGATCCCCAACGCATCGAACGTCGCACCCGTGATCGCACCTGCCGCGCCGGCGTCCGTTCCGCCAGCACAGCCCGCCAACAGCAATGTCAAATAAGCAGCCTGCCACCATCCCCACCGTCAAGCGCCGTCTGATTTCGATGGTTTATGAAACCCTGCTGGGCTTCGCGGTGCTGTTCCTGCCCTTCCTGATTTTTGAAGTCGCCGTCCACGGCAGCCACACGCCAACCCTGGAGCACATGCGCCAGGCGCTGGCCTTCCTGGTGCTGGGCGCCTACTTCATCCACCAGTGGAGCCGCGACGGCCAGACGCTGGCAATGAAGACCTGGCGCCTCAAGCTGGTGCGTCCCGGCCACGGCCACCTGTCGCTGCAGACCGCCGCCGTGCGCTACCTGCTGAGCTGGATGTGGGTGCTGCCGGCGCTGCTGGCGGCGCTGGTGCTGGACCTGCACAAATGGCAGGCGCTGGGCGCGGTCGGCGCCGGCATCCTGCTGTGGTCGCTGACGGCCTTCCTCGACAAGGACCGCCAGTTCCTGCACGACAAACTGACCGGCACCCGCCTGGTCCAGCTGCCGCCGCCGGAAAAGAAAAAGAAGACCGTGCCGGCGGTGTAATTCTTGCAATCTTCTGTGGCAGAATGGGCCTTTCGCCACAGGGGGTACAAATGACCAAAGTTGTTTGCATGATGTACGGGGCGGCCCTCGCCCTGTCAGTCTCCGCCGCGTTCGCGGCCGACATTCCCGCCGCGCCCGTCGCGCGGGTTGAACCAGTCAGCGACACCTACTTCGGCGAGGCCGTGGTCGACCGCTACCGCTGGATGGAAAACGACAAAGACCCCGAGTGGCTGCCCTACCTCAAGCAGCAGAACGCCCACGCCCGCGCCGTGCTCGACGCGCTGCCGAAGCGCGACGCGCTGCTGGCCCGCATCCAGCAGCTGTCCGGCGACGTGGCCACGCCCGCGCGCGTGCAGAAGGCCGGCGCCCGCCTGTTCTACCAGCAGCGTCCGGCCGGCGCCAACAACTTCAAGCTGTTCGTGCGCGAGGGCGGCAAGGACCGCGTGCTGGTCGATCCGACCAAGCTCGACACCAAGACCAGCCACGTCTCGCTGGACTGGTGGGAAGCCTCGCCGGATGGCAGCAAGCTGGTCTACGGGTTGTCCAGGGACGGCAGCGAAGACTCGGTCCTGCAGATCATGGACGTGCACACCGGCGCCATCCTCAAGGAGCGCATCGCCGACACGCAGGCCGCCGATCCAAACTGGCTGGACGACAGCTCCGGCTTCTTCTACAACCAGCTGACCGGCAAGAACAACACGCCGGAACGCTACCTCGATTCGACGGCCCGCTTCCACAAGCTGGGCAGCGATCCGGCCAAGGATCCGCTGCTGATGAAGCGCGGCTTCGATCCAGCGATCGCGTATGAAAAAATCCAGGCGCCGTACATCGGCACCTCGCAGCACTCCGCCACCGCGCTGCTGATGCTGGCGGACGTGCGGCACGAGAAGCGCATCTACGCCGCGCCGCTGCGTGACGTGGTCAAGGGCAAGGCCAAATGGCAGCTGGTGGCCGACTTCGCCGACGAGGTGACCGGCGTCGACCTGCATGGCGACGACCTGTACCTGCTGTCGACCAAGGACCATCCGCGCGGACGCCTGCTGAAAACCTCGGCCAGCGCGCCATCGCTGGCCAAGGCCACCGAGGTGGTGGCCGAATCCCAGCTGGTCCTGCAAGGCATGGCGCGCGCCAAGGACGGCCTGTACCTGCGGGCGATGGACGGCGGCCCGAGCGCGCTGCAACGCCTGGGCAACGACGGCAAGCTGACCACCATCGCCCTGCCCTTCGAAGGCACGCTGCGCGAAATCGAGGCCGATCCGAACGCGCCGGGCGTACTGGCCCTGCTGACCGGCTGGCTGGAACCGGCCGGCATCTGGAGCGTGGGCGCCGACGGCAAGATGAGCGACACCGGCATCACGCCGCAACCGGCCATCGACATCAGCGCCTACACCACCGAGCGCCGCTACGCCACCGCCAAGGATGGCACGCAGATTCCGTATAGCCTGATCTACAAAAAAGGCCTGAAGATGGACGGGAAGAATCCGGCCTTCATCTCGGCCTACGGCAGCTATGGCTCGGCGGCGTACACGCCGTCGTTTGCGGGCCGCACGCTGGCATTGGCCGACCAGGGCGCCATCATCGGCTACGCCAATGTGCGCGGCGGCGGCGAGTTCGGACGCCAGTGGCACCGCGCCGGCCAACTGGAAAACAAACCGAACACCTGGCGCGACCTGATCGCCGTGTGCGAGGACATGAACGCCAAGGGTTACACCTCCCCGGCCAACTTGGCGATCGGCGGCCGCTCGGCCGGCGGCATCACCATGGGGCGCGCACTGGAAGAGCGGCCGGACCTGTTCGCGGCAGTGGTGTCGGGAGTGGGCTGGCACAATCCGCTGCGCTACGTGGCGGAGCAGAACGGCTATGGCGAGGAACCTGAATGGGGCGCGATCGCCGATCCCGCCGGCTTCAAGGCGCTCAAGAGCATCGACAGCTACCAGCAGGTGGTCGACGGCACCAGGTACCCGGCCATCATGCTGACCACCGGCGTGACCGATCCGCGCGTGGCGCCCTTCCATCCGGCGAAGATGGCGGCGCGCCTGCAGTCGGCCACCGCCAGCGGCAAGCCGGTGATACTGCGGGTGGACTTCGACGCCGGCCACGGCATGGGCTCGACCCGCGCGCAGCAGGACGTGGAAGCGGCCGATACCTACGCATTCATTTTGTCGCAGACCACCGCGAAGTAATCAGAAGCGCTCGTGATCCTGCAGGTAGCGCCACTCGCCTACCGGCAGGCTCGCCATCGCGATGCGGCCGATGCGGATGCGCTTCATCGACACCACGGTCAGGCCGACCAGCTTGCACATATGCTCGATCTGGCCCGGCTTGGGATTCTTCGGCGCGAAGCGCAGGCGGTTCTCGTTCTGCCAGCTGACCTTCATCGGCGGCAGCGGCTTGCCGTTGAACGGCAGGCCGTGGTTCAGCAGCGCCAGGCCGTTTTCCGCGATCGTGCCGGTCACCTCGGCGATGATCTCGTGCTCGATCTTGGCCGCTTCGTCGACCAGCTTGCGGCTGACGCGGAAGTCCTGCGTGAACACCAGCAGGCCGCTGGCCTTGGTCTCCAGCGGCGTGGTCAGGGTCAGGTTGGCCAAGTGGCGCTTGAGGAAGCGCTGGCCCGGCGCGGAGCGCGTCAGCGAAGCGGGATTGAGCAGATGCACCGCCGGCGAGCCGTCCTTGCCGATGCCGCCGTTGGCGCCCACCGGCTTGTGCAGCAGGATTGTCACCGGCAGGATCTCCAGCAGCGTGGCGTCGGGTGCGACTTCGATCTTCTGCTCCATCGTCACACGCGCGCCCGCCTCCTCCACCACCACGCCGTCCACGCTGACGAAACCGCCCTCGATATAGAGTTCGGCTTCGCGGCGCGAGCAGGGGCGCATCTCCGACAGGCGCTTGGCCAGGCGGATGCTGTTATCAGTGGTGGTGTCGGTCATCCGAAAAAATCTCCAAAAACGGTAATGGCGCGGTCAATGTCCTCGCGCGACGCATCCATGTGCGTGACGATGCGCAGGTGCGGCGACATCGATACGCGAATGCGGGTCAGTTGCAGCACGTCGTTCAGGCCACGGCAAGCGTCGGCCGGGATATCGACGTAAAAAATATTGGTTTGCGGCGTGCTGACCTTGATGTTCTTCAGCTTCGCCAGTTCGCCCGCGAAGTAGGCGGCGTTGTCGTGGTCTTCCGCCAGCCGTTCGAAGTTGTGCTGCAGGGCGTACAAGCCGCCAGCCGCGATCATGCCGGCCTGGCGCATGCCGCCGCCCAGCATCTTGCGCCAGCGTTTGGCCTCGGCGATCAGCGGCTTGCTGCCGCACAGGACGGAGCCCACCGGAGCGCCCAGGCCCTTGGACAGGCACACCGATACGGAATCGAAGCCCGCCACCGCCGCGCGCGGGCTCACGCCCAGCTTGACGGCGGCGTTGCAAACGCGCGCGCCGTCGAGGTGCGTGGCCAGGCCGCGTTCATGCGCCAGCGTGGTCGCCTGCTTCAGGTAGTCGAGCCCCAGCACGCGGCCGCCGATGGTGTTCTCCAGCGCCAGCAGCTTGGTGCGCGCGAAGTGGAAATCGTCCGGCTTGATGTAGGCTTCGATGTCGGCCAGCGCGATGCTGCCGTCAGGCTGGTTGATGATGGGCTGCGGCTGGATACTGCCCAGCACCGCGGCGCCGCCGCCTTCGTAGCGGTAGGTGTGGGCTTCCTGCCCCACCAGGTATTCGTCGCCACGGCCGCAGTGGGCCAGCAACGCCAGCAGATTGCTCTGCGTTCCGGACGGCGCGAGCAGCGCGGCCTCGTAGCCGAACAAATCGGCGGCATATTCCTGCAAGCGGTTGACGGTCGGATCATCGCCATAGACGTCGTCGCCGACGTCCGCCGCGTTCATCGCGGCGCGCATCGCCGCGCTGGGGCGGGTGACGGTGTCGCTGCGGAGGTCCAACCATTTTTCGTTCAGCTCACTCATCGTTCCATCACCCTTTTTGATTTACTGTTTTGCTACTTGCTCCGTGAAGAAGCGGTTGCCCATCTCCTCCAGCCCCAACGTCTCCAGCACTTCCTGCAAGCGTTCCGATGGCCGCTGGCGCGGCAGGTTCTTGTAGGTGGCGATGATCAGCTCATTCTTCATCGAGTGCTCCCAGCCCACCAGCTCCGTCACATTGACCTGGTAGCCGTGGGCTTCCAGTTGCAGGCAGCGCAGCACGTTGGTGATCTGGCTGCCGAATTCGCGCGTGTGGATCGGATGGCGCCAGATCTCGGTCAGCGCCGACTTGGCGAGCGACTTGGCCTTGTTCTTCTTCAGCACCGTCGCGACTTCCGCCTGGCAGCACGGCACCAGCACCATGTACTTGGCCTTCTTCTTCAGCGCGAAGTGGATGGCGTCGTCGGTCGCCGTGTTGCAGGCGTGGAGCGCGGTGACGACGTCGATCTGGTCCGGCAGCAGGTTCGATTCGGTGGACTCGGCCACCGACAGCGGCAGGAAGGACATGCCGGGGAAGTTGAACTGCTTGGCCAGTTCCTGCGAACGCGCCACCAGCTCTTCGCGCGTCTCGATGCCGTAGATGTGCGAGTTGTCGTTCAGCGCCTTGAAGAACAGGTCGTAGATGATGAAGCCGAGGTAGGACTTGCCGGCGCCGTGGTCCACCAGCGATACGCTCTCCTTCTCGGCCAGCACTTCCTTGAGCAGCGGCTCGATGAACTGGTACAGGTGGTAGACCTGTTTCAGCTTGCGGCGGCTGTCCTGGTTCATCTTGCCGTCGCGGGTGAGGATGTGCAGCTCTTGCAGCAGCGCGACGGTCTGGCCTTCGCGGATTTCCGGCATGTTGTCCGCGCCGGTGACGGTTGCGCCGATCTTGGCCGCTTGCTTATTTGGCTTCATCGATCCACGCCTGCTGTATCGCTTCAAGGACTTTTTCACCGCCGCGCGTGTGGTCGTCGTCGAACTCTTCGAGGTCGACGATCCAGTTGTGCAGATCGGTGAAGCGGATAGTCATCGGATCGATGTCCGGGTGCTTATCGTAGAGCGCTTCCGCAATCGCGGTGATGTCGGTCCACTTCATCTCAGTGCCCGCCTTCGCTTGCGTGATTGATGGTGTATTTCGGGATCTCGACGACCAGGTCCTCGTCCGCCACCACGGCCTGGCACGACAGGCGCGACACCGCTTCCAGGCCCCAGGCCTTGTCCAGCAGGTCTTCCTCGGTCTCGGAGGCTTCGTTCAGCGAGTTGAAGCCTTCGCGCACGAGCACGTGGCAGGTGGTGCAGGCACAGGACTTCTCGCAGGCGTGCTCGATGTGGATGTCATTTTCAAGCATGACGTCGCACAGCGTCTTGCCGGCTTCGGCTTCGATGACGGCGCCGTCCGGGCACAGTTTTGCGTGGGGCAGGAATACGATTTGTGGCACTTGATACCTCTAGGTTTGTTTAAACTACCTGGTCCAGCGTCTTGCCGGCCAGTGCGCTGCGCACGCTGCGATCCATGCGGCGCGATGCGAATTCTTCGGTGCCGTTGGCCAGCGCTTCGACGGCGGACTTCACCGCCGCGTGATCGGCGGCGCCGGTCTGCGATTGCGCGACCACGTCGCGCACCTTGTTCATCAAGGTATCGACGGCGGCGCGTTCTTCATCGCTCAGCAAGCCAGCATCTTCGTCCAGCGCCGATTGCGTAGCCAGCATGATGCGCTCGGCCTCGACCTGCTCTTCGCGCAGTGCGCGGGCGACCATGTCGGTATCGGCCGACTTGTACGAATCCTGCAGCATGCGCGCGACGTCGTCGTCGCCCAGGCCATAGGCCGGCTTGACGACGATCGACGCTTCCACGCCGGAGCGCAGCTCGCGCGCGGACACCGACAGCAAACCGTCCGCATCCACTTGATACGTGATGCGGATGCGCGCGGCACCGGCCACCATCGGCGGAATGCCGCGCAGCTCGAAGCGCGCCAGCGAGCGGCAATCGGACACCAGCTCGCGCTCGCCCTGAAGCACGTGCACCGCCAGCGCGGTCTGGCCGTCCTTGAAGGTCGTGAATTCCTGCGCGCGGGCGCAAGGGATGGTCGAATTGCGCGGGATGATCTTCTCGACCAGGCCGCCCATGGTTTCGATGCCCAGCGACAGCGGGATCACATCCAGCAGCAACCAGTCGTCGCCCGGCGCACGGTTGCCGGCCAGCAGATTGGCCTGCACCGCCGCGCCCAGCGCCACCACCTTGTCCGGGTCGATGTTCGCGTGCGGGATGGTGTGGAAGTATTCGCTGACCGCGCGCTGCACATGCGGCATGCGGGTCGCGCCGCCGACCATGACCACGCCATCGATATCGTCCGCGTCGACGCTCGCGTCGCGCAGCGCCTTCTTGATGGCCTTCATGGTCTTGTCGATCAGGTGCTTGGTGATCTCCTGGAAGGTCTCGGCGGTGATCTTCAGATGCACTTCCTCGCCGGAGCCGAGGATCGCGTCGACGGTCACATCGTTCTTGGTCGACAGCTGCTCTTTCGCCTCGCGCGCCTTCACCATCAGCACAGCGGTGTCCTCGTCCGACAGCGGCGCCAGTTTTTCCTGCTGGTGGATGTAGCAGAACAGGCGGTGATCGAAATCGTCGCCGCCCAGCGCGGAGTCGCCGCCGGTGGACAGCACCTCGAACACGCCCTTGCTCAGCTTGAGAATGGAGATGTCGAAGGTGCCGCCGCCCAGATCGTAGACCGCGTACAAACCTTCCGAACCGTTATCCAGGCCGTAGGCGATGGCGGCGGCGGTCGGCTCGCTCAGCAGTCGCAGCACGTTGATGCCGGCCAGCTGCGCCGCATCCTTGGTGGCTTGGCGCTGCGCGTCGTCGAAGTAGGCCGGCACGGTGATGACCGCGCCCACCAGATCGTCGCCCAGCGAATCCTCGGCGCGCTGGCGCAGCGTGGCCAGGATCTGCGCCGATATCTCGACCGGGCTCTTGATGCCGGCGATGGTCTTGAGCTGCACCATGCCAGGCGTGTCCTGGAAATCGTAGGGCATGTTTTCCGCGTAGGCGATATCGGCCAGGCCGCGGCCCATGAAGCGCTTGACGGAGACGATGGTGTTCTTCGGATCGGTGGTCTGCGCGGCCTGCGCCTTGTAGCCGATGTTGGCGTGGCCGTTGGGCAGATAGCGCACCACGGACGGCAGCAGCGGGCGGCCATCCTCATCGTTCAGCACTTCTGGAATGCTGTTGCGCACCGTGGCGACCAGCGAATTGGTGGTACCCAAGTCGATACCGACCGCCAGCCGATGCTGGTGCGGTGCGGTGGACATGCCTGGTTCGGAGATTTGCAGAAGTGCCATTTATATTTTCACGCCATGCGGCTCAGATTGCATTAAGACGTTGAGGAAATCATCAACGTTCGACTCTTTTATTTTTACTGCTTCAAACAAATCATCGGTGAACGGCGTAAGCGGAAACTCAAACTCCACATCACCAGCTGAATCTAACAATACCAGTCCGACACGCTCGCCCCAACGTTCTTCGGTCTCGGAGATAGCATAGCGATATCGCTCCTGAAACAGCCCCAGGCGTTTCCCTCCGTATTCCGCCTCAAAGAAATAGGGAAAGACTGAATTCGTGCCGCCCGTCAGACTCTGCGGTGGATTCTTTCTGGACCATTGCATTTCTCCGAGGTGGGTCAATCGGAAAATCTGAAAAACGCCGCGTTCAAAACGATCAAACTTGTCTTCGCTCATTTTCTGCTCCAACCTTGATCAACTTGATCATGTTCAAGCGACCTCACCAAACCCATGCCTTTGCCGTATATGTCAATCTATCGCCGCATTTAGCTGGCGTAACGACTCCCTCAGGTTTTTTACTACATCGGGAATGGTTGCCTTGAAGAGGTAGCGTTTCTCAATCTGTCTTAATTTGATTAGTGCGTAAAACGATGCCAAGCCACCGAGGATCTTGATGCCCTCAGAAATATATCCGAGCAAGATCGCGACATCGGGCATTAGGCATCCTCTAACTGACTTAACGCTCCATCTATTTCCTGCTTCATTTTTTCCAAAAACATCAGTGCGCGCACACCTTGCGCGGCTTGCACGTAGTCGTTGGCATCGATCTGCTGTTCGATCTCCGCCAGGCGCGCCTTGCGTTCGTTGCGCAGCTGCTTGTCGAGCACTTCCAGCGCGTCGCTGTCCTTTGCGGCGCGGGCGTCGCCCAGCTCTTCGCGCCATTCCATCTGCTGCATCAGGAAGGCCATCGGCATCGCCGTGTTGGACTCGGTCTGCAAATCGACGCCGTTCAACTCGCACATGTACTGCGCGCGTTTCTGCGGATTCTTCAGGGTCTGGTAGGCTTCGTTGGCGCGCGTGGCCCACTGCATGGCGACGCGCTTTTCGGCGTCGGTGGCATTGACGAATTTGTCGGGATGGACGCGGCCCTGCACGTCGCGGTAGGCGCTGTCCAGCGCCCCCGCGTCCACGGCAAACTGCTGCGGCAGATTGAACAACTCAAAGTGATTTTGCATGGCTTATCAGATGCGGAAGCTCTCGCCGCAACCGCAAGCGTCTTTCTCGTTCGGGTTATGGAACTTGAAGCCTTCGTTCAAGCCTTCACGCGCGAAATCGAGCTCGGTGCCGTCGATGTACGGCAGGCTTTTCGGATCGACGAATACTTTGACGCCGTGCGATTCGAACACGCTGTCTTCCGGCGCGACTTCGTCCACGTATTCCAGCTTGTAGGCCAGGCCCGAGCAGCCGGTGGTACGCACGCCAAAACGCAAACCAACGCCTTTACCACGGCGTTCGATGTAGCGGTTGATATGCTTGGCTGCTTTTTCGGTCAGGGTGATTGCCATTTGATTCTCCGTGCCGGCGGCGATGTACGCCGCCGGTTAAAACAGACTTAGGCCGCGACTGGGTGCTTGGTCTGGTAGTCCAGTACCGCTGCCTTGATGGCGTCTTCCGCCAGGATCGAGCAGTGGATTTTCACCGGCGGCAGCGCCAGCTCTTCAGCGATCTGCGTGTTCTTGATGGCCAGCGCCTGGTCCAGCGTCTTGCCCTTGACCCATTCGGTCACCAGCGAGCTCGATGCGATGGCCGAACCGCAGCCGTAGGTCTTGAACTTCGCGTCTTCGATCAGGCCATCGGCGCCGACCTTGATCTGCAGCTTCATCACGTCGCCGCAGGCCGGCGCGCCGACCATGCCGGTGCCGACGGTCTCGTCACCCTTTTCGAACGCGCCCACGTTGCGTGGATTTTCATAGTGGTCCAACACTTTTTCCGAGTAAGCCATTTTGATGCTCCTGTATCTGAATAATTAGTGGGCTGCCCATTGGATCGAGCTGATGTCGATGCCTTCTTTGAACATGTCCCACAGTGGCGACAGCTCACGCAGTTTGTGTACCTTGGACTTCATCAGGTTGATGGCGAAGTCGATGTCCTCTTCGGTGGTGAAGCGGCCGATGGTGAAACGGATCGAGCTGTGCGCCAGCTCGTCGCTGCGGCCCAGGGCGCGCAGCACGTACGATGGCTCCAGCGAGGCCGAGGTGCAGGCGGAACCGGACGACACGGCCAGGTCCTTCACAGCCATGATCAGCGACTCGCCTTCGACGTAGTTGAAGCTGACGTTCAGGTTGTGCGGCACGCGGTGCTCCATGTCGCCGTTGATGTAGGTTTCTTCGATCTCCTGCAGGCCCTTGGCCAGGCGGTCGCGCAGGCCCTTGATGCGGGCGATCTCGCTGTCCATCTCCACTTTCGCCAGGCGGAAGGCTTCGCCCATGCCGACGATCTGGTGGGTAGGCAGGGTGCCGGAGCGCAGGCCGCGCTCGTGGCCGCCGCCGTGCATCTGCGCTTCGATACGCACGCGCGGCTTGCGGCAGACGTACAGCGCGCCGATGCCTTTAGGGCCGTAGGTCTTGTGGGCGGTGAAGGTCATCAGGTCGCACTTGGTTTTTTGCAGGTCGATCACCACCTTGCCGGTCGCTTGCGCGGCGTCGCAGTGGAAGATGATGCCTTTCGAGCGGCACAGCGCGCCGATCTCGTCGATCGGCTGGATCACGCCGATCTCGTTGTTGACCAACATGACGGAGACCAGGATGGTGTCCGGGCGGATGGCGGCGGTCAGCTGCTCGATGGTGATCAGGCCGTTGTCCTGCGGTTCCAGGTAGGTCGCCTCGAAGCCCTGGCGTTCCAGTTCGCGCACCGTGTCCAGCACAGCCTTGTGCTCGGTCTTGACGGTGATGATGTGCTTGCCCTTGGTCTTGTAGAACTGCGCCGCGCCCTTGATGGCCAGGTTGTTCGACTCGGTGGCGCCGGAGGTCCAGATGATTTCACGCGGGTCGGCATTGACCAGCGCCGCGACGTGGCCGCGCGCCTCCTCCACCGCTTTCTCCGCGGTCCAGCCGTACATGTGGCTGCGCGAGGCGGGATTGCCGAACTGCTCGCGCAGGTAGGGAATCATCATGTCGGCGACGCGTGGATCGATCGGCGTGGTGGCCGAGTAGTCCATGTAGATCGGGAAATGCGGGGCGGTCTGGAACTTCACTGGCGCGATGTTTTTTTCAGGGGCGTTCATCTAGGTTACTCCGTTAACTAGTTCTCTTAACCAAGCGCGGCGTGGTTACGGTGCATCACGACCACGTTTTGTTCAGCATTCTTTTGCTTCTGTTGATCGACCAGATCCTGCAGCGACACGGAATCCAGGTAATCGACCATTTTTTCGTTCAGCGTGGCCCACAGTTCGTGGGTCATGCAGCGTGCGCCGCTGGCGGCGTCCGCGCCGTGGCAATTTTCCTTGCCGCCGCATTGGGTCGCATCGAGCGGCTCATCGACGGCGATGATGATGTCGGCCACGGTGACCTTGTCGGCGCGGCGCGCCAGACTGTAGCCCCCGCCCGGGCCACGGATCGATTCGACGATCTCGTGGCGGCGCAGCTTGCCGAACAACTGCTCCAGGTAGGACAGCGAGATGGCCTGGCGCTGGCTGATGCCCGAGAGCGTGACCGGGCCTTTGCCTTGGCGCAAAGCCAGATCGATCATCGCAGTCACAGCAAAACGGCCTTTGGTGGTCAGACGCATCACTACCTCGGTTCAACTAGGTTAAAATATCGACCTCATCACTCATCACGGTGTTGCAAAAGAGCTGATTAGTTGATCGATTTAGTCAAGTATACCAAACTTTAACAAAGTTTGCCGACAGCGCTGAATTGCCAGCGAACGCCAAACGCCGGTGCCCAAATGACAAACGCCCCGGTAACCATACCGGGGCGTTCAGAGTTGATGCCTGCGCGGCAGGCGATTGTCAGGCGATGCGGCGGCGACGCGCGATTCCTCCCACGAACGCCAAGCCGGCCAGCAGCATGGCGTAAGCTTCCGGCTCGGGCACAGCGCTCACGGTCAACAGGTAGGACATGTTCTCCAAGTTCCGGTTCTTGACGTTGGCGAGTTCCGCGACAATATCACCGCGATCATTAATGCCATTCGCCAAAGTGATGCGCCAGCCACTGTCATAGAGGCCGCGGTCAAGATACTGGTTGAGATTGATGCCGGTCGTCCCCATCCACAGCACGCCATATGTGTCGAGGCCCGTGCTCGCGCTACCGACAATCCAGCCAGAATTATTGATGCCGAAGGCGGAGCTATGGATGGTGCCGTCTTCGGGGCCCGTCAACACAGTTACCTTGCCGTCCGCAGACCACAGTTCAGCATGCCTCACTTCATCGAAGTCAAATCCGTACCCTACTACTTGTCCCGCGTTGTTAATGGACTGGGCATAGGTGGCAACGTCGTTTCTGGCGAAATCCAGCGTGGATATTTTGTCGCCATTCCACTTGGTGGCGCGGGCCTGGAAATAAGCGCCAGAGGAAATGAAGCCTACAATCGCACCATGGTCATTGACGGCCGTCGCGCTCGAATACTCAGAGTCTGATGTGACAGCCAACGCCGTTCCCACGCCGTTTTCCCATTTATGTGCCTGGTTACCGGCGTATCCGACAATGACGTCGTGATTATTAATTGCATTGGCGCCAGCTGAATTACCCTGCAGCACCGTCATGTCATTGCCATTCCAGACTACCGCCGTTTGGGTTTCCGGGTGAAGATCCGAACCGATGGTCCCGACGACATTGCCCGCGTTGTTAACCCCGTTGGCGCGGGCGAAGCCGTTCAGTTGCGGCGTCAGATCGGTGAACTTGGCGGTGCCGCCATCCCACATGCCGGCATGCCGGACAGGCGCGCCACCAGTCTGATACGGTGCCTGCGCAAACCCGGCGATCTGCAGATTGTCATTGATGCTGACCGCAGAGTTCCGGCCAGACAAGCTGCCTATTTCGAGCAACTTTCCCGTGTAGTTGACCGCATAACTGGCCTGCGCCGCCGCGAACAGCGTCAACGTCACGGCCAAACGAAGTGAAGTTTTTTTCATCAATGCTCCTCGAAGTGGTAAAACAGCAATAATTATGTTAATTGCAATTAATGGTACCACAGAATCATTGTCACATTTAGTTTATTTTTAGGCATCAAAACTTGCGTGATGACAGCCAGCTAAATAGCTATCGGCAATTTATTGAGTTGATAGGCAATCGGCCCTGCACGACTAACTTGCGACGCAGCAAGCGGCATGGCGGCAAACGAATTGGTTTGGTTCATCCGTGCTCCGCCGCAGAGTGGCAAAAAGAACAATCACCATCTTGATTGCTATTCCACTTTAGGGCGTTTCCATATTGAAATCATCTTACAGCTCAGAACGAAGCAGTTGCATCGGACCGAATAAGGCGTGCATGTCCTTATTGGCGATGAAGCTCAGGTTATAAGGATGCTCGGCAGCAATTTTCGGGAACTGTTTTATTATCGGTAATTTATTGAGTTGCTCGGCAATTTTCCCCCACAGCACCAGGGTCGGTGGAGGGTCGGGCTCCGCTCCCAAGCCCGCCATGACGGTCTCGAAAAACGGTTGCCAAGCCTTGGCGTCCTTTGCCGGGGCCACATGACCGCGAAAAACAAGCGAGGCATTCAGCAGCAGGAACCCATGAGCGGTCAGCTTGTCCTGCAGGACGGCCAGCGTTTGTATCATCGCGCCGTCGCCGCTGCGCGCACGGGTGGCAACGGCGGCCATCGCTTCGCCAGCAGTATTCGACAGCGACAGTTGACCATCGGCCACCAACAGCATCTTCATAAAGTTGCGCAGCGAAGTGGCCTTGTTCACCTGCTTCGACAAGCCACCGCCGACTTCTTCCGACCAAAGACTGCCAACAGCCCCATCCATGAAGCAGACGCCGGTGGCGCTCTCGGCGCGCGGATACGGGCCTTCGCCGACCAGCACGTAGCGCACCTGCGGCAGCGGCAGCGCGAAGGCGGCGAATAGACGTTGTTCGGTGGGCAGGTACTGGTCCTGCGCCAGTTGCGGCAGGTAATCGGGCGTGGCCGCCATCATGGCTTCCAGGCCTTCGATCAGCAATGGCCGCCAGGAAGCATCCGCACGCGCGAGCGCATCAAGGATCAGGGTGGGGATCGTCATGGGAGAAAAACGTTTGGGGAAAGGCGTGATTGTATCGCTGATGCACATCGCCTGAATCAGTTCGACTGCAACGTTTGGAGAGTTTTCCCTGCGGCAATGGATGATAGTATTCAACATTTAGAAAACTACAATCTTTTACCAACCGAAATGCATCTGACCGCTTACTTCAAACCGCGTTATCTCGCCGTCGCCATCGGCAGCCTTTTCCTCGTTGCCTGCGGTGGGGGCGGAGGATCCAGCACTCCGGCAAACACCGCTCCGGTGACACCGAGCACGCCCGAAGTACCGTCGACTCCCGCCGCACCGCCGCCATACACGATAACTCCGGGCAAGCTCACCGCTAAATTTGTTGCGGGCTACCCGATCACAATCACGGCCAAGGCAAGCCAGACCACGACCTTCGTGGGCATCGCCTACATCAAGATGAACGCCGACAGCAACGTGATCGAGTCGGTTCAGACCAAAATAGATACGGACGGCAGCGTCGCCGTCACTGTCGCGACTTCGGCATCGGCAACTGCTGGCCACTATGCGGGCAATATCACCGTTGACGTCTGCAAGGACACGAACTGCACGGCGCAACTCGAGGGGGCGCCATTTAAGGTCCCGTATGTGATCGATGTGATTTCGCCGGCTGGCGGCGCCACGACATCAAATCTCACCACCCTTGTTCCGCTGTCGGGGGCTGGCGACTGGAGCGGCTACCAGGCCAACCCTGCACACACGGGCCTGGTTCCGGTGACGCTCAGCGCTTCGGCATTCAACGTGCGCTGGAAATACGAGACCCCCGCCGTGAATGGCAGGCAGATGTCAATTTCGGACGTCGTCACCGGCAATGGACAGTTGTATTTTTCGACCGGCCCCTATTACGACAGCAACGCACATGGGCACCTGTTGTTCGCACTGAAAGAACAGGACGCCACGCAAGCATGGGTACATGACTTCGCAGATCTGAGCTATGCGACCACCAATCCTCCTGGTTACGCCAACGGCAAAGTGTACCTGTCCGCCGGCTCGCAGCAATCCACGGCGATGTTTGGCTTCGACGCCATGAGCGGCACCCAACTGTTCAAAACGCCAACGTCGTCGCAGTGGGAGCACTATCTGGCGCCGGTCGTGCTCGGCGGCAGCGTGTATTCCGAGGGCGGCACTTACGGCGGCATGTTTGCGTTCGACGCCAACGCAGGCAGCCAGCAATGGTTCGCCCGGCTTGCGCAGATCGATGGTTGGACGCCCGCGGTCGATGCCAACAACACCTACGTCTATCTGAGAACTCAGCTGTACGTGCATAACCGCCTGACCGGCGCCGCGGTCGGCCAGACCACGGACACCGGCACCGACTGGTCAGATTATGGTGCGACGCCGATGCTCGGCGCTGCAAACCATGTGATTGTCGCCAGCACCAGCGCGTTGACTGATTTCGATGCCTCGGCACTCGTCGCGCGGTGGAAAGTCGACGGTAAATATCTGCGCGGTTCCGCCTACGATAACAAGGTCGTCTTTGCGTTACGGGACAAGTCGCTGGCGCTCGAGGCACGCAATGAGGCCGACGGCAGCCTGGCGTGGAGCTGGACACCTCCGGCCACGGTGAAGCAATGGCTCGGTAATATTGTGTTGACGAATAATCTGGTGTTTGTCAGTACCGACACCGCGACCTACGCAATCGACCGCAACACCCATATGTCAGTGTGGACTTATCCGGCAGGCGGCAAGCTGTTGTTGTCCTCGAACGGTGTTTTGTACATCAACAGCCCGACCAGCATCTTGGCAATCAACGTGAGATAAGCGGCGGCGCCTGCCGCTCGATAGAACTTGCGGCAAACGGGTTTTTCCAGCACTATTTGCTGACTTAATTGTCAACATTCATGCAGCGTGAACTTGTGAGGAACTTGTGGCGACTCCCGACATCTCCCGTTTGAAAATAGAGCGCGGTGCTCCCGCGCAGGTTCAAGGGCAACGGTCCAAGCGCCGCCGCTGGATCAAGATCGCGCTGGTGGTGATCGTGGCCGGCATTGGCGGCAAGGTCGCCATGGGCCAGTTCAGCGGCAAAAGCAGCGTGGAAACCGTCACCGTGGCGCAGACCTGGCCTTCGCAGAGCTACACCCTGCTCAACGCCACCGGCTACGTGGTGGCGCAGCGCAAGGCGGCGCTGTCGTCCAAGGCCACCGGCCGGCTGGAGTGGCTGGGCGTGCTCGAAGGCAGCAAGGTCAAGAAGGACGAGATCATCGCGCGGCTGGAGAACCGCGACGTCAGCGCCACGCTGGGCCAGGCGCAGGCCAACGTCAAGGTGGCGCAGGCCAACCTGGAGCAGGGCCAGGCCGAGCTGCTCGACGCGCAGGCCAACTTCAAGCGCACCGCCGAGCTGCTGAACCAGAAATTCATCACCGCCTCCGCCTACGACACCGCGCAGGCGCGGCTGACCAAGGCCAAGGCCAACATCGCCGGCTTCAACGCCGCCATCGCCGCCGCCAGGGCCAACGCGCAGGTGGCGCAGGTGGCGCTGGACCAGACGGTGATACGCGCGCCGTTCGACGGCGTGATCCTGACCAAGAGCGCCAACGTCGGCGACAACATCACGCCCTTCTCCTCCGCCGCCGACAGCAAGGGCGCGGTGGTCACCATCGCCGACATGGACACGCTGGAGGTGGAGGCCGACGTCTCCGAATCGAACCTCAGCAAGATCCGCGTCGACCAGCCGACCGAGATCCTGCTCGACGCCTTCCCCGAGCTGCACCTGGCCGGCAACGTCTCGCGCATGGTGCCGACCATGGACCGCAGCAAGGCCACCTTGCTGGTCAAGGTGCGCTTCCTCGACCACGATCCGCGCGTGCTGCCGGACATGAGCGCCAAGGTGGCCTTCCTGTCGAAACCCGTGCCGCCGGAGGACAGGCAGGCCGTGACCGCCGTGCAGCCGGCCGCCATCGCCACGCGCGACGGCAAGCCGGTGGTGTTCGTGCTCGATGGCGAGAAGGTGAGGCAGGTGCCGGTGACGCAGGGCCGCAAGATCGGCGACCTGACCGAGGTCAAAGGCGTCAAGCCCGGCGACAAGGTGGTGCTGGCGCCGGACGCCAAGCTGCACGACGGCGCCTCCGTCAGCCTGGCGAAAAAATAAGATGAGCGAACCACTGGTACTGATCGAACACCTGGTCAAGTCCTACCGCCGCGGCGACCAGGTGGTGGAGGTGCTGCGCGATATCAGCCTGGCGATACCGGCCGGCGATTTCACGGCGCTGATGGGCCCTTCCGGCTCCGGCAAGAGCACCCTGCTCAACCTCATCGCCGGCATCGACAAGCCCGATAGCGGCGTGCTGCGCATCGCGGGCCTGGACATCGCCGGCATGAGCGAGAGCGACCTGGCGCACTGGCGCTCGACCAACGTCGGCTTCATCTTCCAGTTCTACAACCTGATGCCGGTGCTGTCGGCGTTCGAGAACGTGGAACTGCCGCTGCTGCTCACGCCCCTGTCGCGGCGCGAACGGCGCGAGCGCGTGGAGCTGACGCTGGAGATGGTCAACCTGGCCGACCGCATGGACCACACGCCGAACGAGCTGTCCGGAGGCCAGCAGCAGCGCGTGGCCATCGCCCGCGCCATCGTCACCGACCCGACGCTGATCGTGGCCGACGAGCCGACCGGCGACTTGGACCGCAACTCGGCGGCCGAGATCCTGGCGCTGCTCCAGCAGCTCAACCAGCAGCTGGGCAAGACCATCATCATGGTGACGCACGACGCCAACGCGGCCGCGCAGGCGCGCAACATGGTCCATCTCGACAAGGGCGAACTGCTCGCCGGCGAACCGGCCTTACCAACCGTATAGGCCTGGCACCATGTACACGCTGCGGCTGATCTTCAAGAACGCCATGCGCCACAAGCTGCGCACCTCGCTGACCATCCTCGGCCTGGTGGTGGCGATCTTTTCCTTCGGCCTGCTACAGACGGTGGTCGACGCGTGGTACGCCGGCGCCGAGGGCGCGTCCAACACCACGCTGGTCACGCGCAACAAGACCTCGCTGGTGTTCCCGCTGCCGCTGTCCTACCAGGCGCGCATCCGCGCGGTGCCGGGCGTGTCCGGGGTCGGCTTCGCCAACTGGTTCCAGGGCACGTACAAGGATCCCAAGAACTTCTTCGCGCAGTTCGCCATCTCCGGCGAGAGCTACCTGGACATCTATCCCGACTACCTGCTGCCGCCCGAGCAGCGCGCCGACTTCCTCAAGGACCGCAAGGGCTGCATCGTCGGCCGCAAGCTGGCCGACCAATACGGCTTCAAGGTCGGCGACATCATTCCGCTCAAGGGCACCATCTATCCCGGCAACTGGGAGCTGGTGGTGCGCGGCATCTACGACGGCCGGCAAAGCACCACCAACACCGCCACCCTGTTCTTCCACTGGGACTACGTCAACGAGACGATGAAGAAGGTGGCGCCGCGCCGCGCCAACCAGATCGGCGTGTTCGTGGTGCAGATCGACCAGCCGGAGAACGCCGCCGGCATCTCCGCCGCCGTCGACAAGGAGTTCGCCAACTCGCTGGCCGAGACGCTGACCGAGACCGAGAAGGCGTTCCAACTGGGCTTCGTGTCGATGTCGGAGGCGATCGTGGTGGCGATCCGCGTGGTGTCCTTCGTGGTGATCGTCATCATCGGCGCGGTGATGGCCAACACCATGGCCATGAGCGCGCGCGAGCGCCTGGGCGAGTACGCGACGCTGAAGGCGCTCGGCTTCGGCCCCGGCTTCCTGGCGCTGATGATCTTCGGCGAATCGCTGCTGCTGGCGGCGTTCGGCGCGGCCATCGGCATCGTCATCCTGTTCCCGTTCGCCACTGTCCTCGGCAAGGTGATGGGCACCATGTTCCCGGTGTTCGAGGTGTCGCGGCTGACGGTGCTGCAGCAGGTGCTGGCGGCGCTGGTCATCGGCACGGTGGCCGCCATCGCGCCGACCATCCGCGCGGTGCGCATCAACATCGTCGACGGCTTGAGGAGCATCGGTTGAAGATCCCCCTCTCCTACGTGGCCCGCAACCTGTGGGCGCGCCGCCTGACCACCACGCTGACCGGCGCCGGCCTGGCGCTGGTGGTGTTTGTGTTCGCCACGGTGCTGATGCTCGACGAGGGCCTGCGCAACACCATGGTCACCACCGGCGAATACGACAACGTGATCCTGATCCGCCGCTCGGCCGACACCGAGGTGCAGAGCGGCGTGGACCGCACCCAGGCCAGCATCGCCTCCAGCCACCCTTCCATCGCGCGCGGCGCCGACGGCCAGCCCTTGCTGTCGAAGGAAACGGTGGTGCTCATCTCGCTCAACAAGCGCGGCTCGGCCAAGCCGTCCAACGTGATCATCCGCGGCATCTCGCCGCGCGGCCTGATGCTGCGGCCGCAGGTGAAGCTGACGGCGGGCCGCATGTTCCGTCCCGGCGCTTCCGAGATCATCGCCGGCGCCAGCATCGCGCGCCGCTTCGAGGGCGCCGGCATCGGCGAGACGCTGCGCTTCGGCCAGCGCGAGTGGACCGTGGTCGGCCTGTTCGACGCCGGCAACAGCGGCTTCGATTCCGAGATCTGGGGCGACGCCGACCAGCTGATGCCGGCCTTCCGCCGCAACGCCTATTCGGCCATGGTGCTGCGGCTGGCCGACACCTCGCTGTTCGACGGCTTCAAGAAGGACATCGAATCCGACCAGCGCCTGACGCTGGACGCCAAGCGCGAACAGACCTTCTACTCCGACCAGTCGAAGGCGCTGTCGACCTTCATCAGCGTGCTGGGGCTGATCCTGTCGATCATCTTCTCGATCGGCGCGATGATAGGCGCGACCATCACCATGTACGCCTCGGTCGCCAACCGCGTCGGCGAGATCGGCACCTTGCGCGCGCTGGGCTTCCAGCGCCGCAGCATCCTGGCCGCCTTCCTGGCCGAGTCGATGCTGCTGGCGGTGCTGGGCGGCGCGCTGGGCCTGACCTGCGCCTCGCTGATGCAGTTCCTGTCCTTCTCGACCACCAATTTCCAATCCTTCTCCGAGCTGGCCTTCGGCTTCCGCCTGACGCCCGCCATCGTGGTCAAAACGCTCATGTTTTCGCTGGCGATGGGCATGGTCGGCGGCTTCCTGCCGGCGCTGCGCGCGGCCCGCATGAAAATCGTCGACGCCTTGCGCGCCGCGTGACCGCATGACCCGCACAATCGTGCGGGAAAGCGTGCTAGACTTTCCTTAATGCAAACCTCGCCGTACGCGCCAGTTTTGCACCAGGACTCAACGCCGACCATGCCGCACAGGGATCATCCATTTGCCGCGCAGGGAATCGGGTCGCGCCAACTCTGGCGCCGGCTGCTGCTGGGCTGCGCGCTGCTGGCGTGGGCGCTGGCGGCGATGGCGGCGCCGACGTGGGCCGCCGGCGAGCGCAAGGTGCTGGTGCTGTATTCGCTGGGTTCCGATTCCGCGTCGGCCTGGCAGTCGCTGATCCACAAGGGCCTGTCGGCCGAACTGGCCGACAACCGCCAGACCTCCGCGCTGGGCATCTTCGAAGAACGCTTCGACGCCGTGCGCGTCGGCGACGAGCAGGCGCAGGCCGGCATGGAGCAGTACCTGCGCACCAAGTACGCGCACATCCAGTTCGACGCCATCATCACCGAGAACTATGTGGCGGCGCGCTTCCTCAGCGACCGCCCCGACCTGTTCCGCGGCGTGCCGCGCCACTACATGAACCACGGACGCCTGAACTGGTCGCCGCACGACGGCATCGCCTACCAGGTGCAGGCCAGCTTCGAGCGCGCCATCGGCGTGATCCCGCAGGTGGCGCCGGAGGTGCGGCATGTGGTGGTGATCGGCGACAGCACCGACCGCATGCAGGAATCGGTGAACGGCGTGCGCGATGCGGCCGGCATCTATGCGCGGCAATTGCGCTTCGAATACTGGGACCATCTCACCTATGCGGAGATCTTCCGCCGCGCCGCGCTGCTGCGGCCCGGTAGCGCCATCTTCCTGCTGCCCAGCTATCACGACAGCGCCGGCGAGCGCCGCCGGCCGGTGGACATCGCGCGCCGGTTGGCGGCCACCACGCAGGTGCCGATCTTCACCAACTGGGAGGCCATCGTGGTGCCCGGCGTGGTGGGCGGCTACGTGGTCAGCGCCGAACGCATAGGCCGCGCCATCGGCGCCATCCTGTTGCAGCGTAAGCCCGATATCGCCGGCATTCCCGGCTATCTGTTCGACCATGGCGCGACGCAGCGCTTCCACTTGCAGAATATTCCGCCGACGGCGCAATGGGTCAACCGCCCGCGCAGCGTGTTCGAGGAATACCTTTGGCAGATACTGGCCGGCCTCACGCTGATCGTGCTGGAGGGCGTATTGATCTCGGCGCTGGTCTTCGCGCTGCGCGGCCGGCGCCAGACGCTGCTCGCGCTGCACAATGAGCGCAACCAGCTGGAGGCGCGGGTGACGCGGCGCACGCTGGAGCTGATGGCGGCCAACACCAAGCTCGAACAACTGGCCACCACCGATCCGCTGACCGGCATCGGCAACCGCCGCCGCATGACGGAGCAGATCAACAAGGAGCTGGAACGCAGCCGGCGCTTCAAGCATTCGCTGTCGCTGCTGATGGTCGACATCGACCACTTCAAGGACGTCAACGATGTCTACGGCCACGAGGCGGGCGACCGCGCCATCGTGGCGGTGGCGCGGGCGCTGGAGGGGGGCATGCGCAATATCGACATGGCGTCGCGCTTCGGCGGCGAGGAGTTCGTGCTGCTGATGCCGGAAACCGGGATCGATGTCGCCAGCGGCGCCGCCGAACGGCTGCGGGCCGATGTCGCCATGCTGCGCATCGAGGGCGACAACGGCGAACGGATCGCGCTCACCGTCAGCATCGGCGTGGCCTCGTCGACGCCGGAGGGGCCGCCGGACAGCGCCTCGTCGCTGATCTCGCGGGCCGACAAGGCGCTCTACCAGGCCAAGCACGAAGGGCGCGACCGCGTGGTCAGCGCCTGATACGGCGGCTTTCCCTATGCTCAAACACGAATCATTATCATTTGCATTGACATTTACCTTTACACAAGATAATGTTTCGCGTTCCTTCCCGGCTACCGCAATCAAACAATGAAAACAGTTTTGAAACCACTTCCCCTGCTGCTGGCAGGCTTCGTTTTTTCCGCGCAGGCGGACGACATCCAGACCATGCAGCAGGTGACCGTGACCGGCACCAGCGACGGCCTGGCCGCCGGCGCCAGCGGCACCAAGGCCCAGGGCAGCCTGCTCGACGCGCCGCAATCGGTCAGCGTCGTCACCCAGGAAAACCTGCGCAACCGCGCCGCGTTGACCAGCAAGGATGCGCTGGACTACGTCAGCAGCGTGGTGGCCGGCCAGGGCGAAGGTCGCCGCGACGAGTTCTATATCCGTGGCTTCTACTCGCTGCGCGACACCAGCCTCGATGGCGTGCGCGATGACACGCTGTATTCGCGCGACCTGGCGACGGTCGAGAAGATCGAAGTGATCAAGGGCGCGGCGGCGGCGCTGTATGGACGCGGCTCGGCCGGTGGCCTGATCAACCGGGTCAGCAAACAGCCGCGCGCCAAGCAGGAGACCGAAGTCTCCGCCACGCTGGGATCGGACAACGAACGGCGCATGAGCATCGACGCCGGCGGTGCGCTGAGCGGCACCGTCAACGGCCGCCTGATCGCCGTGTACGACACCGGCGACAGCTATCGCGACGTGGTCGAACACACGCGCAAGCTGCTGGCGCCCTCGGTGAAGTTTGCGCTGTCGCCTGCCACCTCGCTGCTGCTGCAGGCCGAGGTGCAGCGCGAGGACCGCACGCCGGATCGCGGCGTGCCGTCGCTTGCTGGCCGGCCGGTGGCGGTGTCGCCGTCGACCTTCTACGGCGAGAGCTACGACTACACCAGCACCGACAGCGACATGGCGAAGGTCAAACTGGAGCACCGCTTCAACGACCGCCTGAAACTGGAGAACACCTTCCAGTACAGCCGCACCGAACTCGAAGGCGTGAACACCCGCAACCGCCGCGTCAACGCGGACAACACCGTGTCGCGCCAGATCACCTACTTCCCGCAGACGCAGCGCAACCTGATCAACCAGACCGAGTTGGCGTACACGCTGGACCGGCACGCGCTGCTGGCTGGTGTGGAGCTGTCGGACCAGAAGCGCGACGTGGTCACCGCGCAAACCGGCATCGGCTTGCCGGTGAACCTGTACGCGCCGCAGCATGTGCTGCCGGCGCCCAACCTTGGCGCCCTGCCGGTGGCGCTGAACAACGGCTTCACGGCCAAGACGCAGGCGCTGTACCTGCAGGACCAGATCACCATCGCGCCGCAGTGGAAGGCGCTGGCGGGCGTGCGCTTCGACCGCTTCCAGCAGGAGCAGACCAACCGCCTGACCAAGGTGTTCAGCGAACGAACCGACAACGTGGTCTCGCCGCGCGCGGGCGTGGTGTACCAGCCGCTCGATGGACAATCGTGGTATCTGAACCTGAGCCGCTCGTCGCAGCCCGGCGGCGGCGACCTGCTTTACAGCGGCAGCACGCCGCTGTCGCAGGTCAAGCCGCTGCAGACCGATTTGCAGGAAGTGGGCTACAAGCAGGAGTGGCTGGGTGGACGCATCTCCACCACCGCAGCGCTGTTCCGCATCGAACAACGCAACCAGTTGACGCTGGACCCGACCGATCCGGCCGGCCTGCGCCAACTGCAGGTCGGCAAGCAGCGCAACCAGGGCGTGGAGCTGGAGCTGCAAGGCGCGCTGTGGCAAGGCGGCCGCCTGAACGCGTCCTACACCTACAACAACGCGCGCATCGTGGCGTCCAACGATATCCCGAGCGGCAACCGGGCGGAGATGACGCCGCGCCAGCGCGCATCGCTGTGGGTGGACCAGGAACTGGGCGGTGCGTGGAGCGCGGGCCTGGGCGCGATTCTCAGCGGCGACCAGTTTGCGCTGTCCGACAATACGGTGCGCCTGCCCGGCTACGTCCGCGTGGATGCGGCGCTCAGCTATCGCGCCAGGCAGTATGAGGTGCGGTTCAAGTTGAACAACGTCGGCAATGCGCGCTTCTATGAGTCGGCCATCAACAACGTGCAGATCCAGCCGGGCGCGCCGCGCAACGCGAGCGTGACGCTGACCACCCGCTTCTGATCCTTCCGTGATCCCGCCGGCGCCTATTCGGCGTCCGGCTGCTGCGACGGGTGCGCCTGCTGGAAGGCGGGCAGCTCGCCGCAGGCGGCGTGGATACGCATGACGGTCGGATAGGGCGTCATGTCCACGCCGAAGCGCTGGGCGCTGAACACCTGCGGCACCAGGCAGCAATCGGCCAGCGTCGGCGTGTCGCCGTGGCAGTAGCGGCCGGTGCGCGGGTCGTCGGCCAGCATGCGCTCCAACGTCGCCAGGCCTAGCTGCAGCCAGTGCTGCTGCCATTCGAGCTTGACCTCTTCGCTCACCTTCAACTGCCCCTTCAGGTACTTCAGCACACGCAGGTTGCCCAGCGGGTGCGTGTCGGCGGCCACCGTCAGCGCCAGCGCGCGCACGCGGGCACGGTCCGCCGCGCCGGTAGGCAGCAGCGGCGCTTGCGGGCGCGTCTCCTCCAGATACTCGATGATGGCCAGCGACTGGCCGATCACGCTGCCGTCGTCGTCCAGCGTCGGCAGCAGCGCCGATGGATTGAGCGCGCGGTAGCTGTCGGTGAGCTGTTCGCCGCCGTCGCGCAGCAGGTGCACCGGCACGGCATCGTAGGCCAGTCCTTTGAGGTTCAGCGCAATCCGTACGCGGTAGGCGGCGGAACTGCGGAAGTAGGTGTAAAGCTTCATGCGAAATCTCGTTCTAAAATTGCGGCCGGCTGCGGTGGCGCCATCAACCACAACATGACGGCCGACAGCAGCGCCGGCACGGCGGCGATCACGAAGATCGTGCTGTTCGGCCAATTCATGCGTATCAGCTCACCGCCCAGCACCGGCCCGATGATGGAGCCGACCCGGCCCACGCCGAGGCTCCAGCCGATGCCGGTGGACCGCAGCGTGGTGGGATAGTAGTTGGCCGCCAGCGCGTTGACGGCGGGCTGGCCGCCAACGATGCAGAAGCCCGCCACCAGGATCGCCAGGCACAGGAAGGCCAGCGACGCTTCCGGACGGCCGATCAGCACAATCGCCACGCCAGCCACCAGGAAGCCCGGTATCAGCACGCTGCGGAAACTAGAGCGGTCGATCATCCGGCCCATCATCAGCGTGCCGATGGTGCCGCCGACGGGCAGGATGGTGCCGGCCAATACCGCCATGCTGGTCGACAGGCCGGCGCCCTTGAGGATGGTCGGCAGCCAGTTCGATAAAAAGTACAGGTTGAGCAGGTTGAGGAAATTGACCAGCCAAAGCAGCACGGTGGTGCGCGCGCGGCCTTCGCGGAACAGCTCCGCCACCGAGCCGCGCTTGCCGGACTTCTCGTGCACCAGGTAGCGGCTGTCCGCATGCACGGGGGCCGACGGATCGATGCGGCGCAGCCATTGCGCCACGCGCTCGACGCGCTTGCCGCTCAGGACCACATACTGCATCGATTCCGGCAGCAGGAAGATCATCAGCAGTCCGATCGCCAGCGGCATGGCGCCGCCGACGTAGAACACCGACTGCCAGCCGTACGACGGAATCAGCGCGGCGGAAGCCAGGCCGCCGACCACGGCGCCCACGGTGAAGCCGCAGGAGACCAGCATCATCAAGGTGACGCGGCTGCGCACCGGGCTGTATTCGCCGGCCAGCGCCATCACGTTGGGCATGATGGCGCCCAGGCCGATGCCGGTGATAAAGCGCAGCCATTGCAGCTGTTCGAGCGTGGTGCACGATGGCGTGAGCAGCATGCAGACCGAGAAGAACATGGTGGCGCCGATCAGCACCGGACGGCGGCCGATTTTGTCGGCCATCACGCTGAACACCAGCGAGCCGGCCAACATGCCAAACAGGCCGGCGCCGAACACCGGCCCGAGACTGGCTTTGCTGACATGCCATTCCTGGATGATGGCCGGCGCCACATAGCCCATCGCCTGCACGTCGAAGCCGTCCATCAGGATGCACAGGCCGCACAGCACATAAACGCCGATCTGGAAGGCGCCGATCCTGCTCTTGTCGATGAGCGCGGGGATGTCCACTAGTTGTTCCATCTTTGTCTCCTCTGCCTCACCGGCGCTTTAGCTGCGCTCTTTGTAGTGCGTGACGGTTTGCTCGATGGCGCCGAAGATGCTGGCGCCCTGCTCGTCCTTCATCTCGATCCGCACGCTGTCGCCGAACTTGAGGAAGCCGGTCTGCGGCTTGCCGCTTTCGATGGTCTCGTACATACGCACCTCGGCCAGGCAGCAGTAGCCCACGCCGCCGTTGGCGATGCTCGATCCATGCAGGCTACCCTGCTTGTTCGACACGGTGCCGGAGCCGATGATGGTGCCGGCCGCCAGTTCACGCGTGGCGGCGGCGTGCGCCACCAGTTGCGCGAAGTTGAAGGTCATGTCCTCGCCGGCGTTCGGCTTGCCGAAGGGTTGCTTGTTCAGATCCACCAGCAGCGGCAGGTGCAGCTTGGTGTCGGCCCAGTGCGCGCCCAGTTCGTCCGGCGTGACGGCCACCGGCGAGAAGGCGCTGGCGGCTTTCGACTGGAAGAAGCCGAAGCCCTTGGCCAGCTCGTTCGGGATCAGGTTGCGCAGCGAGACGTCGTTGACCAGCATGACCAGGCGGATCGCCTTGGCGCAGTCGGCGGCGCTGGCACCCATGCGCACGTCGCCGGTGATGACGGCCACTTCGGCCTCCAGATCGATGCCCCACTCTTCGGACAGCGCGAAGATCGGATCGCGCGGGCCGATGAAGCTGTCGGAGCCGCCCTGGTACATCAGCGGATCGGTGTAGAAGGAGGCCGGCACTTCGGCGTTGCGCGCCTTGCGCACCAGCTCAACGTGGTTGATGTAGGCCGAGCCGTCCGCCCATTGGTAGGCGCGCGGCAGCGGCGAGTGGCAGTACTGCTGGTCGAACGGGTGGGTGTCGACCGCGTCGCCGGTGTTGAGCGATGCGTAGACCTGCTCCAGCGCCGGCGAGACCAGCTCCCAGTTGTCCAGCGCGTGCTGCAGCGTGGCGGAGATTTTCGGTACGTGCTGGTAGCGCGACAGGTCGCGGCTGACCACCACCAGGCGGCCATCGCGGCTGCCGTCTTTCAGTGTCGCGAGCTTCATGCCTTCACCTCCGGCGCGTGCATCCAGGCGGCGTGCTTGGGCGCCTTGCGGGTCTGCGACCACTCTTCCAGCATCTCCCATTTGACGGCGTCGAGGCGCTGGTACATCTCCGGCGTGCCGGTATTGACGGCCAGTTCGAGGCGGTGCCCGTTCGGGTCGAAAAAGTAGATCGACTTGAAGATGGTGTGGTTGATCGGGCCGATCACGCTGATGCCGGCGGCCTCCAGGCGCTCTTTCGCGGCCAGCAGTTCCTCCATGCTCTCGACTTCCATCGCCAGGTGCTGCACCCAGGCCGGGGTGTTGTGGTCGCGGTCCATCGGGGCCTGGGTCGGCAGCTCGAAGAAGGCCAGCACGTTGCCATGGCCGGCGTCCAGGAACACGTGCATGTACGGGTCCGGCGCTTTGGTGGACGGCACTTCGTCTTCGGCGATGGCCAGCACGAAGTCCATGTTCAGGTGTTTGACGTACCACTCGACGGTCTGCTTGGCGTCGATGCAGCGGTAGGCCACGTGGTGTATTTGCTTGATTTTCATGTTTGTCTCCAACAAGGGCATGGCACATTAGATGCGAATTTCAGATATCATACAAATTGTATTTTTCAGCTCACTTATCAGGTTTTCCGATGAATCCTAGCTTGCGCCAGATGCGCGCCCTGGTGGCGCTCGCCAAGACCGGCAGCTTTACGCTGGCCGCCGAACACCTCAATGTGACGCAATCCGCGCTCAGCGGGCAGATCAAGGAACTGGAGCAGATGCTGGGCGTGCGCGTGGTCGAGCGTACCACCCGGAAGGCGCAGCTGTCGGAGATCGGCCGCGAGCTCACGCCGCTGTTCGAGAAGATGCTGCAGGACCTGGACCGGGCCATGGCCGACATCGCCAACCGCAAGGCGCTCAAGCAGGGATCGGTGCGGGTGGCGGCGCCGCAGATGCTGTCCTGCACGCTCATCCCGGAGGTGATCGCCGCCTACAAGGAGCGCTATCCGGACGTGCAGGTGTGGCTGGCCGACAGTCCGGTGGAGATGGTGTCGGCGCGCGTGTTCAGCGGCGAGGCCGACTTCGGCATCGGCCCGGACCGCGACACCACGGCAGAGATCGAGGCGCAGCCGCTGTTCGAAATGCCGTTCGTGGTGGTGTATCCCCCCGGCCATCCGCTGGAGCGGCGCACGCGCATCACCTGGGCCGACGTCAACGAGTTCCCGGTGATATCGCTGCAGGGCCAGTTCACCGAGCGGCTGTTGCGCGACATGCACGCGTCGTTCCGCGAGCAGTCGCTGAATCCGTACAACGAGGTGACCTTCATGACCACGGCGCTGGCCATGGTGCACGCGCGGTTGGGCATCACGGTCTGCCTGCCCTACGCGGAAAAGATGGTGCAGCTCTATGGCCTGCAGATGCGGACGCTGGAATCGCCGGCGCTGACGCGGCGCTTCTTCGTGTACACGCGCAGCGCGCGGGCGCTGTCCCCCGCCGCCGAGAGCTTCGTCGCCTTCCTGCAGGAGTTTGCCGCCTCGCATCACTGGAATGTGCCGCAGTTATAATTGATCTATGACAGCAGATACCATCGCCATCAATCGACAGATGGACCAATTCGACGGCCACCACAGCGTCTGGCTGTTCGGCTACGGCTCGCTGATTTACAAGGCCGACTTTCCTTATCTTGAGCGTCGCCCCGCCAGCATCGCCAACTGGACGCGGCGCTTCTGGCAGGGCTCGCACGACCATCGCGGCACGCCGGAGGCGCCGGGGCGCGTGGTGACCATCATCGAAGAGCGCGGCGCGGTGTGCCACGGCATGGCCTACCTGGTCACGCCGGAAGTGTTCACGCACCTGGACCATCGCGAGAAGAACGGCTATCTGCGGTTGGCGATATCGATCACGTTCGAGGACGGCGGCAGCGTCGAGGGCCTGGTCTATATCGCCACGCCGGACAATACGGCCTTCCTTGGCGAAGCTTCAGAGCAGGAGATCGCGCGCCACATCGCCCGCTCCGCCGGGCCCAGCGGGCCGAACAGCGACTATCTCAACCATCTGGCCAACGCGCTGCGCGAGCTGGGCCGGCATGACCAGCACGTGTTCGAAATCGAGCGGCATCTGGCCGCGCTGAAAAAACATCAACCGTAACAATAACGATAGCGAGGCAACACCATATGACCCATGTCGACCAGCGCCGCCGCACCCTCTGCATGCAACTACTCGGCGGCCTCGCCGGCATCGTCATCGACGGTTCCGTCATGGCCCGGCCTTCCGTGGACGAGGCCACCAAGGTCTTCCGGCTCGACGGCGAGGGTGTTACCTACGCGTTCGGCGTCAACAGCGACGGGCAGTTGCAGTCGATGTATTGGGGCAGCGCCTTGTCCAGCGCGGACAGGCTGCCGGCGCCGGTGCCGGTGCCCGAAAACTCCTCCAATGAAATGCCGGTCACGATCACGCCGTTTGAATTCCCCGGCTTTGGCGGTGGCCTGACCGTGGAACCGGCCCTGAAGGTGACGTTCCCGGACGGCGTGCGCGACCTCGTCTTGCGCTACGTGAGCCACCAACTCGACAAGGACCGGATCGTGGTGCGGCTGAAGGACGCCAGCCGCGCCGTACACGTGACTCTCACGTACGCAATGGATGCATCCACAGGCATCCTGGCTCGCTCGGCGGTGGTGGAAAACCGCACGACCGGCTGGATCCAGCTCGACCAGTTGGCGGCTGCGAGCATCAACCTGCCGTTCAGGGACGACTACCGCCTCTCCTATCTCACCGGACGCTGGGGCGGCGAGTTCGCGTTGCAGACGCGACCGATCGAGCCGGGCTCCACCGTGATCGAAAGCCGCAAGGGCGTCACCTCCCACCAGGCCAATCCGTGGATCGCGATCAGCCACGCCGGCACGGAAGAAGAATCCGGCCCTGTGTGGTTCGGTGCGCTGGGATGGAGCGGTGCCTGGCGCATCCACGTCGATATGGATGCGCTGGGCGGCGTGCGCGCGACCGCCGGCTACAACCCTTTCGACTTCGCCTATCGCCTGAAGCCGGGGGAGAGCCTGGCGTCGCCCGTTTTCCACGCAGGGTATTCCGAGGGCGGCTTTGGCGGCGCGTCCCGCATGTTCCACCGCTACCAGCGTGAGCGCATCCTGCCTGGCGCGCCGCAGCCGCGCTTGCGCCCCATTCTCTACAATTCGTGGGAGGCGACCACGTTCGCCGTCGACGAAGCGGGCCAGGTGGCGCTTGCGGAAAAGGCCGCTAGCATCGGCGTCGAACGTTTCGTGGTCGACGATGGCTGGTTCGGCGCGCGCAACAGCGACAAGGCCGGCCTGGGCGACTGGGTCGTCAACCGGCAAAAATTCCCGAACGGACTGGCCCCGCTGATCAAGCGGGTCAATGCGCTCGGCATGGAGTTTGGTTTGTGGGTGGAGCCGGAAATGGTCAACCCGGACAGCGACTTGTATCGTGCCCACCCGGACTGGGTCATCAACTTCAAAGGCCGGCCGCGCAGCGAGGCCCGCAACCAGCTGGTGCTGAACCTGGCGCGCAAGGATGTCTACGAGCACCTGCTGGCGGTGCTCGACAAGCTCCTCGCGGAGCATGACATCGCCTTCCTCAAGTGGGACCACAACCGCGCGTGGTCGGAGCCGGGCTGGCCGGAGGCTGCGCCCGGCGAGCAGCAGAAGCTGTATGTCGCCTACGTGGAGAACCTGTACAAGCTGCTGGCCGAACTGCGCCGGCGCCACCCGAAGCTGGAGATCGAATCGTGCGCCAGCGGCGGCGGCCGCGTGGACCTCGGCATCATGGCGCTGACCGACCAGGTCTGGACATCCGACAATACCGATCCGTTCGACCGGCTGCTGATCCAGGACGGCTTCAGCCACGCCTATGCGCCGGGGATCATGATGGCCTGGGTGACCGACGCGCCGAACTACCTCAACAAGCGCGTCACGTCGCTGGAATACCGTTTCCTGTCGTCGATGCAGGGTGCGCTGGGTATCGGCGCCAACCTGCATCACTGGCGGGAAGAGGATTTCGCGCAAGCGAAGCGCCTGGTCGCGGAATACAAGGCTATCCGGCCGACGGTGCAGCGGGGGAACCTCTACCGTCTGGTGTCGCCGCAGCGCGGAGCGGCGCGCTCGGCCACGCTGTCCGTGGCGCAGGATGGCAAGCAGGCCGTGCTGTTCGCGTTCCTGCACTCCGGCGGCAGGCGCGATCCGCAGCCGCGCATCCAGCTGCGCGGGCTCGATCCGCAGCGGAACTATTCGCTCCGTGCGATTTCCGGCAGCGCGACAGGACAGACTCCGCAAGTTGCCAGCGGCGCTTACTGGATGGGGCGTGGCATCGATGTCCTGCTGGAGGGGGATTTCCAGGCTGCCGGCTTTGTGCTGGACGGCGCTTGAATTAGTTCAGGCTGGCGAGGTAGGCGCACAGCATATCGGCCAGCGCTTCCGAGTAGGCGTGGATCTCTTCATCCGTGCGCGGGGTTTCCGAGAACTGTTTGCCGACTGAACTGAAGGTCGTCATCACGAGGTCGCCGGCCAGTGCGCGCACGCTGTCCGGCGACTTGGGCAGGGCTTCGCGCATGAATTGCTCGATGATGCGGTCGGCCGCCGCGCGCGTCTCATGCGCTTCGGGCGTGTCGCGGTAGAACGGGGCGGCGTCGTTGAGCGCGGTGCGGATCTCGGCCTCCTCGCACTCCGAGCGCAGGAAGGCGTGGACCAGCAGGCGCAGCCGTTCCAGCGGCGGCTTGCGCAGGTCCTGCAGGATGTTGATCAGCATCTCGGTCGTCTGCCGCCACTCGTCCGCCTGCAGCCTGAACAGGATGGACGCCTTGTTCGGAAAGTACTGGTACACCGATCCCACGCTCACGCCGGCACGCTCGGCCACCCGCGTGGTGGTGAAACGGCGCACGCCCTCCTTCGCCAAAACCTGAATAGCCGCTTCGAGGATGGCTGAAACCAGGTCGGCCGAGCGCGCCTGTTTGGGCTTGCGGCGCGAGGAGATAGCGGCTTTTGCCGGGTCTGCCATGGGAAGTCTCGGAACGCGAATATGAAATGTGAAGGATTCTTCATATTATATCCGTACTTCTTTTGAAAGGAATCGCCATGACAACCCTGACCACCAATCCCGTCGCGCCGCTGCTCGACCGCCTGTTTGACGAAGCCTCCAAGGTGCAGATCTCCGCCATCCCGGCTGTCGCTGAATTGTCGAAGGACGAGCGTGATCGCCTGATGCACAGCAAGACGGAATACATCAACCTCTACCATCGGCTGAAGGACGTGCCGCTGCCGGTGTCGCGCCAGACCGGCGAACTGCTGTACATGCTGGCGCGCAGCTGCAATGCCCGCAACGTGGTCGAGTTCGGCACGTCGTTCGGCATCTCGACCTTGTACCTGGCCGCCGCGCTGCGCGACAACGGCGGCGGCCATCTGATCACCAGCGAGTTCGAGCCATCCAAGGTGGAGCGGGCACGCGGCCATCTGGAGGAAGGCGGCCTGCTCGACCTGGTGGATATCCGCGCCGGCGATGCGCTGGAGACGCTGGCCACCAATCTGCCGGACCAGATCGACCTGCTGCTGCTCGATGGCGCCAAGGCGCTCTACCCCGAGATCCTTGGTCTGGTGCGGAGCCGCATGCGGCCGGGCGCGCTCATCATCGCGGACAACGCCGACATGAACCCGGACTATGTGGCCATGGTGCGCTCACCGGCATCCGGCTATATGTCGCTGCCGTTCGGGGAGGATGTCGAGCTCTCCGTCAAACTGAACTGAGGTCAGAACAAATCCATCTGCCCCGCATCGGCGGCCGCCTTGGCGCGCGCGCCCAGCGGCGGCACCACCAGTGGACGCGAGAACTGTGACGCGTCCATGTTGTGGAAGCGGCTGCCGCGCCCGGTCAGGCCGAGGCGCTCGGTGGCGATCTTGAAGCGCTGCCGTATCAGCTCGGCCCACACGCCCTCGCCTTTCATGCGGGCGCCGAAGGTGCTGTCGTAGTCTTTGCCGCCGCGCATTTCACGCACGCGGTTCATCACGCGCTGCGCCCGCTCGGGAAAGTGCGCCTGCAACCACTGGTGGAACAGCGGCGCGACTTCCCATGGCAGGCGCAGCACCGTGTAGTGCGCGCTGACGGCACCGGCCTCCTTGACCGCCTCCAGGATGCGCTCCAGGTCGGGCTCGGTGACGAAGGGGATGATGGGCGCGACGCTGACCGCGACCGGAATGCCGGCGTCGGTCAGCGTGCGTATCGTGCGCAGGCGGCGCGCCGGTGCGGCCGCGCGCGGCTCCAGCGTGCGCGCGATGGCCGAGTCCAGCGTGGTCAGCGTGATGGCGACGCCGGCCTGCTCCTTGGCCGCCATCGCCGACAGGATGTCGATGTCGCGCTCAATCAGCGAGGACTTGGTGATCAAGCCGACCGGGTGCTGGCATTCCTGCAGCACTTCCAGCACGCGGCGGGTGAGCTTGCGCTCGCGCTCGCAGGGCTGGTAGGCGTCCGTGTTGACGCCAAGCGCTATCGAGGACGGCTCGTAGCTCGGCTTGGCCAGTTCGCGCCGCAGCACTTCCGGCGCGTTGACCTTGGCGAAGATCTTGCTCTCGAAATCCATGCCCGGCGACAGGCCGAGATAACTGTGTGTGGGCCGCGCGAAGCAGTAAATGCAGCCGTGCTCGCAACCCCGATAAGGATTGAGCGAGACGCTGAACGGCAAATCCGGCGAGGCGTTGCGGCTGAGGATGGACTTGCAGAGCTCGTCCGTGACCACCGTCTTCCACGGCGCGGCCTCCTCCTCCTCCCGCTCCCAGCCGTCGTCGTAGGCCTCGCGGACGTTGACCTCGAAGCGACCCTGCAGGTTCGACACCGCGCCACGGCCCTTCTGCGCCTTCAGCGAGGGCGGCGGCAGCATCACATGCTCTTGATTGTTTTCATCGTGGGACATCGCGGCACCAAACTACTGTATATATAGACAGTATTCTATGCGCTTGAAATCGCGATATCAAGCGAAATATCAATCGCGCGGGGCTGCTGCCTTGGGGGCAACGTGGTCAAGCTGGTATCATTCAGGACTTCCGGGGGATGGAATTCCCCGCGCCTTGAGCGCCCCCCACCCACACCTCGCCAGGATGCCGCCGATGCGGCGCCCCGGCTCACCCGATACGAGCACACAAACATGAACAATTCGAGTCAACCATTGCCGTCTTTTTTTAGCCGGATATCGATCGCGATCGGCGCCTTCTTCCGCGCCCTGTCCGACGCCGACTACGCAGCGCGCCTGACGCGCATCGACGAGGCGCCGCAGCCGGCCGCCGCGCCGGTGGCCACGCCCGCACCGAAGCCAGCGCCGGCCCCCGCGCCGCTGCGCGTGGCCACGCCGGATGCGGCCTTGCAGCTTCTGAGCCTGTTCCAGCGCGAGGCCCGCCTGATCGACTTCACCCAAGAGAATCTGAGCGCCTATTCCGACGCCGACATCGGCGCCGCCGCGCGCGTGGTGCATGAAGGCTGCAGCAAGGTGCTGCGCGAGCACTTCACCATCGAGGCGGTGCGCAGCGAGGCCGAAGGCAGCCGCATCGTGCTGGAAGAAGGCTTCGACGCCAGCGCCGTGCGCCTGACCGGCAACGTGGTCGGCAGCGCGCCGTTCCGCGGCGCCTTGAGTCATCGCGGCTGGCGCGCTTCCAACGTGCGTCTGCCGAAACTGGCGGAAGCGCACGACGCGTCCATCCTGGCGCCGGCGGAGGTGGAATTATGAGCGATCCACGCTACGCCATCGGCATCGACCTTGGCACCACGCACAGCGCGCTGTCCTATGTGGACCTGGGCGCCAGCGACGGCGAGAAAACCCAGCATGGTGTGCTGGCCATTCCGCAGCTAACCGCGCCGGGCACGGTGGAAGAGCTGCCGCTGCTGCCGTCCTTCCTCTACCTGCCGCACGCGGACGAACTGGCGCCGGGCGAATTGAGCCTGCCATGGCCGCAGTCGCCGGAAGAACAAACCAGCGTGGCCGGCGAGATGGCGCGCAGCCGTGGCGCCACCACGCCTATCCGCCTGGTCTCCAGCGCCAAGAGCTGGTTGAGCCATCCTGGCGTCGACCGCCGCTCCGCGCTGCTGCCGAACGACGCGCCGGAAGAAGTGTCGCGCGTCTCGCCGCTGGAGGCGTCCACGCGCTACCTGACGCACCTGCGCAAGGCATGGGAGCAGGCCTACCCTGACGCGCCGTTCGGCGAGCAGGCGGTGACGGTGACGATTCCCGCGTCGTTCGATCCCGGCGCGCGCGAGCTGACGGCCGATGCGGCGCGCGCCGCCGGCTACACCAATCTGACCTTGCTGGAAGAGCCGCAGGCGGCCCTGTACAGCTGGATCCAGGGCAGCGAAGGCCGCTGGCGCAAGGAAGTCAAGCCGGGCGACATCATCCTGGTGGTGGACGTGGGCGGCGGCACCAGCGACTTTTCGCTGATCGCCGTGCTGGAACGCGACGGCGTGCTGGAACCGCACCGCATCGCGGTGGGCGACCATATCCTGCTAGGCGGCGACAATATGGACCTGGCGCTGGCGCACCTGGTGGCGCGCAAGCTGGCCGCCAACGGCACGCAGCTCGACGCGTGGCAGATGCGCGCGCTGACCTATGGCTGCCGCAGCGCCAAGGAAAAACTGCTGGCCGACGCCAGCGTGGACACCTGGCCTATCGTGGTGCCGAGCCGTGGCTCGAAACTGATCGGCGGTTCGATCCGCACCGAACTGACGCGCGACGAAGTGACCACCTTCATCCTCGACGGCTTCTTCCCGCAGGTGGATGCATCGGCGCGTCCTGCATCGCGCACGCGCGCAGGCCTGACGCAGCTTGGCTTGCCGTATGCGCAGGACGCTGGCATCACGCGCCACCTGGCGGCGTTCCTGGCGCGCCAGCTCGGCGCGACCAGCGAACTGGAAGGCTACGCCGGCAAGCAGAACGCCGACGCGACCTTCCTGCATCCGACGGCGGTGCTGTTCAACGGCGGCGTGTTCAAGTCGGAGCTGCTGGCGCAGCGCATCATGGGCACAATCAACGACTGGCTGTACATGGAAGGCTCCGAGCCTGCGCGCATGCTGGGCGGCGCGGACCTGGACCTGGCGGTGGCGCGTGGTGCGGCCTACTACAGCTACGTGCGGCGCGGCAGCGGCGTGCGTATTCGCGGCGGAACGGCGCGTGCCTACTACGTGGCGATCGAATCGTCGATGCCGGCCATCCCCGGCATGGAGCCGCCTATCCAGGCGCTGTGCGTGGCGCCGTTCGGCATGGAGGAAGGCAGCGAGATCGAGCTGCCGAACCAGGAGTTCGGCCTGGTGGTCGGCGAGCCGGTGCAGTTCCGCTTCTTCGGTTCGTCGGTGCGCCGGCAGGACCAGATCGGCGATCTGCTGGACTTCTGGAGCGCCGATGAACTGATCGAGTTGAACGAGATCCAGGCGACGCTGTCGACCGAAGGCCGCACGGTCAGCGATGTGGTGCAGGTGCGCCTGCATGCGATGGCGACCGAGTCGGGCACGCTGGAACTGCAGGCGGTGGCCAACGACGGCCAGCGCTGGAAGGTGGAGTTCGACGTGCGCGCGGGTGCCCAAGCCTGAGCATGAGTCAATACGTCGTCAGCATCGATCTCGGCACCACCAACACGGTGCTGGCTTATTCGGAACCGGACAGCGCGCAAATTCGCCTGTTCGAGATCGAGCAGTTGGTGGCGCCGGGCGAGGTCGGCGCCGGCGCGCTGCTGCCGTCGATGCGCTATCACCCGGCGCAGGGTGAGCTGGCGGACGGCGATCTGCAGCTGCCCTGGCCTTCGGCCGATGTCGCAGGTCTGCCGCAGGTGGTGGTCGGCCGGCTGGCGCGCACCCTGGGCGCGCAGGTGCCGGGGCGGCTGGTCTCCAGCGCCAAGAGCTGGCTGTCGCATCCCCAGGTGGACCGCATGGCGCCGATACTGCCGTGGGGCGCGGAGCCCGATGTGGCCAAGGTGTCGCCGGTGGCGGCCAGCGCTTCATATCTGGCGCATGTGCGGGCGGCGTGGAATGCTCGCTTCCCTGCGCATCCACTGGAACATCAACAGCTGGTGCTGACGATCCCCGCATCGTTCGACGAAGGTGCGCGGGCGTTGACGCTGGAGGCGGCGCGCAGCGCCGGCCTGCCGGACCTGCGCTTGCTGGAGGAACCGCAGGCCGCCTTCTACGACTGGCTGTTCCGCCAGCGCGCCACGCTGGCGGCGGACCTGGCGGACACGCGCCTGGTGCTGGTCTGCGACGTCGGCGGCGGCACGACCGACTTCAGTCTGATCAAGGTCGAAATGATCGACGGCGAGCCGACGATCAGCCGCATCGGCGTGGGCAACCACCTGATACTCGGTGGCGACAATATGGACCTGGCGCTGGCGCATCTGGTGGAAGCGCGTATGGCTGGCGGCGACGCCGCGCAGACGCGCCTGTCGGCCAGCCGCCTGTCGCAACTGGCGGAACGCTGCCGGGCAGCGAAGGAGCTGCTGCTGGCCGTCGACGCGCCGGAGCGCACCACCGTCACCTTGCTCGGTTCCGGCTCGCGCCTGATCGGCAGTTCGCGCTCCGCCGAGCTGACGCGCGATGAAGTCGCGGCGCTGGTGGTGGACGGCTTCTTCCCGCTCAACGCGGCGCAGGAACCGGCGCAGCGCGGCCGAGGCGCCATCGTCGAATTCGGCCTGCCCTATGCCAGCGATGCGGCCATCACGCGCCACCTGGCCAGCTTCCTGCACCAGCATGCGGCGGCCGCGCGCGAGGCGCTGGGCATCGCGGCGGACGACCGCGCCATCCCCATTCCCGACACGTTGCTGCTCAACGGCGGCGTGTTCCGCGCGCACGCGCTGGCCGCGCGGCTTGAGGTCACGCTGGCCAATTGGCGCGGGCAGCCGTTGACCGTTCTGCACAACGACAATCCCGACGTGGCGGTGGCACGCGGCGGCGTGGCCTACGCGTTGGGCCAGGCAGGGCAAGCGCCGGTGATCGGCGGCGGCTCGCCGCGCAGCTACTTCCTGCTGCTGGACGACGAAGCGCGCCAGGACAAGCCGCGCCGCGCCATCTGCATCCTGCCGCGCGGCAGCGTGGAGAGCCGCGAGATCCTGCTGGCCGACCGCACCTTCGCGCTGCGTCTGGGGCGGCCGGTGCGCTTCCATCTGGCCTCCTCGATTTCCGAAGCCGCGCCGCCGCAAGCGGGTGAGCTGGTCGAGCTGCAAGCCGACGAATACATCCAGCTGCCGCCTATCGCCACTGTCCTGCGCGACAGCAGCGCCGCCGACGCTCGCAAGGAGATCCCGGTGCAACTGGCCGCCACGCTGAGCGAGGTGGGCACGCTGGACGTGCATTGCGTCGCCATCGAAGGCGGCCAGCGCTGGCTGCTGGAGTTCCAGCTGCGCGGTGTGGCCGTCGAAGAAGACAGCGATACCGCAGCGCCGAAAGAAGCGCCTATGCCGGCCGGCTTCGATGCCACCATCGACAAGATCGACCGCATCTTCGGCAGCCGCGCGCAGCAAGTGGACATCAAGGAAGTCAAACAACTGCGCACGCAGCTCGAACACCTGCTGGGCAGCCGCGAAAGCTGGGCCACGCCGCTGCTGCGTCGCCTGTTCGACGCGCTGATGCAGCGCGCCAAAGGCCGCCGCCGCTCGTCCGAGCACGAACGCGCGTGGCTGAACCTGAGCGGCTACTGCCTGCGCCCCGGCTTCGGCTACACGCTGGACGAGTGGCGCATCGAGCAGCTGTGGGCCATGTTCGACACCGGCGTCCAGCATCACAAGGACAGCCAGGTCTGCGCCGAATGGTGGACGCTGTGGCGCCGCGTGGCCGGCGGCCTGAGTGTGGAAGCGCAGCTGCGCGTGCTGGACGATTTCGCCTTCAACGTGCAGGCCGACGAACAGGAACGCGGACGCCGCCCGCAAACGCTGGTCAACGGCACCGAGGAAGACATGCTGCGCCTGGGCGCGTCGCTGGAGCGCATCCCCGGCGGCTACAAGGCCGAAATCGGCGCGTGGATGCTGGGCCGGCTGGAAGCGGCAACCAAGGCCGCGAGCAAGGCCGCCGCCAACAAGACCCGCAACGGCGCCGCCGATGCCGGCAAGGCCGAAGCGGCGCAGGCGCGCTTCCTGTGGGGCCTGAGCCGCGTCGGCGCGCGCCAGCCTTTCCACGGCAGCGCGCATGATGTGGTGGAGTCGACGATTGTCGAGCAATGGCTGGCCGTGATCCTCTCGCTGGATTGGAAGAAGGTGGAGCCGGCCGGCTACGCCGCCACCCATCTGGCGCGCATGACGGGCGACCGCTCGCGCGATATCGGCGAAGCGCTGCGGGCGGAAATCCTGCGGCGCCTTGCCGCCGTTGGCGCGCCTGCCAGCTGGAGCGCGATGGTGCGCGAGGTGGTGCAGCTCGACCAGGCGGACGAAAAACGCATGCTGGGCGAGGCCCTGCCGCCGGGTCTAAAGCTGATCGCCTGACGGCGGCCGCGCCACGTAGCTTGCCTGCTGAGCGACGAAACCGTCGAAGGCGTCGATCAGCGGATTGAATTTGTTTATATCGTTTTCCAGCTGGGCCAGCGCATAGACCGTGGCCTCCAGCGTGGAGAGCTGGTCCGGCAGGTGCGCCTTGCGGATCAGGTAGTGCGACGGCGGCGTGTCGCGCAGCGGCAGGCGCGGCAAGCCTTGCAGCGCCGGATTCAGATACAGCATCTTGCGGCTCTTGCGCCAGGTCCCGTCCAGCACCACCAGGCGCAGGAGCTGTGACTCGTCCAGCCAGGCCGCGTCGAACGGCTGCGCGGGCGTCAGGCCCAATGACTTGTCCTCGGCGGTGTCGGGGTACAGCAACACGCTGCGGCGTTCTGGCGACAACAGCGCCTGCAGGTGCTCCGGCGCGAAGGTCTCCCCCACTTCCAGACGGCTATTGGCAAGGCTCAGATGCAGCAGCCGCGCGCTGCCCTTGGCGTTGTTCACTTCCATCGGGTGTTGAAGGATGAGCACCTCCACCGTGTTCGGCAAGCGCGCTACCCAGCGGCAGATGCAGGTCTGCTGCGGGCGCAGGCACGTGGCGCATTGCGCGCGCGCGGGTCGTGGAGTGGCTGGAGCAGCGGCGCCGCCGGTACTGGTCGTCATAGGCCGCCATTGTACCGAAGGCGCGCGCCGCGCTGCTTAGAACTCTTCCCAGTCGGATTCGCTGGACGCCACAGCCTTGGGCTTCGGCGCCGCTGCCAGCGCCTTCCTGGGCTGGGCTGCCACCGCCGGCGCAGGACGCCGTGGAGGCGGCGCAACGCGCGGCCGCACAGGCGGCAAGGCGCGCGACTGCATCGCCATCTGCGAGGCATCGAGCTTGAACACGCCGACCACCTCGGCCAGCTTGGCCGATTGCTCCTGCATCGATTCCGCCGCCGCTGCGGCCTCCTCCACCAGCGCCGCGTTCTGCTGCGTCACCTGGTCCATCTGCGTGATCGCGTCGTTCACCTGTGCGATGCCGAGGCTCTGCTCCTCACTCGCATGGCTGATCTGGGACATGATCTGCGTGACGCGGCTGATGCTGGTGACGATTTCGCTCATGGTCTGGCCGGCCTTGTCGACCAGGTCCGAACCCAGCGCCACCTTCTGCACCGAATCGTCGATCAGACCCTTGATGTCCTTGGCGGCGGCGGCCGAGCGCTGCGCGAGGTTGCGCACTTCGGATGCCACGACGGCGAAGCCGCGACCCTGCTCGCCGGCGCGCGCGGCTTCCACCGCCGCGTTCAGGGCCAGGATATTGGTCTGGAAGGCGATGCTGTCGATGACCGAAATGATGTCGACGATCTTGCGCGACGAGTCGTTGATCGAGCCCATGGTGCTGACCACCTCCCCCACCACGGCGCCGCCCCGGCTGGCGATCTCGGATGCGGTGGCTGCCAGCTTGTTGGCCTCGCGGGCGTTTTCGGCGTTGAAGCGCACGGTCGATGTCAGCTCCTCCATCGAGGAGGCGGTTTCCTGCAGGGAGCTGGCCTGCTGCTCCGTGCGCGAGGACAGGTCCTGGTTGCCGGCGGCGATCTCGGTGGAGGCGGTGGCCATCAAATCGGTGCCGTTACGCACCTGGCCGACGATGTTGACCAGGTTCGCGTTCATGGTCTTGAGGGCGTTCATCAGCTGGCCGGTTTCGTCGGCGCTGTTGACCTGGATGTCGCTGGTCAGGTCGCCCGACGACACCGTCTCCGCCACCTTCACCGCCTCGTTGATCGGCGTCGTGATGGTGCGGGTGATCCACCATGCGGCGATTACGCCCATCGCAATCGCGGCCAGTCCCAGTATCGTCAACAGCGTGCGGCCGCTGGCGTACTGCTGCTGGATTTCGAGCGCCGCCTTATCCAGCAAGGCGGCCTGCTTGTCGGAGAATTTTTTCAACGCGTCCAGGTAGAGGATGCGGCTTTGCGTCATGTCGCCTTCGTAGAGGCTCTTGGCCTTTTCAAGGTCGCCCGCGTTCTTGGCGGCGAAGACGGCCTTGCGGAAGTCGGTATAGGCCTTGCGCGTCTCCAGCACTTTTTTGAACAGGGGCTTGAGCTCCTCGTCGTCGATGGCGGCGCCGATCTGGTCCTGGATCTGGGTCGCGCGGCCGGAGGATTCGGCCATCATGCCTTCAAGTTTTTTCTGGTCGGCCGGATCGGCCACCATCCACGCGCCGGTGGTGCGGGCCGCGTTCACTTCGATGATCTTGCCCCATTCCGCGATCAGCCGCTCGTCGCGGATCTTCACGTTGATCATCTCATCGGTCATCGAGCTGGCACTGCTCAGGCGAAGGATGCCGATGATGGTCATCGCCGTCAGCATCAACAGGATGAGAGAAAAACCGAAACCCAGGCGTGTGCCGATCTTCAGATTGTTCATAGCTGTCCTCAAAGCGGGATGGGGGCCTTCAGCCCATGCTAGCACTATTTGAGGTCAAACTATAGTCCGAAAGGAAATATTTCACAACAGAAATATTTACTCTCCTGCGGGTCTGGCGTCCAGCAGTTCTTCGACGCTGGCAATGGCGGCGGGATCCTTGATGACGGCGCGCAGCCAGACGTGCAGCGGCATGTCGCCCCAGCTGGCGGCTTTGTCGGCCAAGTACAAATCGGTCAGGCCCTTCTGGATTTGTTCGGGGCTGCCCTCCAGCGTCAGGTCGTCGCGCGCGGCGGTCTTCAGGACCCAGTCCGCGCTTTGCAGTTCGTGCGTGGCGGCTTCGCGGAAGGCGTCCTGCACGAACTTCTCCCATGCCTCGCGGGTGTAGGCGCCGGCGATGGCGTAGCTGCCGGTGACCAGCGCCTGATCCTGTTCGCCCACCATGCGCGCCACCGTCATCGCCGGGAAGCGCGTGTTGGCGCGGGCGCGGATGTCGGCGTAGACGCGCTCCCTGGCCGGCATGCCGCGCACCACGCGGCGCAGGTTCTCGCGTGCCTGGTCGACCAGCGCCAGCTTCTGCTCGATGCGCGGCCAGGATGGATCGGCGATCTGCGCTAGATAGAAGGTCATCAGCCGTTCGGCGCTGTGTATCATCTGCTCGCGCGGCATGGCGCCGCGATTGTTCTCCAGCCATCCGCGCCAGTAACGGGTCAGCTGGTCGTTCAGGTGACTGGCTTCGGCGTGCGAGACATCGGCCAGCATCAGGTAGCTCTTCAAGGCGTTGTAGGCGTCTTCGACGTTGACGGCGGAGGCTTCCTGGAACTGGCGTCCCGGCGCGGTGGCCGGCGCCTGGGACGTGGCGGCAGCCGCGCCGGGCGCCTGCAGTTGGTCGGCATGGGCGTTCATCTCCGACAGCAGCGTCTCCAGATTGGCGACCACCGGCTTGAGCATCACCTCACGCACGCCGGCGAAGTATTCCTCCCGCAGCTTGCGCTCCAACAGATCGCCCTGATACAAACCCATACGCAGCGACCAAGGCCGGTCGACGCGATATTTATCCAGCTGCTCGATGCGGTCCTGCAGTATCTCCAGGGCTTCCAGCCGCGATTGCAGGTCCAGGCGCTTGGCTTGAAGCTTGATCACCTTGTCCAGGTCCGCCTGCACATTGCTGACCAACTGGCGGTTGCCCAGGTACGACCAACTCCAGCCACCCAGCGACACGCCCAGCAAAACCGCCGCCGCGAAGAACGCGGCATACGTCAGCTTGACCTTATGTTTGCTGGCGTACTGCGAGACCAGGTCCTTGTCGGCGAAGATCACATTGCGGAATAAATTCAACAGGAAGAATCCCGACTGGCCGCCACCGGCGGAGGGCGGCGCGTCCGGCAGAGACAGGGCGAAGCGCTTCGCCAGCCGCTGCGATTGTTCGCTCGCCGCAGCGCCCTCCTGAAGGGCGCTGGTGAAGTAGTAGCCGCGGAATACGGGCTTGAACTGGAAGGGATTTTCTTCGAACAGCGTGACCAGGAAACTGCGCAGCGGCGCGCGTATCGTCGCGAACTCCAGCGGGAAGGTGAACACGCCCGGCTCCATGCGGTCGCGCCGCTGCTGGCTCATATTGGCCACGCTCAGTTCCTTCAGGCCCGAACACAATTCATCGAAGCTGTGATCGAAGAAGGCCATCATCTGCTGGCTGCCCGCGTTGCGCTTGTAGGGCATGGTCGCGCCCCACACGCGTTCGCGCTCGGTGCGCTCGGCGCGCGCGAAGAATTCGCTGAAGCCCGCGATCAGGTCGGCCTTGGTGAACACCACGTACACCGGCGCGAACACCTCCAGCCGCTCGATCAGATCCTGCACCCGCTTGCGCAGGCTGCGCGCCAGCTTGATGCCGACCTCGGGATCGTCGCCGCGCAATTCGGCGATGCTGACGGCGATCAGGATGCCGTTGATGGGCGCGCGGCGGCGGTACTTCTTCAGCAGGTCCAGAAAGCCGAACCACTCGGCGCGGTGCTCTTCCTGCACGGAGTAGCGGCCGGCCGTGTCGAGCAGGATGCCGTCGGTGGTGAAGAACCAGTCGCAGTTGCGCGTGCCGCCCACGCCCTGCACGATCTTGCCGTCGGCGAAGGGGAACTGCAAGCCCGAGTTGGTGATGGCCGTGCTTTTGCCGGCGGCGGGATTACCGATGATCATGTACCACGGCAGTTCGTACAAGGCGCGGGTGCCGGAGACGATGCCCATCTTCGATCCACGGATGGTCTCGATGGCCTTCAGCATGTCGTTGCGGATGGCCTTGACCTCGGCGCCGGACTGGTCCGAACTCTGTTTCTCCGTGGCGGCCTGGGCGCCGATGGCCGCGCCCAGCTGCTCGGATTCGCGGCTGGCGCGCCGGCGTCGCCACAGCCAGACCAGGCCGGCCAGCGCCAGCATCAGCGCCGTGGCCGCCAGTGCCCAGATCAGCGCCAGTTCCAGCATCTGCGCGCCGAGGTAGAACAAGGCCGCCATCGCAGTGAGCGCAATGATAGTCAGGTGGCGGGTATCGGTGAGGAAGTACCAGATTCTTCGCATCATGGGACGAGGCCGGCGTGAATGATGGCGCCTGAGCTAAAAGCGGACCGATCAATGGTGCCACCAACAATGCAGGGATTTCTTGAGCCAGCACAACCATGACCGCGCGGCGTCCTATTTCCGCACAGTCCCCGACACCCTCAATTCGGTATGGCCGAAGTCCATCATGGTCCAGCGCCCGCCCCAATGCAGGCCCACCGATTCGGCCGCCTCGCCGTAGAGCCGGTAGCCGCGCATCGCCCACGGATCTTTTTCCGAGATCAGCAGTTTGCCGTCGCGCAGGAAGGCGCAGTCCGCCGCCAAGCCGAACTGGTGATAGCTCTGGAAGGCCTTGGCGTTGGTGACGCTGGGGCCGGCGGCTGCCAGCGCATTCTGCCGTTCGGGGCTGCGGTAGCCTTCCAGGATCGCCATGTCGTAGCCGTGAGTCTCCTTCATGATCTTGAACACCAGCAGCAGGCGCTGGGCGAAATCGGGATCGAGCAGCTGCCAGTTGCGGTTGGCGCCGTCGAGCATGGGCCGCACCATCGTCACCTCCGCCGTCGTGAACACCAACGGCGGCAATGGCTCCGGCGCCGCCAGCTGTTCGCCCTTGAGCAGATCCGCGACCTGATCGTTGACGGCGTGGTCGTCGCTGTCGAAGCCGCCCAACATATTGCGGCCGCTGAGCACCAGCGCCAGCATCGGCGGCACGGTCAGCAGCACCAGCACCGACAACACCAGCAGATACCGGCGCCGCAGGAAGCTGAGCGCGCGCAGCAGGCCGCCGCCGGCGCTGCGGCTGGCATGGGCGGCCTGCCGGGTGCCTTGCCGGTAGCCGCCGCTTAGTCCCCGCCCGATGCTCTTGCCAATCATCGACATCGACTGAACCACCACATCCCGCCCGGCCGGGAACAACGCCAGCCAGGCCCCCAAACAGGCGAAGACAAAAAACAGCAGTACCGAAAAGAGAAACATGGTGCGCTCCGTCAAAGCAAGGTCGCTCCGCAGACTGGACACTGAGGTGCGGGAACGCTTCATCGTAGGCGTTTCAGCAAGCGGCGTGAAAGACCAGATCAAATTCGGAGGAAATACCGTGGATACGTCGAAGCAAAAACCCGACCTGATGAGTTCCAACCGTGCCGCCGAGGATGGCGGCAAGCGCATACTGGCGCACCTGGAACACGGCCCCAAGACGGCGGCAAAGACGCCGCGCACCAGCGGCTGGACCATCGACGGCTGGACCGTCGGCCTGGGACTGCTGCTGGTGACCATGTGCACGGTCGCGTGGCTGATACACGACAACACGCTCTCCCCGGATTCCTACGCGCGCAGCCGCAGCAGCGTGACCACGCGCACATACCAGCAGCCGACGGAACGACAGATGGTAGCGGCCGCGCCGGCGGAACAGGCGGCAGCCATCGTGAACGAACCGGTGGTGAAGGAATCCGCAAGCAAACCCTTCGCGGCGATCGAAGCGCACGCGCCGCCGTCCGCGCATACCGCGCCCGCCCTGGCAAGGGCCGAGACATCGCATCCGGCAGGCGCGCCGCGCAGGCCTGCTGTGACCACAAACACCGCCGCCGCGCGCCCACCGGTGCCGCACACGGGCGCAGCCGTTCCGCCAGCCATCGGCGATACCGATGTCGCGCTGCTGACCGCGCTGGTCGCGCATTCGGGCAAGCCGGCGCTCGTCCTTCCCGAGCGCAGCCGCGACGTGGTCGAGCGTCAGGATGGCGACAGCACGGCGCAACTGCTGGCGCGCTGCAAGCAACTCGGGCTGATCGAAGGGATGCTGTGCCGCTCACGCATCTGCTCGGGCCGCTGGGACGCGGACCTGGCCTGTAACGCGCCCTCGCACTGATTACTGGATGGCCAGCTGCTTGCCGCCGGTGCCGACCCTCTTCGGCAGCGACAGGTGCAGCACGCCGTTTTCGTAGCGCGCCTCGGCCTGGTCGTCATCGACCTCCTGCGGCAGCGTGAAGCTGCGTTGCACTTGTCCGTAGTAACGCTCGCTACGCAGGGAGCCAGTCTTGCCGGCCTCGGCCGGTTGCTCCTCCTTGACTTCCGCGCTCAGCGACACTTGGTTGCCGTTGACGGCGACCTTGATGTCCTCCTTTTGCACGCCTGGGATTTCGGCCTTGACGAGATATTCCTTGTCGGTCTCGCTGACGTCCATCCGCATGCGCGGCGAGACGTCGGCACCGCGCCAGACCGAGGGTGCGAAGTCGCGGAACATTTCGTCCATGTCGCGGAAGGGATCGAAACGGGCGAGATCACGGAAAGGATCGATACGCATCAAACTGTTAGCCATGGCAGCCTCCTTCAAATGGGTGGACTACCATGATAAGAAGCGCCCCCGCCCCTCCTTTGACGCACATCAAGGTGCGGCCTTGCCTCCGCGTGCGACAAGCGAGTTGATCATCGCCTCGCTGTAGGCCTCGCCCTTGCTGTCGGCGGCCGCGATCATGTCGCGCCACAGCGGCACAATGTCGACCTTCAGCTGGCTGAAGCGCTCGAAGCCGCAGGCGTAAATGCCGCGATAGGTATCGAAACTGTGTTCCAGCTTCCCGCACTCGGCCAGCGTGGCGTCGACGAACGCCTTGCCCTGTTCGGCGCTCCAGATGCCGCTGCGCAGCAAGCCATCGAGCGCCATCGCCTCGGCGCCGCCCTCGTGTATCCACGGCGGTGACTGTTCGCTGATGCCGCCCTGGCGCACATTGTTCTGCCACAAATGCGCCATCTCATGCGCCACCAGTTCGGCGAGGATCGCGCGCTTTTTGGGGGTGTCGGCGGTCAGCAGGGCCGCGCCGCCAAGACGATAAACGATCTGCGCGCCAACCACGCCGCCCTTGATCGACAGGCCCGGCGTGGAGGTGTCGCCGATGGCCGCCACCAGCAGCAGGGGCTGCCGCAGCTTCTGCCGGTAGGCAGTGCTGTAGTAGGCGGACATTTGGGCCGTGGTGTCGAGCAGCGTCTCCCTCGCCCACGCCGACAGTTTGGGATCGAGCAGCACCTGCGCCTCACCGGCGGCCACCGGCGACTGCGGGCCAAAGTAGGCATATGGTGTCGTGTCTTTAGCCGGGGTTGCAGGCTTGGCGGGCACCAGCACGGTTTCGTTGCCGAGGCCTTCCAGCGTGAACTTCGCCGCCATATCGCGCAGCAGCTTGCCCTGCTGGGCCTCGCCTTGCAGGAAGCCCAGGTAGATGAGGCGGCCGCCATCGGAGAGCCGGTCCGTCGCCACATATTGTTTGCCCAGATCCTGCTCGAACGCGGAGATTTCCACGCTGACCTGCCGCAGCGGCCCGCCGTCGGCCGCGGCCAGCGCATCGTAGGCATCGCCGACGGTCAATGTCACGCCGGGCGTCAACACCTTCCACGCGGATTTGCGCAGGTCGCCCACCGACTTGAAGCGCATCGACGCCACCGGCTGCGGGAATTGATAGTCGGCGCGCCAGGTATCGGGCGCCACGTGGGTCAAGCGCACCTGTACTGGCAACGGTTCGTCCGCATGCGCGGACATCGCCAAACTCATTGCCAAGCCCATCCCCAGCAGCCATTTTCGCGACATTGTCATCTCCAGGACCAATAGTGTGCAGAATATAACACGGCTATAATGTTATTTTTGCCACATTGCATCTTGGGCAAAGATAATCCACGGCTGCGCATAATATCCCGCTGGCTTGACAGTCCACAATCTCAGGTACCGCCCACTGAGTAACAATTTCTCTTCTTTTAACAGCTGGAGTACGCGCGATGATCGCAATTTTCTTCAAAAAGAGATGGCAGAGACTATCCAAACAATCGGAATCCAAACGACTTTCCCTGTTCACGCTGATCCTGCTATTTGGTCTCGACATCTATATTCTTAATTTGGTTTTCGACGGCATGAATAGAGCTGAGCGCATCGTCGAACCGCCAGCCCTTCCGATCTCCGCAGAGTGCCAGCTGATGTCGGAAGACTTTTTGAAGCTGGATTCGAAGAACCAGGTGGAGAACCTCGAACGCTACATCCCCAAAAATGAGACTAACCAGGGCGAGGCCATGCCCGACAACTGGTATGGGAACACACAAGCACTGGGAATCTGTACAAAAGTCCACGACCAACTGACCCAGGTGGCAAAGAATGGCGATTTTGTTACCTTGTTCAGGGCGCGCAACCAGCAGCAACAGAAAATTGAAGAATTCCGCGCGCGTATCGATCAATTAAAGGCCACCTATGGCGATGCCCTGTTGGAGAAATTGGCCAATCAGAAAAGAAGCGACTCTATTCTTCCGATCGAGGCTACCAAAATCAAGAAAAGCCTAGCGGATTTGAATGACGCATTGAATATCATGCTTCAGCAGCAAACGCAGACGCAGGCGGCGTTGTAACATCATCAATTCCTCCAAGCCTATGTCGCATTTCTGCGCGCGCTCCCTATCGACACCGAATTCACTCAAGCCCGCAAGCAATACGATACGTTGGCATTCTGGTATCCACTCAAGGAGCTCGGCGCACAAGCAGGCTTCCTGTTGCCGTTGCTGTTATTGGCGATATTCTGGAATTCGAGGGCAATCAAGAAAGAGAAGGACATCAGCATACTGATCTCCTCCCATTTCATTTTGATATGCTCGATACCGGTCTTCTTGCGCGGACTCTACTTCGTCTATGAACTCCTGCCCAACCGGTTACTGGCCGACCTGCTGATGTACCTTGACGGACTGAGACTGGGCTTCCTATGGAGTTATGGCGCCATCTTCTGCGGAATCGGCGGCGGACTGCTGGTTATATTCATCGCACAACGCACCTTGTTCAATCCGGCACGTGTTCGTAAGATCCGCTTGCGGAAAAATCAATGCCGGGAATGTGGGGAAAAACTGCACAGGACTGATCAGGCCTGGTGCGAGGCGTGCGGAGCCCAGCAGTGCGGCAGTTGCACCAACTGCGGCGAGAATTATCGGCTCTCGGCCTTGCACTGCGAATGGTGCGGAAGCAAACCGACCACGCCTGCCGCCTGAACCGCTTTCACATGGCCCTTCAAAATTCTGGCTCCCCGACCTGAACTCGCACCAGGGACTGCGGACTTAACAGAACGGGATGCAGTTGCCTTTCATGTTATCAAAAAAAGTTTTCAAGAAAAAATCATGTTATTATTTTAATTACTGGCAAGATTCGCCATATTTCTTTTAAATTCACTTATTGATAACGGAGTAACCCATGAAGTTAAAGTGCCTCGCGGTCGCGCTGCTGCTGACGGTCGCCAGCGCCGCACAAGCGCTCCCGCAATTCCAGATTCATGCAGTATATGACTACCGTGGCCACTCCCAATTGGATGCCACACTGACGTTTTCCAGTGACTATCAGCAGATTGTTGCTGCGGAGGGCTGGTTCACGGAATTGCCAGGCACCCAATGGGCCACAACTTCCAAGGTGGATACTGTCAGCGCTACCTATACCTTTGCCGACTACGACAAACAGTATAAACTGCCATCGACACTGCGCGGGGCATGGCTGCAAAGCTCCACGAGCGACGCGCTAATGCCGGATATCTCCTGGGATTTCGCGACAGCCCCGAATCCCGCTTTCCCGGTGCTGGTGACCGCCTCCTCCCCGCCCAATCTTGACGGTGGGTTCTTACCGTGGGCCTTTTATAACAATAGTGTCAATGGCAGCGGACGCGCATTGGAACTCACGGTGACCCCGCTGAAGGCGGCCCCTGTGCCGGAGCCGGAAACGTACGCCATGCTGCTGGCCGGTATTGGTGTGATGGCATGGATGCGGCGCCGCCAACAGCGGTCTGATGCCGTCGCCAGCGCTTGAGCAGTCGAGGTGGCAAGGATACCGGACCTGGTTTCGCCTCGGTAAAATGAAAAAGCCCACGTCTTGCAACGTGGGCTTTTGAATTCTGGCTCCCCGACCTGGACTCGAACCAGGGACCTGCGGATTAACAGTCCGTCGCTCTACCGACTGAGCTATCAGGGAAAAGAGGCCGCATTATATACGGCCAATTTCTAGCTGTCTAGGCTAGCTGGCAAATTTCCAAAAATCAGAAGCTGCCCTTGAACTGCACGCCGAACTGACGTGGCTCGTTGACGAAGCCGGTCAGGTTGTTGAAGTCGATCGCGCCGATGATACGCTCGGTGTTGGTGATGTTGCGAGCGAAGGCCGCCACTTCGTACTTGCCGCCCTGCCAGTTGTAACCCACGCGCAGGCCGCCTTCAACCATCGACTTGCCGGTGAATTCCTTGGCTTCGTACAAGAAGAAGTTGATCTTGCTGCGGTACGACCAGTCGGTCAGCACGAACAGGTTGCCGTCGGCCAGCGCCCAGTTGTAGCGTGCGGTGGCGTTCAGGATGACCTTGGGAGCTTGTGGCAGCGGGTTGCCGTCGATGACGACGCGGCCGGCCGCGTTCAGCGGATCGGTCACGGTGCACGAACCGCACTTGGCCACGGACAGCGATGGATCTTCGATCTTCGTGAAGTTGTACGAACCGCCGGCGGTGACTTTGAAGTCAGGCGTCACAAAGGCTTCGAAGTCCGCTTCCAGGCCGCGGCCGACGGTCTTGGCTGCGTTGATCAGCTTGGTCACGTTGGAGGTCCCGCCAACCACGGTCAGCTGCTGGTTCTTCACATCGTAGTTGTAGATGCTGACCGATGCGCGGGCGCGGCGGTTGAACAGATCGGCCTTGATACCGGCTTCGTACGACACGATGGTTTCAGCATCGGCCACGGTGATCGGCACGGATTGCGACGCGGCGGCGATACTCGGCGCGCGGAAGCCGGTCGCCACACGGGCGTAGGCGTTGACGTCCTGGTTGATCTTGTAGGTCGCGCTCATGTCCCAGTTGGCTTTGTTCTTGCTCTCGTCCACCGAGTCAGGACCTGGCGCCTGTTTCACGTTGACGCGCGACGTGGTGGCGAAGTCCTTCTTGTCGTGGGTGTAGCGCACGCCGCCACGCAGCACCAGCTGGTCCGACACGTCATAGGTCAGCGAGCCGAACACGGCCTCAGCGGTGTTGTTCTGATGGCTGGCCAGGTGCGAGGTCTGCAGTTGGGTATCGCTGTCGAAGTTGTCGCTGTAGCCGCTGGCGCTTTCCTTGAAGTAGTAGATGCCGCTCTGCCAGTTCAGCGGACCTGGGTTCTTCGACTCAACGCGGAATTCCTGGGTGTACTGATGCAAGCCGGTCAGGCCCCCACCGGTCTGCACCTGGAAGGGAATGAAGCCAGGGCCGGCCGGGCTGCCGCCGTCGATGTCGCCGCGGCTGTAGTAGTTGTCCACGGCTTCGTAGCCGGTGATCGAGAACAGCTTGACCGAACCCAGGTCCCAGGTCAGGCGGGCATTGGCGCCGTTGGTGCTCAGGCTCTGCATGTTCAGGCCGTTGGTGGCGATCTTGGTGAAGTCGTAACCGTCGGCGAAGTCGTTGGTGCCCTTCTTGATCAGGTTGGCGCGGAACAGACGGGCGCTGCCGTCGGTGGTGCGCGAGTGCACGTTGAACAAGGCGCTGAAGGTGGTGCTCGGCGTGTACAGGAACTGCACGCGCTCGGCGTGTTCGTTGTAGCCTTCCAGAGCGTCGTTCTGCTTGGTGAAGGTGTTGTCGACGAAGTTGTCGCGGTGCTGGCGCAGCGTCGAAACGCGCATCGCCCATTCGCTCGACAGCGGCACGTTGACGGCGCCTTCGGCGTTGATGGTGTTGTGGGTCGCCCACGACAGGTTGTAGTAACCCTCGATTTTCTTGGTGTTCGGTTTTTCCGATTCAAACTTGACCACGCCGGCCGGGGTGTTGCGGCCGAACAGCGTGCCCTGCGGGCCGCGCAGCACTTCCACGCCAACCACGTCGAAGATAGGGTAGCCCTTCAGGATGCCGTTTTCCTGCACCACGTCGTCATACACCAGCGAGACCGGCTGCGAGGCGAAGGTGCTGAAGTCGGTGTTGCCGTAGCCGCGGATGTAGAAGCGCGGGAAGGTGCGGCCGTTCGACGATTCCACGTTCAGCGACGGCACTTTGCCAGCCAGCAGGCGGATGTCCTGGCCGCCGGACAGCAACACGTCCAGCTTCTCGTCCTTGAGCAGCGTGACCGAAACCGGCACGTCCTTGATGTTCTCGGCGCGGCGCTGGGCCGTGACGGTGACGGTTTCCAGCTGCGGTTCGGCGGCGGTTTGCGCGAGGGCGGAACCGATAGGCATAACGGCGCTCAGCGCCAGCAGGCGCTTGTGCATCTTCGACAGTTTGATCATTCAATATCCCGATTTGAGGTAATGCAAAGAGTTAAAAACAGTGTCTCCTGTTCTCTCTTTCTGTTGATGTCGCCCGGTCATCTACTGTGTCCGTGGCGGCGCAAGCGGAGGTAAGGCCGTCTTTCGATGTCTAGAATGCACCGTCTTGCAGAAAGGCGGTATTTTCTTTCATTGATACCGTGTATTGCAAGCGCAATATATGCAATTGGGAATTTACTGATAGAAATTTGGCGCCTCAGGAGGGCCGACTGAACAATAAAAGGTCAGCCGGCCCCTTGCGAGGTCAGGAATGAGCGAACGCTCAAGCTTGCGATTCAGGCATGCCGGATCGCCAAGCGTTGTTGCTTTACCACACTTCGCGCCGCCGGACGCGGCGACGCCCCGCCGGACACGGCCTCTTCGTTGCCCAACACGAAGCGGTCCATCGCGCCCACCAGCGCCTGGGTCTGCTCCTCCAGGCTGGCGGAGGCCGCTGCGGTCTGCTCCACCAGCGCTGCATTCTGCTGGGTCATATCGTCCATCTGCGTCACCGCATGGTTGACCTGCTCGACGCCGGCGCCCTGTTCGGCCGAGGCGGTCGCGATGTCCGACATGATGAGCGTGATGCGTTGCACGCTGCCGACGATCTCGCCCATCGCGTCCCCGGCCTGGTCCACCAGACGGTTGCCGAGCTCGACTTTCTCGACGCTGTGGGAGATCAACTCCTTGATTTCCTTGGCGGCGGCGGCCGAGCGCTGCGCCAGGTTGCGCACCTCGCTGGCCACCACGGCGAAGCCACGGCCCTGTTCGCCCGCGCGCGCCGCCTCCACCGCCGCGTTCAAGGCCAGGATATTGGTCTGGAACGCAATGCCGTCGATCACGCTGATAATGTCCACGATCTTGTGCGAACTCTCATTGATCTCGCCCATCGTCCGCACCACCTGCGACACCACCGCTCCGCCCCGCGTGGCGACGTCGGCCGCGCTGATCACCAACTGGTTGGCCTGGCGCGCGTTGTCGGCGTTCTGCTTGACGGTGGAAGTAAGCTGCTCCATCGACGACGCGGTCTCCTCCAGGTTGGATGCCTGCGACTCCAGCCGCGCCGAGACATCGGCGTTGCCGCTGGCGATATCGCGCGTGGCTGCGCTGATGTGCTCGATGCTGCCGCGCACATCGCCCACCAGGTGGCGCAGGCTGCCGCTCATGTCCTTGAGCGCGCGCAGCACCTGGCCGGCCTCGTTGGGTACGCCGACGTCGAAATCGGTGGCCAGATTGCCGCTGGCGACGCTCTGCGCCACGGCGATCGCATTGCTCAAAGGCCGCGTCACCGACCGCGCAATCAACATGGCCAGGTAGCCGGCCAGCGCCAGCAATGCCAGCATGGCACCCAGCATCAGCCAACGGGTGGTGTAGAAGCCGCGGATCTTTTCGTCCAGCAGCGCGTTCAACTGCTTGCTGGCGGTCGCGTTGAGGGCGAACTGCAGGTCGATGGCCTGGGTTGCCAGCGCCACGTAGTTTTCGGCCGAATAGGTCAGCGCCTCCGGTTGCACGATCTCGTGCATGGCCAGGTCGGTGATCTGGCCGGCGGCCTTGGCGGCGTCGCGCATGGGCGGTCCCAGCTTGGCTTCAAAATCGGCATTGTAATGAGCGGCCTTGCCAAACGCGGTCAGGGTCTGGTCCAGCCGGTCCGTCACGCGCGCGACGATGGACGACAGCAGCAGACGGTCGGCCTGGCTGGCCTCCTTCCTCGCCAGCAGGCCGGCGCCCTTGGCGCGGGTCTTGCCCAGCTCCTCGGACAGATACGGCAGCTGGTAGAACATGGCTTGGATCAGTTGATAGGTGTCGCGGTCTGGATCAAGGCTGAGGCCGTAGTAGTCGCCGATCAGGTCGTTCACCTTGAGCAGCTTGGGCACCAGCGCCGTGTGGGCCACATAGCTTTGCGGCGCCGTCAGGCTGCGGTTGGTGACCTGGGCACGCAAGGTTTCCCAGTCGCCACGCGCTTGCGACCAGGCCGCCTCCAGCGCGGAGTCATGCAGCTTCTTTACCAGCGCGTCAACCGCCGCGTAGGCGCTGTCGGCCTCCTTTTGCTTGGCCAGCCGTTTGTCGTCGGCGGTCGCGCCGCCCAGCACCAGCGCCGCCAACCCGCGATGCTGCTGGGTCAGCTGCACCATGCGCAAGCCATCGACCACCGCGGGCAGGCCTTCGCGCTCGTCGATGTAGGCGTCGAGCGCCTTGCCTGCTTCGCGCATGTACAACCAGGTTGGAATGCTCGCCAGTATCACGGCGATCAGGCTGAGGATCAGGAATTTGTGCCCAAGCTTCAAGGCGCCAAGTGAAGTGCGATTGTCCATATCGAGCCTCCATGATTGCCACTCAACGGACCGCCAAAAGTTGCCGTACAGATGCGATCCTCTTGCGTCCCATCATAGTCCGATGCCGCAAGACTTTGGTGGCTTTAATAGCACAAGCCACCAGGAAATACCTCACATGCCTAACGACTTCAACAACTCATCGTTGGCCTCTTCATCGGCCGAGGACGTTGACTGAGTGGCCGCCCCCCCCCGGTTGCCACGCTCCAGATCCAGCAAGGCATCCGGATCGGCCACTTCGCTGGAGTCGAAATCGTGCAACCGAATGAACTCAGTACGATCGATAGCGAGTTCCAGATAAAAGATATTACTCTTTTCCGTATAAAACGTGACGCGCCGCATTTCAGGGCGATCAAGGGGCGTGTCCACGCTGAGCATGACTTGCTTGTTCAGTACCAGCATTTTGGGCTGGTTCTGCGTAATATTAGTCTGCAGTTCCCGCCGCACCTTGCCGGTGAAGTCGCCGACGATCTGATTCATCAGTTCGCCCAAGATGTTCGATACCTCATCCGATGTATGGGATACGGCCAGTTCGGACTTGGGCATGCCCATGTGCAGCATGTAGCGCTCGTACAGTTCCATCGCGGTGTCGGCGGCGAAGTTCAGCACCACCAGTCCGGTGAAACCGCCGTCGAACAGCACGAAGCAACCGATGTCCGGTTTCAGACCCACCTTGGTGATGCGCTGGACCATGGCTGAGTAATGGACTTTGCTCTGGGTGGCGATACCCAGCACCCGCGTGACCGAATTGCACAGGCTGGTCAGCAGGTCCTCCGTGCCGTACACAATACCTATCTCGCCAGTTTCTTCCTTCCTCATGCTGCCCCCGTCTTATTTTCAAAAGTATCTGTCTTATTGACCAGTGCCATGCGAAACAACGCCACTTCGCTCAGCAGGCGCGCAATCTGTGCCCATTGCTCCGGACTGCGGGCCAACTCGGCTGGCATGGCCTCCAAATCGCGGCGCAAACGCCGGACAGCACACTCCAGCTCACTCACCCGCTGGGCCACCGGCAGGACGGCGCCCAGTGCTGCTGTTTGCTGTGTTACCCCGGTCGTCCGCATGGCAATCCCCGCTGGTTGCCCGACGCACGCGCCCGGCCGAATATCTCAAGAATACTGAACCGCTACACTCCCGTCCACTTGATTCAGTGAAACTGTGTTAATTGTCGCTTTCCCCATGCGAGTCCGCTAGTCCGCCGGCTATACTGAATTCATCAAGGCAATTATTGCATGATCAGACCGGCCCTGTTTTTGTGTTATCATAATAGCCATAAATCAAAAGCCTCATGGCGCTTTCAGCCCCAATAATGGCGATCATTGCAGGTTTAACAATTTAATTGAAAGTGAGCGCTATGCCTATTCTTCCACGAAATTTTTCGGTCGATTTCCAGCGTCAATATGCTTATACGTCCGGCTCGAAAATCGCCAGAATCTGGAAATGCCTGACCACTCCTGGCCTGCAGGCAATAATGGTTTATCGCATCGGCGCCTGGGCGATGTCCCGCTCTAAGATTCTGACCCTTCCAGTGCGCATCCTGTATCGGGTGCTAAACACCTTGGTCAAGATTTGCTGGGGGATAGATATCGAACCAGGTGCAAAGATCGGACCCGGCCTGTATATCGGCCATTTCGGCGGAATTAATATTTCAGGCCTCGCCACCCTTGGTCACTCATGCAACATTTCGCAGAGCGTGACCATAGGTGTGTCCGGCAACGGAGAGAAGTTTGGCGCGCCCACCATAGGCGACATGGTCTTCATCGCGCCCGGCGCCAGGGTGTTCGGGAAAATCAAAGTGGGGAACAATGTCAAGATCGGCGCGAACGCGGTCATCCATGCGGACGTCGAAGACAACGCGATTGCAGTGATGGACCCAGGCTTCAAAGTGATTTCACATAAGGGAAATCGCCGCAACGTCGCAAGCTAAGCAAGGATAGATTGCACCAGCCATCAAAACAAAAAGCCCAACCTGTAGGCTGGGCTTTTTGAACAAATCTGGCTCCCCGACCTGGACTCGAACCAGGGACCTGCGGATTAACAGTCCGTCGCTCTACCGACTGAGCTATCAGGGAAATGAGGCCCGAATTATAGCCGCTCAAAACGGTTTTGGCGACCCCGTCGCAAATATTTTTACGCCACAGCCCGAATGGCCGGTGCCGGTGTCCTAGTGCGGCGGCGGATCCTGCGGCGCGACGCGTGGCACACGCAGCGTGAAACGCGCACCGCAGCCCGGTTCGCTCACCACCTGCACGTCGCCGCGCAGGGCGGAGGTGACCTGGTTGTAGACCACATGCAGCCCCAGCCCGCTGCCGCCCTGCCCCAGGCGGGTGGTGAAGAACGGGTCGAACACGCGGGCGATGTTGGCCTGCGGAATACCCACCCCGTCATCGGTGACAGACACTTCGATCCGGTCGTCAGCCAGCTTGCGCCCCGTGATGGTGACATGGCCCCGCCCGCCCTCCGGAAACGCATGCACCAGCGCGTTATTGACCAGATTCACCAGGACCTGCTCCAGCGGACCGGGATAGCTGTCCATGACGATGCCCTCCTCCACGTCGCACACCACCTCATGCCCGCTCTTGCGGATGGCAGGCCCCAACGTTGCGAGGATGTCCTTGAAGGTCTTCCTCACGTCGAATTCACGCCGGCGCATGCTGGACTGGTCCACCGCGACCTGCTTGAAGCTGGCCACCAGGTCGGCCGCCCGTCCCAGGCTGTGCAGCAGGATATCGGCGCCCTGGTCGACGCCGCCGATGAAATCCTGCATGTGCTTGCGCGTCACGCCCGTCTCCAGCTCCTTGGCGATGGTCACCGCGTTGCTTTTGAGCGTGCTGGCCAGCATCAGGCCATTGCCTATCGGCGTGTTGAGCTCGTGCGAGATGCCCGCCACCAGGCTGCCCAGCGCCGACATCTTTTCCGCCCGCAGCAGCTCCCCCTGCATGGCGACGATCTTATCGAGCGCGGCCTTCAAGTCCGCGTTGCTGCGCAACAAAGCCCGATTGGCGTCGAGCAGGCTGGCATTGCTGATCATTAATTCCTGCTGTTGCTCGATGACCTGGAAGTCGGCCTCGATCGCTCTTTTGATCTCCCACAACAGATCGACGTAGCGCTGCTGATAGTTGCGCTTTTTGCTGTCAAGCACACAGATGGTTCCGAACACCTCGTCGTTCGGCCACAACAACGGCACGCCCAAATAGGAAATCATGTTCAGCGCGACGTCGGGATTGCTCTTCCAGTGCTCGTCCTCCAGCGCGTCGGGCACATGCAGCAGCGAACGTGTGGCCATCACCGTCTCGCAGTACAGGCCGGTGTTCAGATTGGCTTTCTCGTGCGCCTCGTACGGATTGCCCGGCGTGTGGCTCGATACCAGCACCTCGATCTGCTGCGGCCTGACGCGCATGATCAAACCGGCCGGCACGTCGAAGACGTCCGCCATGACGTTCGTGGTTTGTTGCCACTTCCCGAGGAAATCATCAGACACGACGCGTTGTTCAAGCATTGCGGAGGACTCCTTGATCAGTCGACACGGCCCGAACGGCTAGCAAGCACGCGGGCATGTAAATGGTAGGCCCATTTGAGGCATCTTTGTGAAAATATTGCTGCAGCAAAGCAAAAATACCAACTTATGGTTCGCGCCGACGGAAGCCGGCACTATCGATTGACATTGCCGTGTATTGAAGCAGAGAATGCTTTTCACGGTTTCTCAGCCATCGAAGGCAATGATGCCCGACTATTAAACTTTCAATAAAGACAGGGGAACAGCATGAAACGCTTTTTCAGGATTGTCGCCTTCTTCACCGCCTTTGCGCTGTCCAGCGCGGTTTCCGCGGCCGACGCCGAGCGAGGAACGCCCGAGCAGGCGGTCGCCCTGGTCAAGCGGGTCATCGCGGACATCAAGAAATACGGCAAGGATAAAGTTGTCCAGGACGTGCAGAATCAGCTTCCGACATACCGGGAGCGCGACCTCTACGTAACGATCGGCACGATGGAGGGCGTCACCCTGGCGAACGGGAACACGCCCAAGCTCGCCGGCAAGAACGTCCTCGACATCAAGGACGTGAACGGGAAATTCATCATGCGCGAGCGCATCGAAATCGCCAAGACCAAGAACTCGGGATGGCAGGAGTACTCATGGCCCGATCCGGTGACCAAGGAAGTGCAAAAGAAATCGATGTACGTCGAACGCGCCGGGGATTTGGTTGTCGCCTGCGGGGTGTACAAGCTCTGATCGAGGCGCAGATGTGAAAACACCCACGCGAGCAAATGCGAGGGTGTTCGTATTCTGACTCTCCGGGCCAAGCAATGGATAAATCTAGCTAGCCGTCCCATAATCGCAGGAATCGATAATCGCCTGATGCCTGGCAATCTGCTCTTTCAGGGGCGCCATTTTAGCCGCGGCACTCGCTTCGATCGTCTTCTCCGTCTCTTTCTTAGGCCCGGCGAACACCCCCGTCAACGCCAGCAGGAAAAAACCAAAAGGGATTGCAAACCAAAGAGGAATTGAATATTCATCAAGCAAAACCAGTGTCACTGCAATACCGACCAACAGAAATGAAAGACCTAAACAGCCTTTTTTGCTTTGGGCTCCTTGAAAAACCCGAATATTGTTGTCGCGCTCTTCGCATATCTCGCGGATGTCGCTTTCAAATCGCTCGATCGCCTGCTCTGACGCCATACGCCTCATGATCAGATTCGCGCTCGCATCGTCCAGCATTTCCTGCTGCTCTCGCAGCGAAACGTCCTCTTCGCCGCGCTCGACCAGTTGCTCGCCCCTGCAGTAACCACAAACGACCGTGCTAACCGCATGACCCACATCGAGCGTTGCACCACAATTTTCACATTTCAGCGAAAGTACTTTCATGCGCCCTCATTATCAAATACATTCCCGATCATGCCATCCTATGCGCGGTCCAGAACCAGAACGAAAAAAAGGAGCTACACGCCGAAACATGTAACTCCTTGATTCTGTACTACTAAAATTCTGGCTCCCCGACCTGGACTCGAACCAGGGACCTGCGGATTAACAGTCCGTCGCTCTACCAACTGAGCTATCAGGGATTAGAGGCAACATTTTATACTGTTTAGATCATTCTATCAAGCTTTCTGACAGAACAAGTATTTCATGTTGCCTTACGAGTTAAGCTTAGTCGCTCAACCCGAAGAAGCAAGATTTTAAAGGACTTTCGCGATCGCGTCAATAACGATGTCGATATTGCGGGAATTGAGCGCGGCGACGCAAATCCGGCCGGTATCGACAGCGTAGATCGACTGCGCGCGCAGCTGGTCCACCTGGGCCTTGGTCAGGCCGGAGTACGAGAACATGCCGACCTGGTCGCGCACGAAGGCGAAATCGTGGGCCGGCGCCTTGGCCTTGAGCTTGGCCACGAAGGCTTCGCGCATTTCCTTGATGCGTACGCGCATGCCGGCCAGTTCGTCTTCCCACATCTGACGCAGTTCCGGCGTGGTCAGCACGGTGGCCACCACTTTGCCGCCGTGGACCGGAGGGTTCGAGTAGTTGGTGCGTACCACGCGCTTGAGCTGCGACATCAGGCGGCTCGCCTCTTCGCCGCTGGCCGCGACCACGCTCAGCGCGCCCACGCGCTCGCCGTACAGCGAGAACGACTTCGAGAACGAATTCGACACCAGCAGCGGACCGCCGGCGGCCGCGAAGCGGCGCACCACGGCGCCGTCTTCGGCGATGCCGGCGCCGAAGCCCTGGTAAGCCATGTCCAGGAACGGCACCAGGCCGCCATTGGTCACCACGGCGATGATCTCATCCCACTGGGCCGAGGTCAGGTCGGCGCCGGTCGGGTTGTGGCAGCAGGCGTGCAGCAGCACGATGGAGCCGCGCGGCATGGCCTTCAGGTCGGCCAGCATGCCGGCGAAGTTCACGCCGTGGGTGGCCGCATCGTAGTAAGTGTAGTTGTTGACGGTGAAGCCGGCGCTTTCGAACAGCGCGCGGTGGTTCTCCCAGCTGGGATCACTGATGTAGACCTGCGAATCCGGCGCGAAGCGCTTCAGGAAGTCGGCGCCGATCTTCAGTGCGCCGGTGCCGCCGATGGCCTGCACGGTCACGGCGCGCTTCTCTTGAATGACGGCGCTGTCGGCGCCAAACACCAGTTCCTGCACCGCCTTGTCGTAGGCGGCCAGGCCCTCGATCGGCAGGTAGGTGCGCGGGGCCGGCGCGGCGATCAGGATTTCCTCCGCTTTCTGCACGCACGACAGCAGCGGCACCTTGCCATTGTCGTCATAATAGACGCCCACGCCCAGATTGATTTTGGCCGGATTCTGGTCGGCGTTGAAGGCTTCGGTGATGCCCAGGATAGGGTCGCGTGGTGCCATGTCGATGGCGCTGAACAAGCTAGGATTCGTCATGATAAGATTGGATTCGATTGGAAGCGGTACGCAGCGGTTGAAGGTAGACAGCGCCCCTAGAAAAACTGCTTCAGGCCGCTGGCAGGCCATTATTTTAACAAAGGTCGGACAAGATGGCTGAATTACCCGTACAAGACACCCCAAACGCAACGGTTGTGACCTTCCCGGACTCGCCGTTCAAGCTGCACCAACCCTTCCCGCCGGCCGGCGACCAGCCCACCGCGATCGACCAGCTGTGCGAGGGCATCGACGACGGCCTGTTCTTCCAGACCCTGCTCGGCGTGACCGGTTCCGGCAAGACCTACACGATGGCCAACGTGATCGCCCGCAAGGGCCGCCCCGCCATCGTCTTCGCGCCGAACAAGACGCTGGCCGCGCAGCTGTACTCGGAGTTCCGCGAGTTCTTCCCGGAGAACGCGGTCGAGTACTTCGTCTCCTACTACGATTACTACCAGCCAGAGGCCTACGTGCCGCAGCGCGACCTGTTCATCGAAAAGGATTCGTCCATCAATGAGCACATCGAGCAGATGCGCCTGTCCTGCACCAAGTCGCTGATGGAGCGGCGCGACGTCATCATCGTCGCCACCGTGTCGGCGATCTACGGTATCGGTAACCCGACCGAATACCACCAGATGATCTTGACGCTGCGCGCCAAGGACCGCGTCTCGCAGCGCGACATCATCGCGCGCCTGATCCAGATGCAGTACACCCGCAACGAAGTGGACTTCGGGCGCGGCACCTTCCGCGTGCGCGGCGACACGCTCGACATCTTCCCGGCGGAGAATGCGGAACTGGCGGTGCGCCTGGACCTGTTCGACGACGAGCTGGAATCGATCCAGCTGTTCGACCCGCTGACCGGCCGCGTCAAGCAGAAGATCCCGCGCTTCACCGTCTATCCAGGTTCGCACTACGTCACGCCGCGTTCGACGGTGCTGCGCGCGATCGAGACCATCAAGCTGGAACTGCGCGAGCGGCTGGAGTTCTTCCGTAAGGAGAGCAAGCTGGTGGAGGAACAGCGCCTGGAGCAGCGCACCCGCTTCGATCTGGAGATGATGACCGAGATCGGCTTCACCAAGGGCATCGAGAACTACTCGCGCCACCTGAGCGGCGCCCTGCCCGGCGAACCGCCGCCGACGCTGGTCGACTACCTGCCCAAGGACGCGCTGATGTTCCTCGACGAGTCGCACGTGCTGATCGGCCAGTTGAGCGCCATGTACAACGGCGACCGTTCGCGCAAGACCAACCTGGTGGACTACGGCTTCCGCCTGCCGTCCGCGCTGGACAACCGCCCGTTGAAGTTCGAGGAGTTCGAGCAGAAGATGCGGCAGACCGTGTTCGTCTCGGCCACGCCGGCCGAATACGAGCGCACCCACGCCGACCAGGTGGTCGAGCAGGTGGTGCGCCCCACCGGCCTGGTGGACCCGATGATCATCGTGCGCCCCGCCAGTTCGCAGGTGGACGATCTGATGTCCGAGATCACACTGCGCGTCGCCAAGAACGAACGCGTGCTGGTGACCACGCTCACCAAGCGCATGTCCGAGCAGCTGACAGAATACCTGAGCGACCATGGCATCAAGGTGCGCTACCTGCACAGCGATATCGAGACGGTGGAACGGGTCGAGCTGCTGCGCGACCTGCGCATCGGCACCTTCGACGTGCTGGTGGGGATCAACCTGCTGCGCGAGGGCCTGGACTTGCCGGAGGTGTCGCTGGTGGCCATCCTGGACGCCGACAAGGAAGGCTTCCTGCGTTCGGAACGCTCGCTGATCCAGACCATCGGCCGCGCCGCGCGTAACCTGAACGGCGTGGCGCTGCTGTACGCGGACCGCATGACCGACTCGATGGAGCGCGCCATCGGCGAGACGGAACGCCGCCGCGCCAAGCAGATCGCCTTCAACACCGCCAACGGCATCGTGCCGCGCGGTGTGCACAAGCAGATCCGCGACATGATCGACGGTGTCTACAGCCCGCAGGATGCGAAGGAAGAGCTGCAGGTGGCGCAGGAAACGGCCAAGTACGAATCCATGAGCGAGAAGCAGATCAGCAAGGAGATCAAGCGCCTGGAGAAGGCCATGCTCGATCACGCCAAGAACCTGGAGTTCGAAAAAGCCGCGCAGGTGCGCGACCAGCTGCATCACCTCAAGCAGCAGCTGTTCGGCGCGCCGGGCGCGGACAATATCGCCTGACCGCTTACGGCGCCTTGACGAAACCGCTCAAGGCGTCGATCAACTGCGGCGCCACCAGCAGATCGGGGCTGCTGTAGGATTTCATCTGCAAGGCCTCGTCGCTGCCGACTATTTTCAGCACGTGGTTCATCCCTTCGACCATCACCAGCCTGGCGCGCGGCGCGGCCGCAGCCAGCGCCTGTGCTTCCGGCGCCTGCACCTGGATATCCGACGTGCCTTGCAGGATCAGCACTGGCATCGCCAGCGCCGCAATCGCCGTGCGCGGATCGTGCTTCAGCGACGAGATCAGGTAAGGCTGCACCGACGGGTGGTACAGCATCATCAACTCCTGGGGCACATCGTCAACCGGCTTGCCCTGCTTGAGCGCAGCCAGTATGCGTTCGTTCTGGTCGTTCAGGGCAGGCGGCAGCTTGGACTTCAACTGGTCGCGCAGGATCTCGTCCAGCGGGTGGCCGGCGCCGGCGATCAGCACGCAGGCATCGATGGCCGCTTGTTTGCACGCCTCGGCGGCGATCTGCGCGCCTTCGCTATGCCCGGCCATCACCACGCGCGAGAAGCGCGGATCGGCGCGCAGCTTGCGCAGCCATGCGGTGGCGTCGCCGATGTAATCGTCCAGGCGCAGGTCCTGCTCCTTCCATACGGGCAGCGCGCTGGCGCCGATGCCGCGCTTGTCGTAACGTACCGACGCGATGCCGCGCTTGGCCAGTTCCTCGGCGACCATGCGCAGCGAGTCGTTAGGGCCCGGCAGCATTTTGTTGTTGCCATCGCGGTCCGTGGGGCCGGAGCCGGCGTGCAACAACACCACCGGCACCTTGCCGCCACCGTCCGGCAGCAGCTCCGTTCCATACAGCGTTCCGCCGCCGACATCGAGCGACACCGGCCGCTGGGCGGCATGGGCTTGGGCAGACACCGACAATATCAACAACGACAGCAAAAGCTTGAAGCGCATATCTATTCTCCGATCTGGTGAGGAAGACGTTTATAAAGCAGCAGCGAGTAGACCACCGCCAGCGGCGCCCATGCCAGCATCAACGCCAGCAAGGCCCATGTCGGCGCACCAAGCCAGACAGCGAACAGGCCGAGTATCCCGCTGGCCACCATCAAGCGCGCCGCCAGCCTGTGCGTGGCATACCAAACGCGCTCGCTGGCCAGCGTCCACGGCGTGCGGATGCCCATGAAGAAGTTGCGGCGCACCTTGCCCATCGGGTTGCCGGCGAGGATAAGCAGCATGAAGATGCCGGCCGGGATGGCCCGTCCCATCGGCACCTGAGCGTGCAACGTGGCGGCCAGCGTCAATGCGTAGACGTAGGCGAGCAGGCAGACAACGACGCCGCTCACGTAGTAATAGGTCGACTCGAAGCCGTTGATCTCGAAGCGGCGCGGCGATATACCAGGCATCACCGCGCCCAGCCAGGCCACCATCGCCATCATGCCGGGGCCCAGCAGCCACAAGACCGCACGGGGACCATAGCCGTTGACATTGCCGGACGCATTCCAGTGTATCGGCACGCTTTCGGGCAGCTGAGGCCAGAAGTACGCGGTGGCCGCGCAGGCGACGGCGATCAGCGCAAAACAAAACAGCAGATAACGTGTTTTCATTTTTTCCTCGCTTTGGTTTCGGGGCCGGCCATGTCCATCATCCACGACAGCACGTCTTGAAGCACCGTGGTGTTCAAGCCGTACCAGATGGTCTGCCCTTCGCGCCGGCGGGTGATCAGGTCGGCGTCGGCCAGCACCGCGAAGTGATGCGACATGGTGGGTTTGCTCATGTCGAAATGCGCCGCCAGGTCGCCGGCCGTCATTTCGCCCGGACGCAGCAGGCGCAGTATCTCGCGCCGGGCCGGGTCGGCGATGGCCTTGAAGGCGTTGTTGGAAGCACTCATAGTGAGACGGGCATCTAATTAGACAGTCATCTAACTATAGGCCGATAAAAAACGGCGGTCAAGCGATATCCGCTCCCCGCCGCCTTGCCAGGCTAGATCGCCAGGCCGTCCCGGTCGAACACGTGCCAGCGCGCCGGTTCCACCCGCACTGCGGCCACCTGCCCGTTCTGCCAGCGCACTTCCGGATCGATGCGCGCGATGAACTGCGTCGTGCTGCCGTCCGGCGTCAGGTAGACGTAACTGGTGTCGCCCAGCAGCTCGGCCGCCAGCACCGTGACGCCGATGCCCTCGCCGCCGGCACCCTCCAGGGCCATGTGCTCCGCGCGCACGCCCAACGTGACGCTATCGCCCACGGCCAGGCCGGCACGCGGCCCGACCTGCACCAGCGCGCCGCCGGCCAGGCGCACGGCCATCGCCTGCGGCGCCACCTGCTCCACCGTGCCGCTGATGAAGTTCATGGCTGGAGAGCCAAGGAAGCCGGCCACGAACAGGTTGGCGGGACGCTGGTACAAATCCAGCGGCGCGCCCACCTGCTCCACCACGCCGCCGCGCAGCACCACGATGCGGTCGGCCAGCGTCATCGCTTCCACCTGGTCGTGCGTCACATAGATCATCGTGCTGCGCAGCGTGCGGTGCAGGTTCTTCAACTCGATTCGCATCTGCACACGCAACGCCGCGTCCAGGTTGGACAAGGGCTCGTCGAACAGGAACACTTGCGGCTGGCGGACGATGGCGCGGCCGATCGCCACCCGCTGCCGCTGCCCGCCGGAGAGTTCCTTCGGCTTGCGCTGCAATAGCGGTTCGATGCGCAGGACGGCAGCCGCCTGCTCCACTTTGGCGCGAATCTCATCTTGCGGCAGGCCCGCCAGCTTCAGCGCGAACGCCATGTTGTCGTACACGGTCATGTGCGGGTACAGCGCATAACTCTGGAACACCATGGCGATGCCGCGCGCCGCCGGCGCCACCCTGGTCATGTCCTTACCGCCGATCAGCACCGCCCCCTCGTCGCTGTCTTCCAGTCCGCAGATGGTCCGCAACAGCGTCGACTTGCCGCAGCCGGATGGGCCGACGAACACCACGAACTCGCCGTCGGCGATGCTCAGGTCTATACCGCGCAGTATCTGCTGCTGGCCAAACCCTTTTTTGATGCCTTGTATTTCCAGTCCAGCCATTCCGTTCCCCTGTCAGCCCAACACCAGTTCGACGCGATGCGCCGCACCGTCGCGCCGCATCGGTATGCGCGCAACACCGCCGTGCACCGCCAACGACGCACCATCCAGCGCGGCGTGCAGCACCGAGCCTGCGCGGCGCTGCGGATTGCGCACGACGATCTCGTAGCTGCCGCCATCATCCGGCAGTTGATGGCGGATGCTGAACTCCGGCCACTCGTCCGGAATGCGGGGCGCCAGCACGATGGTGTCACCGCCCTCGATGCGGAAGCCAAGCACCGATTCCAGTCCCACACGATACATCCATCCTGAAGAGCCGGTGTACCAGGTCCAGCCGCCGCGCCCGACGTGCGGCGCTTCGCCGTAGATGTCGGCGGCGATCACGTAGGGCTCGACCTGATACACGGCCACCGCGGCGGGGTCCAGCGCGTGGCTGACGGGACTGAGCATCTCCAGCAGCGTCGCGGCGCGGTCGCGGCGCCCCGCTTCGGCCATCGCCCGCACGGCCCAGCAGGCGGCGTGCGTGTATTGGCCGCCGTTCTCGCGCACGCCGGCCACGTAACCCTTGATGTAACCGGGATCGTTCGGCGTGTTGACGAAAGCTGGCGTCAGCAGGCGTATCAGTTTGTCCGGCTCGGACACCAGGCGCTGCTCCATCGCATCGAGCGCCTGGTTGGCACGCAGCGGCGGAGCCACCTCCGAGATGATGGCCCAGGCCTGGGCCAGCGCATCGATCTGGCATTCATCGCTGTCTTTGGAGCCGATCACCGCGCCGTTATCGTAGAAGGCACGGCGGTACCACTCGCCATCCCAGCCGTCGGCGTTAAGCGCGTGGTCCAGATGATCATGGTAGGCACGGTAGAACTTCACGCGCGTGCTGTCGCCGCGCTTCTCGCAGATCGGCAGGAAGTCCTTGATGATGCGGGACAGGAAAAAGCCCATCCACACGCTCTCGCCGCGCCCTTCTCGGCCGACGCGGTTCATGCCATCGTTCCAGTCGCCGGTGCCCATCAGCGGCAGGCCATGCGCGCCCTGCGTCAGCGAGCGGTCCAGCGCGCGGCAGCAATGCTCGTAGACGTCGCCGCTGATGCCGGACAGTTCCGGCTTCAGGTACACCTCGTCCTCGCCCTCCTCCAGCAGCGGCGCGGTCAGGAACGGCTCCACCTCATCGAGCACGCTCCAGTCGCCGGTGGTGCCGATATAGAAAGCCGTGATGTACGGCAGCCATAGCAGATCGTCCGAGAAGCGCGTGCGCAGGCCCTGCTCCATCGGTGCCGTGTGCCACCAGTGCAGCACATCGCCTTCCACAAACTGGTGCGCGGCGTGTATGCGGATCTGCTGACGCGTCAGGTCGGGGCGGGCGTAGATCATCGCGCTGGAATCCTGCAGCTGGTCGCGGTAGCCCAGCGCTCCACCGGATTGGTAGAACGCCGAGCGGCCCCAGATGCGGCAGCTCAGGTTTTGATAGGCCAGCCAGCCGTTCAGCATCAGGTCCACGGCGGGAGCCGGCGTGGTCACCTGCACCGCGCCGACGGTATGGCGCCAGAACGCCGTGATCTCATCGAACGCCTTTTGCACCGCGCCCGGTTCGCGATAGCGCCGCACCAGGTCCAGCGCGGCCTTGCGCTCCACCGTTTCGCCCAGCAGGAATACGCATTCCAGCGTGGCGCCTGGCGCCAGTTCATGCACAGTCTGGAGCGCCGCGCAGGGATCAAGGCCGGCGCCGGTGGCGCCGTCCAGCCGGGGCGCCGCCAGCGCGGCCGGATTCGCCGGGCTACCGTGACGGCCGATGAAGGCGGCGCGGTCGGCACTGCAATAGACGGCTGCGCCGGCGCCGGGCAATACAGCGGCGAAGGTCACGCCGTCGGCAAACTGGCCGGCCAGCGGATTGTGGGCCAGCAGCACGCCGCTGGCGTCATGCTCGGTGACGACGAAGCGGCTGCTGTCGGTCGGCGTGCCGCCCAACACCAGGCGCTGGTAGGAGAACAATGACAGCCTGCGGGTTGCGGCACCGCGATTGGTCACGCGCACGCGCACGATCTTCACCGGATCATGGCGCGGCACGAACATGACGGTTTCCTGCTCAAGCTCGTGGCTGGCGTGACGGAAGCGCGAATAACCAAATCCATGCGCGGCCTCGTAGCCGGCACCGGCGGGAACCGGGCCGGGAAGCGGCGACCAGAATACTCCGCTGTCCTCGTCGCGCAGGTAGAGTGCTTCGCCGTGAGGGTCGCGAATCGGGTCGTTGTACCACGGGGTCAGGCGGTGCACGCGGCTGTTCCGGCTCCATGTATAGCCTGCGCCGCTCTCGCTGACCAGGAAGCCGAAACCTTCGTTGGAGATGGCGTTGGTCCACGCCAGCGGTGGCCGGTGCAGGCCGCGCTCCGCATCCCAGTTCATGCGGATCACATATTCATCGCCCGCCTCGGAGAAGCCGCCATTACCGTTGAAGAAGCGCAGCAGCGGCCTGCCCGGCAGCGCGGCGGGTCCATCGGCCAGCGTCGTAGGCATCCGGGGCGGCGCGTGGGCCGCGCCGTCGACGTCACCCAGCGCAGGCAAGCCTCCGCGTACGATCAGCAAGGCGTTCAGTTCGATGTTCGCCATCTCGGCCGGCGGGATTTCGTCCGGCCTGCGTTGATAGACGCCCTCCTGTTGCGGCCCACGGCCATCGGCCACCAGCAGCACGTTCAGCGGCACGCCCAACGCGGCCCAGTAGCGGCGCGCGCGCAGCATCAAATCGACGCTCGCGTCGACGCGGCCCACGCTGCGCAGCAGTATCATCGGGCCGGCGGGCAAATCGGAGCTCCGCATGCCGGCCGATTCGGCGGCCCCGCTGACCACCGCGCTGGCGATGGCCGCCGTGGATGCCGGCACGCGCACAGCCGACTGACCGTACAACATGGCGACCACCAGGCGCTGGCAATACTCGGCCTGCGTATCCGTGAGCCCGATCCGCTGCTGCAACGCGCTGCCTGCGGCGCGCGCGGCATCGAACAGCGGCTGGCCGCCGGCGTCCATCGCCGATGTCAGCGCCAATGCCTGATCGCGGCCCGGCGCCGCGCCCAGCATGAAGACCAGTCGCACCTGTTCGCCCGGCCGGAGCACAACGCGGCGGCGCAGGCTGAAGGCCGGATCAAGCACGTTGCCGACGGTGTCGGACAGTTCGCCGTCCAGTCCCGTCGGCGCGCGCAGATCGCGTCCACGGCCGATAAAGCGGGTGCGGTCCGTCTCGTATCCGGCTGCGGCGCCACCGGCTGCGGCGTGCACCATCCAGAGGCCGGCCTCCCCTTCGCCACGAGGACGGCGCCGCGCCAGCAGGGCGCCGGTGGCGGCGTCGAACTCCGTCTGCACAAACAGTTTGGAGAACGCCGGATGCGAAGCCTCGTCGGCTTGGCGATTCAGCACGACCTCCAGGTAGCTGGTCACTTCAATCGTACGCTCGATGTCCGACAAATTATTCAGCAAGACGCTGCGCAGCTCCACGTCCCGCTGCGGATCGACGGCGATTCCCATGCGCGCCTCGATGCCATGGGCAACCACGCCGATCCAGCAGCTGCCGGCATCGCCGCCCGCCCAGCGCCGCACGCCGGCGGCATCGGCCGCGCCGGGCTGCGCGGCCAGCGACCAAAGCTGGCCGCCCGTGGCGTCACGCAGATAGAAGAAATAGCCCTCCGCATCCTCGATGCGGTCGCCGCTCCAGCGCGACAGCATGGTATCGCCAACGCGACTGAAGCCGGTGCCGGCGCCGGTGATCAATGTGGTAAAGCTGCCGTTGGAAAGCAGTTGCGCGTGACGCGACAGTTCAGGAGTAGGCATGGCGTTATACCGGTTGGTTCAGGCAGGCGCCATTGCTGGCGACGATGTCGGCATACAGCAGCGCGCTGTCCTTCAGGGTGCGCTGCTGGGTTTCGAAGTTGACGTGGATGATGCCGAAGCGCTTGGAAAAACCCAGCGACCATTCGAGGTTGTCCAGCAGCGACCACACCATGTAGCCGCGCAGGTCCACGCCCAGTTCCAGCGCCGCGTGCAGCGCGCCCATGTTCTTGCGCAGGCAGCTCACGCGCAGCGGATCGTGCACCCGCCCATCCTCCGCCTGCGGCGGATCATAGAAGGCGGAGCCGTTCTCCATCACATACAGCGGCGTGTCGCCATAGCGCTGCTTGAAATTGACCAGTGTATCGGTCAGCCCTTGCGGGAACACTTCCCAGCCGGTTTCCGTATAAGTGGCCTGCGTCTGGCGAACCGGCGCAACACGCAGCGGCCAGTGCGCCGGCTCGTGGCGCACCACGCTGCGGGTGTAGTAGTTGATGCCGACGAAGTCCAGCTTCTGGCCGATCAGGTCGAAATCGGCGGCGGGCCAATCGGGCCAGGCCTCACCGAAGATCTCCTTCATCTCCGGCGGATAGGCGCCGAGGAAGATCGGGTCCAGGTATTGACGGTTCATGTAGGCGTCGGCGCGGCGGGTCGCATCGAGGTCGGCCTGCGATTGGCTGGCCGGATATTTGGGTTCGATGTTGACGACGATGCCGATCTGGTACCTGCCCTCTTCACGGTAGGCCTTGACGGCGCTGCCGTGCGCGCGCATCAGGTTATGGCTGGCCAGCGCCGTCTCGTGCAGGTTGCGATGGCCGGGCGCCAGCGTGCCATGCAGGTAACCACCGTCCGTCACCACCCACGGCTCGTTCAGCGTGGCCCAGGATTTGACGCGGCCGTCGAAGGCGCGGAACAGCACGCGCGCGTAGTCGGTGAACCAGTCGGCGATATCGGGATTGAGCCAGCCGCCGCGATCATCCAACGCCGCCGGCAGATCCCAGTGATACAGCGTCACCATCGGTTCGATGCCGTTGGCCAGCAGCTCGTCGATCAGGCGGCTGTAGAAATCCAGGCCGGCCTGGTTCACCGCGCCGCGACCTTGGGGCAGGATGCGGCTCCACGATACGCTGAAACGATAGGCCTTCAATCCCAGCTTGACCATCAGCGCCACGTCCTCCTTGTAGCGGTTGTAGTGGTCGCAGGCGATGTTGCCGTGGTCGCCGTCGCGCACATTGCCGGGCACCGCGCAGAAACGCTGCCAGATACTGGCTCCCGCACCATCGGCCAGCGGCGATCCTTCGATCTGATAGGCTGACGTGGCGCTGCCCCACAGGAAGTTGGCTGGAAATTGAATGGCTTTGTTCATGTAAAAATCCCTTTGAGGCGGAAGTTAAAACGGTGCGGCATCGATCTGCAAAACCGCTGGAAGACTGGTGATCGTGATCTGCTTGCCCTGCAAGGCCGCAGGCTGCCCGTTCAGACGCGCGGCGCCCGGTGTGCCGGCCCAGGGCCAGTTGTAAATCACGCCGCCGGGTGGCATGCGCCGCATCGCTTCTATTCGGAGCGTGAGCCGGCCGCCCTGCGCCGCCAGCGTATAGCTGAGCGGGCCATATGGCGTGCGCAAGCCGCGCAGGCCGATGCCATCGCCTTGCAACCAGGTGTTGGGGATGCCCTCGCCCAGCAGCAGCGCGTGGTCGGATTCGCGTTCGTAGGCGAAGGAGTCGAGTGCGGCGCGGATGTAGTCGGATGAGATCCACCCGTGCGGCATATCGCCGAGAAAGCGCGGTTGTCGCGCATCGCGGCCGACCACTTCGGCCCACTGGTTCCATGCGGCCGGGCGTTGATCGGCATGGAAGTAGTCCAGCAGCTCGGCGGCACGCTCGCGCCAGCCCAGGCGAATGAAAGCGCTGACATTGCGCAGTTCGTAGGGAGTGTAGTCTTCCCATGCTTTGCTGCTGTCGCGGCGGGCGGCGAAGAAGTCCCAGTATTTTTCGTAAGTCGCCCGCAACATCGCCGGCGGCAGTTGCTGCTGTTCGCCACCGGGCGTCAACGCGATGGTGGACGAGGTGGGATCGAAGTCGCCCAACTCCGCCGCGCCGGGCATGTAGTCCACTTTGTGCGCGGCGGTGCTGGCGGCCAGCGATGCGTACAGGTCGTGGCGGAATTCGTCGCGCTGCGCGGACAGCCGCCGCGCGGCGGTGTCGTCGCCCAATATCGCCGCCATGTCTGCCGCGTCCTTGTAGCCACGCAGGGCCCAGAAGTCGTCCCAGTAGGAGTGCATCGGCCTTTCGGAATAGCCTTCATGGCTGATCGATGCCGGCATCAGGCCAAAGAGCGAGCGACGTTCCGCTGTCCGGTTGGCTTCCGTGCGTTCGGACTGGCGCAGGGATTCCATGTAGCGCGCGGCGGCATCCATGCGCGGCCAGGCTGCGGACAGCGCGGCCTTGTCCTGCGTGTAGCGATACAGTTCGGCGGCGAGGAAGATCAACTGCCCGTGACTGTCGTTTTCCGGTACAGGATCGGCGCCACGGCGGTCCACGCAGCACGGCACCTTGCCGCTGTCGAACTGGTATGGCGCGTACCAGCGCAGGTAGTCGGCGGCGATTTCCGGCTGTCCTAGTCGCAGCAGCGCTTCGGACATCATGGCGCCGTCGCGTATCCAGGAGCGGCGGTAGGAGCGCGTACCCGGCTGCAGCGCCGCACCTTCGCGGGTCATCAGGATGTGAGCCAGCGATGAGCGCAGCGTGTCGGCCATGTGCTGGCCGGCCGGCGGCATGCGGAGCGTGACCTGATTCAGCCTGACGCGCCATTCGTTTGCCACTTTTTCCTGCTCCCGCGTCAGCCAGTCGGCGCGCGCGCCTTCCGGTGCGTGGGCTTCGGCGCCGCCGGCCATCGGCAGGACCGCTCCCAACACCACGCTGCCGTGCGGCGGCAGCGTAATCTCATAGGTCAACGCGGCCGAGGCCATGCCGGTGTCGTCGTGTGCGGTTCGCTCGACGGCGGTTCGCGCGATGGCGGAGGGCGCGCGCGGCAGCAGGCCGGCATCGAACGACGCCAGCGCCACGCTGGCCGGCCGTTCCAACGGGTACACCTTGGCGTCGCCATTGACGGCCAGCGCCTTGCCATCCCATGCAAGGTCGTTGATCGCGCTGAAACCGCCCGGCGTGTTGAGGAACTGGCGCGGCGCGTTCACCTGGAAGGGCCGCACGGCCAGCACCAGCTTCAATTTCCTGCTTGTGCCGGAGAGGTTTTTCAGTTCGTAGCGCGCCAGCAGTTGCGATGACGCGGGCGTGCCTGTCGCCGCTGCGGTCACGTCCAGCGTCCACGAAGGATGCCGCCACCGCACCGTGGGCACGGGAAGATAGCCGTCGCGCAGGCTCTGGGTGACTTTGACGTCGGCCCAGCTCACCAGCTTTCCGCCGTCCTCGACGAAAGGCTCGACCGAGAAGCCGCCCTGCCTCGACTCGATCGCGCCGTCCTCTGAAATCAGGGCGCTATGATCGCCGCCACCGTCCACGCCCACCAGCGTCCAGTAAGGCTGCTCGCCGGAGAAGCCGCGTGGATAAAGGCCGCGTTGCGCGCCTTGCGCCACTGCGGAGATAAAATCGTTGGGCGTGGCGCCGTAGGCCAGGTCTTTCAGTTCCACTTCTGCCAACGCGTAACTGGCCGCCGGCCCGTCGTGCAGGGCAAGGCGGATGTAACGGGCTTCCGATTCGGCCAGTCGCAGCGGGTCGTCGCCGCCGTTGCCATCAACCACGCGGCGCACGAGGCGCCAATTGCTGCCATCGGTGGACAGTTCGATATCGTAGCGGCGCGCGTAACGGCGGCCCTGCCAATGCAGCGCCAGACCACCGAATTCGCGCTCGGCGCCGAGGTCGATCACGAGCCGCTGCTGTTTGCCTGCGGCGCTGATCCATGCCGTCGCCGGATTGCCGTCCAATGCCAGCGCCGTCCCGCCGTGCGCGGCCGCCGACGAGGCCTGCGCTGTCGCTTGCGGCCACGTCTTGGGCATGGGTGGCAGTTCGCGGATCGCCAACTGACGGATGTAGACCGAACCGCTACCGCCACCGCTGCCCGCGCTGACCACGAATTCAATGCGGTCGGCATGCTTCAATGTGTGATCCTTGGCCGGCCCCCAGGCGAACAGGATCTGGCGCTTCTTGACGCGCACCAGTTGCCACTGTTTTGGAAAGGCGTAGTTCTGCTGCTGGAACCACCAGACGTTGTCGCCGCTGGCGTCGGTCAGCTTGAACTCGAAGTGATTGACCGGCGCATCGGCGCGGATGTAGAACGATATCTCGTAGTTCTCCGGCAGATCGAGCGGCAGCCTGCGGCGCGCGAAGGCATAGCCGCCACGGCCCGCGAAGTCGAAATCCAGCCGCAGGCCGCCGTCGGCGGCGCTGGCCCTGGACTGCACACCGTCCGAGGCCTGCGCCTGCCACAGGTCGATATTCGAAAAGTCATCGAGCACCCCGGCGTGCGCCGTCAGCGTGATCCAGAACGCGGCCAATAATGTGAAGAGACGCATCATCCCTTGACGCTCCCCACCAGCAAGCCCTGTATGTAGTACCGCTGCAGACCGAGGAACAACAGCAGCACCGGCAGGATGGTGAGCACCGAGCCGGCCATCATCAACTCATTGTCCTGCACATGCTCACGCGACAGCGATGCCAGTGCCACCGGCAGCGTGTACAAGTCCTTGTCGGTCAGGACGATCAACGGCCACATGAAATCGTTCCACGTGCCGAGGAAGGTGAATATCCCCAGCGTGACCAGGATGGGCGTCAGCAGCGGCAGCACGATGATGCGGAATATCTGGAACTCGCTGGCGCCGTCCATGCGCGCCGCCTCCAACAACGCGTCCGGTATCGTCAACGCATACTGCCGCACCAGGAAGATGCCGAAGATGCCGGCCATCGCCGGCACCAGCACGGCGCCGTAGCTGTTCACCAGCCCCATATACTTCAGCAGCAGGAACAGCGGCAGCATCGCCACCTGGCTCGGTATCACCAGCGCGCCGAGCATGACCTTGAAGATGCGGTCGCGTCCCTGGAAGCGCAGCTTGGCGAACGCGTAGCCGGCGCTGACATTGAACAGCAATGACAGCAACGTCGCCGCGCAAGACAGCAGCACGCTGTTGAGCAGGTACTGGCCGATGCCCGCGTGGCTGAACAACTCGCGATAGTTATGCAATGTGGCGGAGCGCGGCAGCAGCGGCAACGGGAAGCTGCTCGATTCGCCTGGCGCCATCAACGATGTCGACACCATCCACAGCAGCGGGAACAGCGTCAACGCGCCCGCGCCCAGCATCAGGACGTTGAGCAGCAGTGCGCGTGGTTTGTTATGCAGGGCGCTCATGCGTCCACTCCCTTGGCGACGCGCAGCTGCAGCAGCGTGACGCAGAACATGATCGCGAACAGGATGAAGGCCACGGCGGACGCCGCGCCCAGGTTCCACCATTTGAAGCCCTGCTCATACATGAAGTACAAGACACTGACCGTGCTTTGCACCGGCCCGCCCTGCGTCATCACATACGGCTCGGCGAACAGCTGGAAGTAGCCCGACATGCTCAGGATGCTGACCATCAGCAGCGTTGGCCCCAGCATCGGCCAGGTGATGTAGCGGAACTGCTGCCACACGCCCGCGCCGTCCAGGCCAGCCGCTTCGTACAGATCGTCCGGGATGCTTTGCAGCCCGGCCAGGAAGATGATCATGTTGTAGCCGAAGTTCTTCCACAGCGCGAACAGGATAATCGCCGGCATCGCCCAATGCGGATCGTTGAGCCAGTCCACCGGCGAGATGCCCAGCAACTCCAGGCCGTGGTTGACCATGCCGTAGCGCGTGTGCAGCAGGTAGCGCCAGATCACCGCCACCGCCACCAGCGATGTCACCACCGGCGCAAAGAAGGCGGTGCGGAACAGGCCCTTGAAGCGTGTCAGCCGCGAATGCAGCAGCAGCGCGGCGCCCAGCGAAGCGGCGATCGACAGCGGCACGCCCACCACGACGAAGTACAGCGTATTGCCCAAGGCCTGCCAGAACAGCGGCGTTTGCAGCAGCTCGGTGTAATTACGCAGGCCGACGAAGCGCAGGTTGCGCAGGTCGGCCAGCGCGTAGATGTCGAAGTCGGTCAGGCTCATGACCAGCGCCGCCAGCACGGGCAGGAAGAAGAACACGCCGATGACCAGCAATGCCGGCCCGGCAAAACACCAGGCGGCGCGTTGCGAGTTCATTTGCCCTCCTTCCGCGCCAGCATCCAGCGGCGCTTTTCGAGGATATGGTCGGCCTTCGCATCCAGATCGGCTGCGGCCTGCTCGACGGTCAGCTCGCCGTGCGTTACGCGCTCGGTCACCAGGCGCATCTCGGTCGCGATCTGTTCCCACTCCGGCACCTTGGGCGCGGGCTTGACGCGCTCCAGCTGCTCGCCGAAGGCTCTGGCGTACTTGTCATCGGCGAGGCGCGGATGTGACCAGTTGCTGCGGCGCGGCGGCAGGTCGCCGGTCAGCTCATGGAAGCGCGCCATGGTTTCGGTGCGCGACAGGTATTCAATCAACTGCCAGGCCTCGCGCTGGTGTTTGGACGACGCGGCCAGCACCAGGCTGGAGCCGCCCGCCACCGATGCCGCCGGCCCCGACGGACCTGGCAGGATGGCCGTCATCCAGCTGTCCTGCTGGTCCGCAGGCAGACGGCGTTTGAACTCCCCCATATTCCACGGGCCGGAAATGTAGAAGGACACGTAGCCCATGCCGAATTCGTGATACACATTGGTGATGCGGTTCAGCGGCGCGAGCTTCTGCGCATACATGTCCGCGTACAGCTGCAGGCTGCGGCGGAATCCCGGCGTGCGGAAATTGCCATAGCGGCCGCCGTCGCGCAGCAGCGGTTCGTCCTGCTGCAGGGCCAGCGCCAGCAGCGGTTCGAATTCATCGCTGGGCAGCAGGATGGCGTAGTTGTCCGGACCGACAATGCGCTTGATCGCGGTCATCGCCTTCATCCAGTCCGCCCAGTTTTGTGGCGGCTTGGCGTAGCCCGCGCGGGCCAGCATGTCGCGGCGGTAGAACATCACGCGCGTATCGACGTACCAGGGCACGCCCCACAGTTTGCCGTCGACGATGTTGGTGTCCCATATGCCGGGGAAGTAGTCGGCCGGCGTGACCAGCTGCGACGCCGCTACCTCGCCGTCCAATGCGCGCAAGGCGCCGATGGCCTTGAACTCGGGTACCCAGGTATTCCCGAGCTGGAAAATATCCGGCATCACGTCGCCGGCGAACGCGGTCAGCAGCTTTTCATGCGCCGCGGTCCACGGCAGCTGCTGCACTTCCACGCGCACGCCGGGATGGGTGCGTTCGAACTCCGGCATAAGGGCGGTGACCACTTCACCCTCGCGGCCCATGGCCCAGAACTTCAGGACCACGCCCTCCTCCCGGCGCGGCGCGCAGGAGGACAGCAGCGCGGCGAAGGCCAGCACCAGCAAGACCGGAGAAAAACGCATCGTCATTTCGACAGCCAGCCGCCGGTGAAGCCGGCGCGTTCAAGCCCGCGACGGATGGCGCGGTTGCCGCGCATGACGCGCCAGACCAAATCGCTGCGGTAGTTCTCGGTCATGGCGATGATCGGGCCCTGGTCGATGCCGAGGTAGTCGCTGTCCACCCAGCCTTTACCGGCGACCACGCGGCCCTGCTGCAGCGGAACCTTGTAGTCGAAGCTCGGATTGAACGCGTCCAGGAAGCCGTAGCGGTCGTAGATGAAGTCTCCATAGCGCTGCTTCATTTCCAGCACGGCGGGAATGACGATCTCCGGCGCGAACGGCAGCGACGCGGTGGCGGCGGTTGGCGCCAGCGTGCAGTCGTCGTAGGTTTTCAGGCCGCCGATGCCGCGCGCGGCGTAGGTGCGGAACGGTAGCTTCCGGCCTTCGTATTCCAGCGTCTTGTCGACCGGGCCATCGCTGGCGGTGATGCCCCAGACATTGGCGCCGTAGCCTTTGCAGCGCAGCGGATTGCTGATCGCGTAGTCGCGCTGCGCGTACGTGGCGCGGCGGCTGTTCTCGAAGTAGTCGTAACCGCGTTCGCGCATGTACTCGTCGCGAATGTTGCGGAAGTCGATCCACACGTGGCTGTACTGGTGGATGAACATGGACGGGAAGCCCAGGTGTTCCTTGTCGCCCTTGCCCTCCAGGCTCTTGGCGTAATTGCTGGTCCAGGCCTTCCATGCCTCCGGCTGCACCGGGTGCGATGGCGAGCCCAATGCCAGCACGTAGATCAGCATCGCCTCGTTGTAGCCCTTCCAGTCGTAGCCGATGAAGCCCGACTCGGGATGCCAGCCCAGCGCGATGGACGGCTTGCGCGCCTGCGCCCAGGTCCAGTCCACACGCTCGTAGATTTCCATCGCCAGCTTGCGGATTTCCTGCTCGGCGGCGTCGTCGCCGTCGAAGTAGGATTGGCTGAACAAGGCGCCGGCCAGGAACAGCGCCGTGTCCACGGTGGAGAGTTCCACGTTGTCGTTGTAGCGCAGCCCGGTCTTCATGTCGAGGAAGTGGTAGAAGAAGCCCTTGTAGCCGCTGGTGCCGGTGCCTTTGGCCGCACCCTGCGGCGCATTGCGGAAGAAGCGCAAGGTGGCCAGCGTGCGGTCGCGCGCTTGCTGGCGCGTGATGTAGCCGCGTTCGACGCCGATCGGATAAGCGGTCAGCCCGAAGCCCACCGCGGCCACGCTGGAGAACGACGGCGTCGGATAACGGTCCGGCACCAGGCCGTTGACTGGGTTGGCAGTATCCCAGAAGAAGTCGAAGGTGCGTTGTTCCAGCTGGTCGAACAATGGCGGCAGTTGATTGTCGCGGGCGGCAACGCCGCCGGAGAACAGCGCGGAAACCACAAGGGCCAGGCCGGCCAGGACATGCGGCGTACGGCGTAAAGCGAGAGGCGATGACATGGGTCGTTTTCTTCCAATGGCGAGCGCACGGGGCGCGTCAGGAAACCGCCGCTCCCCTTGCACAGGGAGCGGCACTACACAACGGTGCTACGGCCGGTATCAGAAGGCGTAGCGGGCGCTGAACTTCACGGTGCGCATCGGACCACCGACCGAGTTTGGCGTACCCAGGTTCTTGTTGTCGCCACCGAGGCGGTTCTGCGGATTGCCGGGACCACCACCCCAGCCGTCGTAGCCGCCGTAATTGACGCTGTTGAACAGATTGAGCACGTCGGCGCGCAGCGACACTTTGCCGTAGCGGAAACCGACTTCCTTCGATACGCCGACATCGACCTGGTGAAAGGCGCTGCCGTTGCCCTTGGCCGACACGCAGTGATCGAAGCCGGTCGAACAATCCGTGATGCGGTAAGGGAGGCCGGAACCCAGCGTCAGCTTCCCGGACAACATCAACCCGAACGGCAGCACGCCGTCGCTCACGCCGGCCACCACCAGGCGATGGCGTTCGACGTCCGTCGACGGATGCCAGCCGGCGGTACTGCGGCCGTAGGTCCAGTTGAAGATATCGTTGGTCCATTCCTTGTTGGTGGTCTCTCCGCGGCTATAGGTGTAGGTCGCGCCCAGGCTCCAGGTGGAGGCCTTGGTGTAGGGCTTGTCCATCTTCAGGTAGGCCGAATCGGTTTTTGCCTCGGTGATGAAGTCGCCCAGGATCAGCGTGCTGAATCCAGGCACGGAACCCCACAGCGGATCGATCGGGCTTTGCGTGCCCCAGCCGCCCTGCGGATCGCGATTGCCGCCGAACCAATTGAACTGGTTATGGCTGCGCGAATTGGTGTATCCCGCCTCGCCGTTCCACATACCCAGCGCCTGGCGCAGGCCAAAGCTGAACTGGTCGGTGTAGGCCATCTTGTGGTCGCTCTTGATCATCCAGATCTCGCCGCCGGGCTGCGCGTTCTTCTGCGATTCATCCAGTGCGTGGTTGGCGATGGTTCGGTCGTACGCCCTGCCCCAGCCGGCGAACAGCACCGAGGCGCGGTCGCCCTTGATGTCGTAGGACAGGCCAAGCCGCGGCGCCCACGCACCCTTGAACGGCTTGCGGTTGCTGCCGGTGCTGATGTAGTCGCGAATATTGACGCCGCCTTTTGCCAAGGACTGCGCATACGTCTGGCCTGCCGGCGCGCCGTCGCGCGGGTCCTGCTTGTCGAAGATGGCGACGCGGTCGGCCGGCGTGACATAGCTGTTGTTGAGCATATTGTCTTCGTAGTCGTAGCGCAGGCCGAGATTGAGCAGCAGCTTGCTGGTGGCCTGCCAGTCGTCCTGGAAGTACAGGCCATACTGGTTGTTGGCGAAGTCCACGCCGCTGGCGGGAATGGCCTTGTCGGTGCGGATAACGCTGGCCAGGCCGGTCACCGTGTCGATGCGCTCATAGATCTGGTCCACCGCGCGCGCCGTGCCGGACAGGTCGTAGCTGATGTGCTTGACCTTGACGCCACCCTTCATCGTATGGCCGGCCATGCCGGTGTAGGTCAGGTCGTCCTGCAGCAGCGTGCCGCTTTGCTCGCGGAACTGGTTGTTGGGCGAGCCGCCGACGATGATCACATCGACCACGTTGTTGTCGGTATTGCTGGGCGAGACCTGGTAGCGGATGTACGGCTTGTTGGCGTTCGAGTGCGGATTCCAGCTGTATTTTTCGTAGCCCAGGCGCGCTTCGTTGAGCCAGCGGTCGTTGCTCCACTCATGCTTGAAATCGAAGCGGTCCTCGTCATTGCTGCGGTTGAGGACATTCTCGGCCACGCTCAATTTGGCGTCTTCCGGTATCAGGTCGGTCTCGCGGCGCACGCGGGCGGTGGCTTCGACGCGCTGGTCGCGGTCGATCTGCGCGTCCACCTTCAACAGGAACAGGTTCTCCTTGAACGACGATACCGACGAACCCTGTTGCGCCAGCAGTCCCGGCACCACGCCGGCGTTGGGCAACAGGTCGGTGCGCTGCGCCAGCACCTGACGCGGGCTGTCGATCTTCTTGCCCTCATACGCGAAGAAGAAGTGCGCCACGTCCTGCTTGATCGGACCGCCCAGCGTCACGCCGTACTGGTCCTGCGACGATGCCGGGCGCGATATGCCCTGCCGCTCGGCGGTCTTCTGGAACGGATCGAGCGCGGTCAGGTTGGTGCCGGTGTGGTCCCAGAACACGTCGCCGTGCAGCTCATTGCCGCCGGACTTGGTGACGGCGGTGATCGCCGCGCTGGACACCTGGTCATACTCCGCCTTGTAGTTCTGCGAGATGACCTTGTACTCGGCCACCGCCGATTGCGGGAACGGATTGCCACGGCTGGAATCGAGGCCGGAGACGCCGCCGCGCAGGATGTTGTTCTTCTGGCTGACGCCATCGATGAAGACGTTGACGTTGTCCTGGTTCTGCGCGCCGCTCTGCACCTTGACGTTGCCGCTGTTGTCGACGTTGAAGCGCACGCCCGGCGCCAGGTCGGCGAAGGACAGGAAGTTGCGCGTCACCTGCGGCAGCTTCTCGATTTGTTCGCGCGAGACCGAGGTGCCGATCTCGGAACCGGCGACATCGCGCCGCGTGGCCGAACCGGTGATCACCACCTGCTGCACGCCGCCCTGCAAGGCCAGGTTGACCTGACTGGTCTGGCCGACGCTGACGGTGACAAGCTCCGCCTTCTGCTCGCCGACCTTGATCTGGTAGGTGCCGGGTGCGACGCCGCTCAGCACATAGCTGCCATCGGCGCGCGTGACGGTGCGGTAGACGTAGCCATTGAGCTGGTTGGTGGCGCTGACCGCAGCGCCGGCCGACGGCGCCGCGTTGGCGGCCGTGACCTGGCCCTGGATGGTGGCGCTGCTCAGTTGTGCGCCGGCGTGGGGTGCCGCCAGCAAGGCGGCGGCCAGCGAGGCCGCCATGACGGACAGGCGTAAAGCGGGTAGATGTCGTGTGCTTGTTTTCATGTTTGTCTCCTGATTTTTGTTGTGTGAATCTAGGCATGAAGCGGAACTGCAATTTATGTGGGTGTGCTCTCCCCTGTCGACGCGCGCGCCACCAGCTCTGCGCCCAGCGTCTGCGCGCTTGCGGGCACGCTGCCCGGCTGGCCGATCTTGGCGACCAGGCTTTCCAGCGCCCGCACACCCAGGTCGGCAATCGGAACTCGAACGGTTGTCAGCGCCGGGCTGACATACCGCGCAATCGGAATATCATCGAAGCCCGCCAAGGCCATGTCTTGCGGCAGCCGCAGGCCTCCTTGCTTGAGCGTCAGCAGCGCGCCGATGGCCATCATGTCGTTGGCGGCGAACAGCGCGTCGGGACGCCGGCCCGCGTCCATCTCCAGCAACGCCTGGCCGACCGCCTGGCCGGACTGCTCGGAGAAGTCGCCTTCGTAGACATGTTCGGCGGCGCCCGGCGCCAGCTCGGACAGCGCGGCGCGGTAGCCGCGCAAACGCTCCTGCGCCTCGAAGTTCCCGGACGGCCCGGCCAGGAAGGCGATGCGGCGGTACCCGCCCGCGATCAGGTGCGCCACCATGGCGTGCGCGCCGCTGTAGTTGTCGACCGAGATGGACGGATACTGGGTGCCGCCGGCGGCGGTGTTCATCAATACGATGGGCAGGTCTTCCGGCAGGTTATCGGACAGGAAGGCGGCATCGACGTGCGGCGACATCACCAGCAGGCCGTCGACGCGGCCGCGCATCGCGCGGATCGCCAGCGCCGCCTCGTCGGCGTCGCCGTGCAGGCTCGAGACCATCAGGTGCAGGCCCCGGCGGCGCGCGGCGCCGTCTATGCCGCGTATCATCTCCGAGAAGAATTCGCCGTACAGGTCCGGCAGCAGCACGCCGATGGTGTTGGTGAAGCTGGTGGTCAGGCTGCGCGCGCCCACGTGCGGCATGTAGCGCATGCGCTTGACCACCGCCAGGATGTGCTTGCGGGTGTCGTCGGTGATGCTGGCATGCCCGTTCAGCGCGCGCGAAACGGATGCGACGGAAACGCCCGCCTCCTGTGCCACGTCCTTGATGGTGATCGCCATTGATACCCTTTAATGAAATGTAACCGGTTACATTACGATCAAAAAGAAAACCGGCTACGTTTCCAAGGCATGTAACCGGTTACATTTGATAGCGCAAAGTCTACTCGTCCTTTGTCGAGCCTGTAAAGCGATTTTTGCAATATTGCCCAGTGATGTTAAGATTGGTATTTTTGCAACCGGATTCCGCAGATGAAGACTTTGTTGGCCACCGCCCTGCTGTTGACCGCATCCACCGGCGCTTGCGCCTTCGAGCGCAAGGACTGGCTGGACGACTATGCGGCGTTGAAGACGGCGCTGGAGCAGCGCTACGCCAACCTGGCGTGGTTTGCCTCGCCCCAGGGCGGCGTGGACCTGCCGGCGCTCGACAAGCGCACCCGCCGCCTGCTGGAAACCGCCGAGGACGAATCCATGGCCAAGGCCGCGCTGTCGGCTTTCGTCAGCGGCTTCCATGACGGCCACTTCTCCACCGCCGGTTCCGTGCTGCAGCCGAAGATCGCACAGCCGCTGACGCTGCCCAAGGTCGACTACTCCCGCCTGAACGCGACGCAGGCCTGCGCCGCGCTGGGTTACGGGCCGGCGCGCGGCGCGGCGTTCTCGCTGCCGTTCGAGAGTCTGCCGGGCGCCGTGCTGGAGGCCGACGGCCTGACGCGCGCCTTCCGTTCAGGCGTGGTCGCGGCGCCGGACGGCACGCGGATCGGCGTGGTACGCATCGCCCGCTTCCGCCCGCAGGACGCCTCCCCCGCCGCCTGCGAGCAGGCATGGTCGGAGCGGCAGGCCAAGGGGGAGATGAGCGAGGCCGATGTAAAACCGGTCAAGCAGGCCGCCAACGCGGCCTGGCTGCGCACGCTGGCGGCGCAGCTGCGGCACTTCCAGGAGCAGAAAGTGGCGGCGGTGATCGTCGATGTCGGCAACAACCCCGGCGGCAACGATACCGGCGACTGGGCGGTGCGCCTGTTCACCGGACGCGATGTGCATTCCGCCCGCATGATGATGAGCGCCGCGCCGCTGGCGTCCATGTATTTCGACGAACAGCTGGACGGCCTGCGCCAGGCGCAGAAGGAACAGGACCCGACACCCGAGGCGCAGGCCATGCTGGAGCAGTCGATCGCCGCGTTCGAGGCGCGCAAGGCCGGCATCGCGGCGCGCGGCTGCGACCTGTCGTGGGCGTGGAGCGAGCAGCGGCCATGGCAGCCCAACGGCTGCAGCCGCCTGATCGACGCCGGCTACGCCAGCGGCCAGGCCAGCCATCTGCCGCCCAAGGCGTTCGGCAACCTGAAGATCGCCTCCAGCATCTACTGGGCGGCCGAGGTGGATGATCTGCGCGGCGCCTGGAACGGACCGGTGTACGTGCTGACCGACGGCGGCACGGGATCGTCGGCGGAGATGTTCTCCGCGCTGATGCAGGACGCGGCCGGCGCGCGCATCGTCGGCCGGGCCAGCGCCGGCGACGGCTGCGGCTTCATGGCAGACGCGCCGCCGGTGGTGCTGCCGCATTCGCGCCTGCGCTACCGCATGCCCAACTGCGTGCGCCTGCGGGTCGACGGCGGCAACGAGGTGGCCGGCGTCACGCCCGACCTGCCCGTCCTGCCGGCCGAAGGCGAAAACGACCGCGAACGCGCCTGGCGACTGCTGGACACGGTGGCGGCCGACCTGCGCGCGCGCGGCGCCAAGCCTTAGAGCGTCTTGACGAACTCGCGTATGCCGCCCAGCAGCATCTCGATCGACATCGCGGTCAGGATCAGGCCCATCAGGCGCTCGAAGGCGGTCATCACCTGAGGGCCCAGTACTTTCTGCAGGCGCTCGGCGCTGAGGAACACCGCCAGCCACACCACGCCCACGGCCGCCAGCGCGGCCACGTGGACCAGCACCTCGCCGGTGCTCTCGCGCGAGAACAACAGCACCGTGGCCAGCGCCGACGGTCCGGCCAGCGCGGGGATCGCCAGCGGCACGATGAAGGGCTCGCCGCCTTCGGTGCGGCCCAATACGCCGTCCGGGTGCGGGAAGATCATGCGGATCGAGATCAGCAGCAGGATCACGCTGCCGCCGATGCGCAGCGACACTTCCGACAACTGCAGCGCGGTGAGGAAGTGGCGGCCGAAGAACATGAACACCAGCAGCAGCACGAAGGCGATCGCGCACTCGCGGATGACGATGCGCGAGCGGCGCGCCACCGGCACCGGGTTGAGCACGCTGGCGAACAGCGGCACGTTGCCGAACGGGTCGGTCACCAGCAGCAGCAGGATGAAGGTCTGGAAAAAATTCTGGGTCATGGCATCTCGGGGTTGAAAACAAAAAACGGGAGCCGAAGCTCCCGTTTGCAGTGTACCACCGGATACAGCTTAGGCCGATTTGCGGCGGCGTGCCACCACACCCATCAGGCCCAGGCCGGCCAGCAGCATGGCGTAGGTTTCCGGTTCCGGCACTGGCTGCGCATAGGTGTAGGTCACATTGGCGTAGCCGTTGAAAGCGGTCACGCTCAGCGACTTGGTATTGCCCGACGTGCCATTGAAGGACGAGGTAGCGGTGCCAGCCAGGTTGGCGTGAACGGCGCCTGCGCCGGAGAACAGCGACAGCGTGCCAGCATCCGAAAATACTGCCGAATTGCTGAACAGCTTGGCGCCAGGAGCGAAAGTCGCGCCCGACAGGCCGCCGTAGTTGGCATTGCCGTCATATGCAGCTTCGACGAAGGTGTTGCTCACCGAACCTTGCAATACAACCAGCGTGCCGGTCGCTGCACTCAACACCAGTTTTTCGCTGGCGACTGCGTCGATCGTCGAGCCCGAGCTGGTGCTCAGGTTTTCCACCTTCAGCGTCGGCGTGAAGGAGCTGAACAGCTCAACTTTCACCGATTGCAGGGTGCCCAGCGTGGTATCGAACTTGGTCAGGTCCAGCACGCCGTTAGCGCCCTTGGCGTTGGCGACGGTGTTGGAATTAACGGTGACGGTATGGGTGGCTGCGTGGGCAGCGGCAACGCCGCTGAATGCCGCGATGGCGACGAGGGTCTTAGTCAGTTTTTTCATGTTCTATCCGTAGTATGGTCCGGTTTTTCGGCAAGCGTATCGTGATCGGGCAGCTCAGGCCTTGCGCGACTTGCGCTTGGCGGCGACGCCTACCAGGGCCAGACCGGCCAGCAGCATGCCGTAGGTTTCTGGTTCAGGTACTGGAGCGGCGTTATAGGTGTAGGTGACCTTGCCGTAGCCGCCAACTTTAGTCAGGAAGTCCGATTCGACGCCATCGCCGTTGGCCTGGGTGAATGCCTTGGCCGCAAACAGCGTAGCAACGTTGCCGTTGCCGGTGAACAGCGACAGATCGCCGGCGCCGTTGTAGCTGGCGCTGTTCGACAGCGTGTAGGCGTTGCTCAGGGTGAGAGTGCCGTTGCCGTCGATGGTCGCATCCTGGTTCAGCAGCGGGGCCGAAAACAGGACCAGGGTGCTGTGGTCCGGACGGTTCAGCCAGACGTTCACGCTCAGGCTGACCGGAACGGTAATTGCGGCGTCATTGTAATTGGTCAGGTCGACCTTGCCGGATACGTCGGCGAACAGATCGAACTTGACGGAGGTCAGGGTACCCAGCGAAGCGTTGAACTGTGCGAAATTGAGCTCGGCGGCCAGGTCGGTCTGGGTGCTGGCGACGACATTGCTGGTGAAGGTTTGGGTTGCTGCCGATGCGGTGGCGGAAACGAGGCAGCCGGCCACGAAGAGAGCTTGTGCAATTTTATTCAGATTCATAAATGTTCCAATTCAGATTATTTTTTGACAGGGAAATTTTCTTGCCCAGCTCAATGACGTGGCGTGACTTCCAAACTTGGAGTGATCATAACACAAAATGTCCTATTTGCATTTCTTTTTGCACATGTAAGAGGACTTATTTGCAACTTTAATTGCTCAAAAGTATTTATTCGTTGTCCATGGGAGACAAATAAAAAAGCGGCCAATGGCCGCTTTTCCGTAGAGCAACAAACGGCTTAGTTGCCGCCCTCGCCCTTCTTGATCCAGGCCGCCAGCTGGTGCGGGCGCAGGCCGTCGTAGTCCTCGAACGGCTGGTGGATCCATGGATTGTGCGGCAGTTCTTCCATCTGGTAGTCCGGCTTGAACACCGAGCTGCCCTTGGTCCAGATCACCGCCGAACGCACTTCGGTCACGCCTTCGAAGTTGTCCTTCAGGTGCTTCATCACCTTGACCAGCGTGACGCCCGAATCGGCCAGGTCGTCGACCAGCAGGATGCGGCCGCTCAGCGGGCCCTTGGTCATCGTCATGTATTTGGCGATGTCCAGGTCGCCGCGCACGGTGCCGGCTTCCTCGCGGTACGAGCTGGTCGACAGGATCGCCAGCGGCACGTCGAAGATGCGCGAGAACACGTCGCCGGGACGCACGCCGCCGCGCGCCAGGCACAGCACCTGGTCGAACTTCCAGCCCGACTCGTGCACCTTGAGCGCGAGGCGCTCGATCAGGCGGTGGTATTCATCCCAGGTGACCCAGAGGTGTTTTTCGTTGCTTTGTGGGGTCGTCGTCATGTCTGATTCCTTTTGTTACTCTGTTACTCGAATGGATGACGCAGCACGATCGTTTCTTCACGATCCGGGCCGGTCGATACCATGTCGACCGGCACGCCGACCAACTCTTCGATACGTTTGATGTAAGCGCGGGCGGTGGCCGGCAGCGCCGCCAGCGACTTGGCGCCCACGGTGCTTTCGGTCCAACCCGGCATTTCCTCGTACACCGGCACGCAACGGGCGGCCTCTTCGGCGCCGGACGGGAAGATGTCCACGGCCACGCCGTCGATGGTGTAGCCGGTGCACAGCTTCAGCGATTCCAGGCCGTCCAGGACGTCCAGCTTGGTCAGGCACATGCCCGTCACGCCGTTGATCTGCACCGAACGGCGCAGCAGCGCCGCGTCGAACCAGCCGCAGCGGCGGGCGCGGCCCGTCACGGTGCCGAATTCGTGGCCCACTTGCGCCAGGTGATGGCCGACGCCGGCATCGGTAGGCAGTTCCGAAGGGAACGGGCCGGAGCCGACGCGGGTGGTGTAGGCCTTGGTGATGCCCATGATGTAGTGCAGCATGTTCGGACCGACGCCGGCGCCGGCGGCGGCATTGCCGGCCACGCAGTTCGACGAGGTGACGAACGGATAGGTGCCGTGGTCGACGTCCAGCAGCGAGCCTTGCGCGCCTTCGAACAGCAAGTTGGCGCCGGCCTTGTGCGCGGCGTACAGCGCGCTCGACACGTCGGTGACCATCGGACGCAGGCGCGGCACGTAGGCCAGCGCGTCTTCCAGCGTCTTCTGATAGTCGACCTTGGGCGCCTTCAGGTAGTGCTCCAGCACGAAGTTGTGGTAGTCCAGGTTCTCGGCCAGTTTTTCGGCGAAGCGCTTTTCGTTCAGCAGGTCGGCGACGCGGATCGCGCGGCGCGCGACCTTGTCTTCGTAGGCCGGGCCGATGCCCTTGCCGGTGGTGCCGATCTTGGCTTCGCCGCGCTTGGCTTCACGGGCCAGGTCCAGCGCCGAGTGGTAAGGCAGGATCACCGGCGCGGCGTCCGACACCTTCAGGCGCGACGCGACTTCGACGCCGACTTTTTCCAGCTTGTCGATCTCGCGCAGCACGTCCGGCACCGACACCACCACACCGTTGCCGATGTAGCAGGCCACGCCCGGGCGCATGATGCCCGACGGGATCAGCTGCAGCGCGGTCTTGACGCCGCCGATGACCAGCGTGTGGCCGGCGTTGTGGCCGCCCTGGAAGCGGACCACACCTTGTGCATGATCGGTCAACCAGTCGACGATCTTGCCTTTACCTTCATCGCCCCATTGGGTACCGATGACGACGACGTTTTTTGCGTTTTTCTTTGACATCACACTAACCTAAGTTTTTAAGAATCCAGTTGCTACCATTATCGTCGAGTACCAGAGCGCGGTCGCACTCGAACTCGTCCAGCTCGTTGCTGTGACCCGGCAAACTTTGGATCACGACTTCGCCGGACTTGCGCAGTTCGGCGATTTTTTCCTTCAACTCCGGCGCATTGCCCCACGGCGCGCGGATCGAATGCTTGCGCTCCGCGGTCGGCAACAGGCGCGCCAGTTCGCGCAGGTCGAGCGAGAAGCCGGTGGCGGGACGCGCCCGGCCGAAGGCCTCGCCTACGTGATCGTAACGGCCGCCGCGCGCCACCGCGTTCGGCAGGCCCGGCACGTACAGCGCGAACATCGCGCCGCTTTCGTACTGGTAGCCGCGCAGGTCGGCCAGGTCGATCGCGACTTCGGCGCGGTCGATGGCGGACGCCGCCAGCGCGGCCAGCTCGGCCAGCGCCTTGGCGATGCCCGGCAGGTCCGGCAGCACTTCGCGTGCGCGCTTCAATACTTCAACGTCGCCGTACAGGTTCGGCAGCGCCAGCAGCGCGTCGCGCACGGCCGGCGAGTAATCTTGTGTCAGCGCCTGCAGGCCGGGCACGTCCTTGGCGCGCAGCAGCAGGTAGAGCTGGGCTTCATCCTTCCTGGCGGCGTCGTCGCATTCAAGGATGGCGCGCAGCACGCCGACGTGCGTCAGGTCCAGCCGCACTTCGGTGAAGCCGGCCAGGGCCAGCGAGGCCAGCGCCAGTTCCTGGATCTCGGCGTCCGCCTCCAGGCCGGCGTGGCCGTAGATCTCGGCGCCGATCTGCAGCGGCTCGCGGGTGGCGTGCAGGCCCGACGGACGGGTATGCAGCACGCTGCCGGCGTAGCACAGGCGGGTGACCGAGGCGCGGTTCAGCAGGTGGGCGTCGATGCGCGCCACCTGGATTGTCATGTCGGCGCGCAGGCCGAGCATGCGGCCCGACAGCTGGTCCACCAGTTTGAAGGTGCGCAGATCGGTGTCCTGGCCGGCGCCGGTCAGCAGCGACTCCAGGTACTCCAGCAGCGGCGGCATCACCAGTTCATATCCGTACAGACGGAAATTATCCAGCATCAGACGACGCAACTCTTCGATCTTGCGCGCTTCCGACGGCAAAACGTCGGCGATATTCTCAGGCAAAAGCCAATTCGGCATGGGGAGGCAGTTTAAAAATGAACAATGTGGCGCACGCGCCGAGGCCCGTGAAGCGGAAGGCCGAACCTGATATTTTACGCGAAAATGCGTTGCGGGAGGGGAAAAAGATACGGGAGCAGCCATTCCCGCCCCGGGCGGAAATGGCTATACAACTTATTTTTTGGCGGGGGCGGCGGCAGGACCGGCGGCGCCGGAGCTCTTGAAGTACTTGAAGAAGTCCGAGCTCGAATCCATCACCATCACGTCGCCGTGGTTCTTGAAGGTTTCGCGGTAGGCCTGCAGGCTGCGGTAGAACTTGTAGAACTCCGGGTTCTTGCCGAACGCTTCGGCGTAGATCGCCGAGGCCTTGGCGTCGCCCTCGCCGCGGATCTGCTCGGCGTCGCGGTAGGCCTCGGCCAGGATCACGGCGCGCTGGCGGTCGGCGTCGGCGCGGATCTTCTCGGATTCGGCGTTGCCGGTCGACCGCAGCTCGTTGGCCACGCGGGTGCGCTCGGCCTTCATGCGCTCGTACACCGAGTTGTTGATCTGCTCGACATACTCCACGCGCTTGAGGCGCACGTCGATGATCTCGACGCCGATCTGGGCCGATTCCGCCACCACCTTGGAGCGGATCGATTCCATCACCTTGCCGCGCTGGCCGGAGATCACCTCGCCCACGGTGCGCTTGGTGATTTCCTCGTTCAGCGCCGCCTTGACGATCTGCGACATGCGGTCGCGGGCGCGGCCCTCGTCGCCGCCGAAGGTCACGTAGTACAGCTTGGGCTGGTTCTCGGCGCGGCCGATGCGCCACTTGACGAAGCTGTCGACCAGGATGTTCATCTTCTCGGCCGTGATGAAGCGCTCGGCGTCCGGCGTCTCGATGGTCATGATGCGGTTGTCGAGGTAGACCACGTTCTGGAACGGCGGCGGCAGCTTGAAGTGCAGGCCCGGCTCGCGTATCACTTCCTTGATCTGGCCCAGCGCGAACACGATGGCGTACCGGCGCTGGTCGACCACGAACATGGTGGACGACAGCAGCAGGAACGCGACGAAGGCCGCAATGAGGGTACTGGCTATGCGGTTCATTAACGACCCTCCCGTTCACGTAAGGCATCGCGGGCGCGCGAATCGCGCTGGCGACTGACTTCCACCTGCGGCATCACTTCGGCCGGCAGCGCGGACGACGGCGAGGCGGCGGCCTGCGCGGCGGCGCGGGCCGCGGCGGCGGCGCTGTCGGTGGCCGCGGCCTGGGCGATCAATTTATCCAGCGGCAGGTACAGCAGGTTGCTGCCGGACTTGGCGTCGACCATCACCTTGCTGGCGCTGGAGAAGATCTGCTGCATGGTTTCCAGGTACATGCGGTCGCGCGTGACGCCCGGCGCCTTCTGGTACTCGGCCAACACCTGCTTGAAGCGCGAGGCGTTGCCGGTGGCGTTCTCGGTGATCATGGAGCGATAGCCTTCGGCCTCCTCCAGCAGGCGCGAGGCGCTGCCGCGCGCGCGCGGGATCACGTCGTTGGCGTAGGCCTGGCCTTCGTTCTTCTGGCGCTCGCGGTCCTGCCCCGCCCTGACGGCGTCGTCGAAGGCGATCTGCACCTGCTCCGGCGGCTGCACCGCCTGCAGGGTCACGTTCGAGATCAGCACGCCGGAGGCGTAGCGGTCGAGGATGTGCTGCATCAGCTGCTGGGTTTCGAGGGCGACCTTGTCGCGGCCCTCGTACAGCACGAAGTCCATCTTGTTCTTGCCGACGATTTCGCGGATCGAGGTCTCTGCCACCTGGCGCACGGTTTCCTCTTCGTCGCGATTGTTCATCAGCCAGGCCACAGGGTCCTTGAGCTTGAACTGCACGGCGAACTGGATGTCGATGATGTTCTCGTCATCGGTGAGCATCAGCGATTCGCGCGCCTGCTTGTTCTTGAGGTCCTTGCGGTAGCCGATTTCCACCATACGCATCTGCGAGACCTTGACGGTTTCGTCGCTCTGGAACGGATACGGCCAGCGCCAGTTAAAACCGGAACCGGTGATGTGGCTGACCTTGCCGAAGGTGTAGACCACGCCGGTCTGGCCTTCCTGCACGATGAACGAGCCGCTGGCGAGCCAGATCAGCGCGATCACCGCGCCGATCGCGCCGGCGGTGGCGCGCATGCCGGCCAGGTCGGGACGACCGCCACCATTGCCGCCGCTGCCGCCGCCATTACCGTCGGGACGGTTCTTCTGGCCGAAGAAGCTGTTCAGGCGCTGGTTGAAATCGCGCCACAGCTGCTCCATGTCGGGCGGCCCTTCGCCGGGCTTCTTGCCTTCATTGGCTTGCGGCTTGCGGTCCTGCTTGTCCGAGCCCCAGCGGGGATCGTTCAGCGACAGCTTCAAGCCGAGACGTTTCATAAGTGACGAGACACGCATTAGTGTGATCCGACATGAGTAAGGGTGGGACTGCTATCCGGCTCCGCTGCTTCTTCGCCTGCTTCTTCGTCGGTTTCCCCGCCGGTGTCATAGGCCTGGTTGAGCCGGGCACCCGGCGCGCTCTTGGCCCATTCGACGATGGCGCCGCGCAGAAGGTCCAGTCCTTGACCGGTGCGCGCGCTGAGGAAAACGCGGGAAATCTTATCATATTCATCCCGCTCGACCGAGGGCTCCAGCCCTGCGGCGTCGATCTTGTTCCACACCAGGATCTGCGGGATGTGATCGGCGCCGATTTCCTTGAGCACCAGGTTGACCTGCTCGATCTGCTCCATGCGCACCGGCGACGAGGCGTCGACGACGTGCAGCAGCAGGTCGGCGTGGATGGTCTCCTCCAGCGTGGCGCGGAACGCCGCCACCAGTTGGTGCGGCAGCTCGCGCACGAAACCGACCGTGTCCGAGATCACCACGTTGCCCACTTCCTGGCCCATGTAGACGCGGCGCGAGGTGGTGTCCAGCGTGGCGAACAATTGATCGGCGACATAAACCCCGGCCTTGGTGACGGCGTTGAACAACGTCGACTTGCCGGCATTGGTATAGCCGACCAGCGACACCGAGAACGTCTGGCTGCGGCCGCGCGAACGGCGCTGGGTTTCATGCTGCTTGCGCAGCTTGTCCAGGCGCGCGCGCAGGGCCTTGACCCGCTCGCCGATCAGCCGGCGGTCGGTCTCGAGCTGGGTTTCGCCGGGGCCGCGCAAACCGATACCGCCCTTTTGACGCTCGAGGTGGGTCCAGCCGCGGATCAGGCGCGTGGCCAGATGCTGCAGCTGAGCCAACTCCACCTGCAGCTTGCCCTCGTGGGAGGCGGCGCGCTGGGCGAAGATGTCGAGTATCAGGCTGGTACGGTCGAGCACCCGGATGTTCAGGCGCTTTTCCAGGTTGCGCTGCTGGGCAGGCGACAAGGCGTGATTGAAGATGACGATTTCGATGCCGTGATCCTGCACGGCAAGGCCGATCTCGTCGGCCTTGCCGCTGCCGACGAAATAGGCGGCGTCCGGTGAGGAACGCTTGGCCGTGATCGTCGTCACCGGTTCCGCACCTGCCGAGCGGGCCAGCAGGTTCAGTTCCTCGACGCTGGCGGCGAAGTCGCCTTGACCGAAATCGATACCGACTAGGGCTGCGCGCATACGACGGTCAAGGCTGGGTGAGTTGAAAAGAAGCGGTGTTGCAAGCGCTTATTCCGCGTCGGATTCAATGTTGAGGTTGACGGCGCGTGCCGGTACCACGGTGGAGATGGCGTGCTTATAGACCATCTGGGTCACGGTGTTACGCAGCAGTACGACGTACTGGTCGAACGATTCGATATGGCCCTGCAGCTTGATGCCGTTGACCAGGTAGATCGAGACAGGAACATGCTCTTTGCGCAAGGCATTGAGGAATGGGTCTTGTAACAGTTGCCCTTTGTTGCTCATAACAGCTCCATTTTATGTTGTTGTGTTGGAATTGGAGGCGAAACGCTTAATTTCAAGTACGTGGCCCAGCGAAAGTCAAACAATTTTCGCTGAAACACCGTTCGCCAAGCCGGGAATGGTGCTTCTAAGCCACTGTAACCTGTTTTTGCCTTTTTTGCAGGGCGCACCTGCAAAAAAAACCGCTTATTTCGACTGTGTTTTTGCGAATGGATTTTTACCGGTGCGCAGTTCGATGCGCAGCGGCGTGCCCACCAGCTGGAAGGTGTCGCGGAAATGCTTTTCCAGATAGCGCTTGTACGGCTCGCCGACCGCGTCCAGGGCGTTGCCGTGGATGACGATCACCGGCGGATTCATGCCGCCCTGGTGCGCGTAGCGCAGCTTCGGACGGATCGAACCCTTGCGGCGCGGCTCCTGCTTCTCCACGGCCTCGATCAGGGCGCGGGTCAGCTTCGGCGTCGACAGGTTGCACATGGCGGCGGCGTAGGCCGCGTCCACCGACTTCATCAGCGGGCCGATGCCCTGCGACTTCAGCGCCGAGATGAAGTGCATCTTGGCGAAGGACAGGAAGTCCAGCTTGCGGTCGATGTCGATCTTGATCTCGTCGCGCTCGTCGCTGCGCAGGCCGTCCCACTTGTTGACGGCGATGACCAGCGCGCGGCCGGTCTCCAGCACGAAGCCGGCGATGTGGGCGTCCTGCTCGGAGATGTCCTGCTGCGCGTCGAGCATCAGCACGACCACGTTCGCTTCCGAGATCGATTGCAGCGTCTTGACGACCGAGAATTTCTCGATCGCCTCGAACACCTTGCCGCGACGGCGGATGCCGGCGGTGTCGATCAGCGTGTACTGCTTGCCTTCGCGCTCGAACGGAATCTCGATCGAGTCGCGGGTGGTGCCCGGCATGTCGAAGGCGATCACGCGCTCTTCGCCCACCAGGGTGTTGATCAGGGTGGACTTGCCGACGTTCGGACGGCCGACCAGCGCGATCTTGATGCCGTGGTCGGTCTTTTCCAGTTCTTCCGGATCTTCCGGCCGCTGGGCGAAGGCCAGGTCCAGCGCCTCCTCCACCAGGTCGGCGACGCCGTCGCCGTGGGCCGAGGAGATCGAGTACGGCTCGCCCAGTCCCAGCTCGTAGAAGTCGGCGACGACGGCGGTGTAGCGCATGCCTTCCGACTTGTTCACGACCAGCATGACCGGACGGCCGCTTTTACGCAGGAAGTCGGTAATGGTTTTGTCATGCGGCGTCAGGCCCTGGCGGCCGTCGACCAGGAAGACGACGATGTCGGCTTCGGCCACGGCCTGCTTGGTCTGCAGCGCCATCTGATGCATGATGCCTTCCTTGGCGACCGGCTCGAAGCCGCCCGTGTCGATGACGAGGAAGGGACGTTCGCCGACACGGCCCTCGCCATAGTGACGATCTCGCGTCAACCCAGGCAAGTCCGCCACCAGCGCGTCGCGCGAGCGGGTCAGACGATTGAACAAGGTCGATTTCCCTACATTGGGTCGACCCACTAGTGCGATTACCGGCTTCATTTTTTACTCGACCGCGAGAGCGGTCACTGTCCCTGATTGGGTTTGGAAAATCAAATTCGTGCCGGCGATGACAGGATCCGATTGAATCGGGCTGCCATCGGTCGCGGCGCGACCTATAAGTGCGCCATCTTCCCGCGAGAGCAGATGGACGTAACCCTGGTAGTCGCCGACGGCCACTGCGCGGCCGTAGGAGACTGGCGTCGACAGGCGGCGGTAGGCCAGCTTGTCGTTCTTCCAGGCGTTGCTGCCGTTTTCACGGCTGTAGGCTGCAACTTCGCCTTTGTCGTCGGAGACGAATACAAAACGCTGGTCCACCGCCACGCCGACGTCGGACGAAGCGGGCTTGCTCCAGTGCGGCGCGCCGGTCAGGGCGTCGAAGCAGGCCACGCGGCCCTGGTAGGACACGGCGCAGACATCTTTTTCCATGATCACCGGCGTGCCGGCGATGTCGGTGACGCGTTCCAGCTCGGTGGCGCCGCGCGGTTCGCCGACCACCACTTCAAAGCGCTGCAGGCCGGTGGCCAGGGTCAGCGACAGCAGCTTGCCGCCCGGCTGGGCCACGTACACATTGGGGCCGTTGACGACCATGCCCGGCGCGTTGCGCAGGGTCAGGGCCGGCGTCACGCGCGGCACGGTCCAGCGTTTGACGCCGGTCTTGGCTTCGTACGCGGTGATCTGGTTGTCGACGCTGCGCACCACCACCACGCCGCCGCCCACCACCGGCGACGACAGCACTTCGCTGGTCGCCTGGGCCTTCCACAGCGGCTTGCCGTTGGCGTCGAACGCCAGGATGGTGCCCTTGACGCCACCGACCACGATCACTTCGCCGTCGCTGCCGACACCGGCCGTGAGGTCGGAGCCGGTCTTGACGCGCCATTGCTCCTTGCCGGTGGCCACGTTCAGGCGCGCCAGCGCGCCGTCGGCGTCGGCCACGTACAGGCTGTCGCCCACCAGCGCAGGCGTGAAGACGGCGGTGCCGGCCTTGCCGATCGAGTATTTCCAGACCGTCTTGGGCGTGGTGCCGCCCTTCAGTTCCACCAGCGGCGCCGGCTGGTTCTTGGTATCTTTGGACGAGAACAAGGAACAACCGGCCAACATCGCAAACACGCTTGCAGCAATAACTTTTTCGGTAATACGCATTTTTTAACCTTGATCTGGAGGCGCCGGCAGCGGCCGGCGCCGATGAATTACGCTGCGTCCTTGGCGGCCGGCACGGAGCCGCCGATGGCTTCCAGTTTCAGCTGGATCAGCTGGCGGCCAGGGTTCTTCTTGTCGGTCGCTTCCAGCGCGGCCTGGTAGGCGGCGCGGGCTTCGGTCAGCTTGTTCTGCGCGGCCAGCACGTCGCCCTTGCGGTCGGCCACCGAACCGGCGAACTGCGGCGCGACTTCGCCGGCCAGCACCTTCAGCGCTTCGTCATAGGCTTTCTCGTCCAGCAGCAGGCCGGCCAGGCGCACCTTGGCCACGGCCTTGAACTCGTCGCCGCCGTGTTCCACCGCCCATTGCAGCTGGGCCTTGGCCGATTTCACGTCGTTCGCTTCGAAGCTGCTCTTGGCCGCCGTCAGTGCGCTCATCGAGGCGTAGGCGGTGCCGCCGAATTTGCTCTCCATATCGCCGGCGGCGCGCAGCACCTTGGCGTTGTCCTTCGCTTCCACCGCCGATTGCAGCTCGTCGTACAGCGCCGACGCTTGCGCGGCCTGGTTGGCCTGGTATTTATTCCAGCCGACGAAACCCGAATACGCGGCCAGGCCGGCAATCAGCACCCACGAGGTCAGGTTGCCGTATTTGTCCCACCACGCCTTGAGGGTCGCGATTTGTTCTTGTTCTTCGAGATCGTATGCCATGTCAGTTCGTCTACTCGTTATAGGTTATAAAAAAACGGCTTAGTGATTGCAATGCTCGTCGTGCACGTGATGGTGATGGTCGCCGCTGTCGGTGATCTGGTCGACCACGAAATCGACGACGTCGTCGAACGGCACCGTCGACTGCTGCTGGGCGCCCTCTTCCCCGCGCATCGCCTTGACGCTGGCGGTGTGGTTGGCCACTTCGTCCTCGCCGATGATGACGGCGAAGGTCGCGCCGCTGCCGTCGGCTTTTTTCATCTGCGTCTTGAAACTGCCAGGGCCGTTCGCGGTCGAGGCGTGCATGACCACGTCCAGGCCGGCGTCGCGCAGGCGCTCGCCCAGCACAAAGGCCTGCAGCTGCGCGGCCTCGCCCTGGTGCACCAGGTAGACGTCGCACTGGTCGGGCGCGTCCGGCTCGCCGGCTTCCTTCATCAGCTCCAGCAGGCGCTCGATGCCCATCGCGAAACCGACGGCGGGCGTCGGCTTGCCGCCGAAGGAGGCGATCAGCGGATCGTAACGGCCGCCGGCGCACACGGTGCCCTGCGAGCCCAGTGCGTCCGTCACCCATTCGAACACGGTGCGGTTGTAGTAATCGAGGCCGCGCACCAGGCGCGGGTTGATCACGTACGGGATGTTGTTGTGGTCGAGGATCTTGCGGACGCCGTTGAAGTGGGCCAGCGATTCCTCGCCCAGGTACTCCAGCAGCTTAGGTGCGGCGTTGACCATCTCCTGCATCGCCGGGTTCTTGGTGTCCAGGATGCGCAGCGGGTTGCTGTGCAGGCGGCGCTTGGCTTCGGCGTCGAGGATGTCCTCGTGCTTTTCCAGGTAGGCGATCAGGTCGACGCGGTGGCGCGCGCGCTCTTCGGCGTCGCCGATCGAGTTCAGTTCGAGGCGGATGTTTTCCAGGCCCAGGTCATCCCACAAGCGGCGGCACATCATGATCATTTCGGCGTCGACGTCCGGGCCGTTGAAGCCGACCGCTTCGCAGCCGAACTGGTAGAACTGGCGATAGCGCCCGCGCTGCGGACGCTCGTGGCGGAACATCGGGCCGGTGTACCACAGGCGCTTCGGACCTTCGTAGACCAGGTTATGCTCGATCACCGCGCGCACCACGCCGGCCGTGCCTTCAGGGCGCAGGGTCAGCTTGTCGCCGTTCATCGAGTCCTCGAACGAGTACATTTCCTTTTCCACGATGTCGGTCACGGCGCCGATGGCGCGCGAGAACAGCGCGGTGTTTTCCACGATGGGCGTGCGGACCTGCTGGAAGCCATAGCTCTGCACCACCGATTGCGCGGTGTTCTCGAACAGCTGCCACAGATGCGAATCGGTCGGCAGGATGTCGTTCATGCCTTTGACGGCGGTGATTTTTTCAGTTTTGGACATATTCTTTGCTGTAGTTCTTTTTCACGTAATTCAGTACGATTTCCTGGAACTCTTCGACGATGCGCTCACCGCGCAGCGTGGCGAACTTGGCGCCGTCGACGAACACCGGCGCGGCCGGCGATTCGCCGGTGCCCGGCAGGCTGATGCCGATGTTGGCGTGCTTCGATTCGCCAGGACCGTTGACGATGCAGCCCATCACGGCCACGTTCATCGCCTCCACGCCCGGATAGGTCTTTTTCCATTCCGGCATCTGGTCGCGCAGATAGGTCTGGATGTTGTCGGCCAGTTCCTGGAAGGTGGTCGAGGTGGTGCGGCCGCAACCCGGGCACGCGATCACCATCGGCGTGAATTTGCGCAGGCCCATGGTCTGCAGGATCTCCTGGCCGACCACCACTTCCTTGGTGCGGTCGCCGCCCGGTTCCGGCGTCAGCGAGATGCGGATGGTGTCGCCGATGCCCTCCTGCAGCAGCACCGACAGCGCGGCGGTCGAGGCGACGATGCCCTTGCTGCCCATGCCCGCCTCGGTCAGGCCGAGGTGCAGCGGATAGTCGCAGCGCTTGGCCAGTTCGCGGTACACGGCGATCAAATCCTGCACGCCCGAGACTTTGCACGACAGGATGATCTTGTCGCGGCCCAGGCCCAGTTCCTCGGCGCGCACGGCGTTCTCGATGGCGGAGGTGATCAGCGCCTCGTACATCACCGCCTGCGCGGACCACGGCTCGGCGCGGCCGGCGTTTTCGTCCATGATGCGGGCCAGCAGCGCCTGATCCAGGCTGCCCCAGTTGACGCCGATGCGTACCGGCTTGTCGTAGCGCGCGGCCACTTCGATCATCTGCGCGAATTGCGTATCGCGCTTGGCGCCCTTGCCGACGTTGCCCGGATTGATGCGGTACTTCGACAGCGCCCTGGCGCAGTCGGGATACTCGTTGAGCAGCGTGTGGCCGTTGTAGTGGAAGTCGCCGACCAGCGGCACGTCGATCTCCATCTTGTCCAGCTGCTCGCGGATGTAGGGCACCGCCGCCGCCGCCTCGGGACGGTCCACCGTCAGGCGCACCAGCTCCGAACCGGCGCGCGCCAGTTCCTTGATCTGGATGGCGGTCTCGATCACGTTGGCGGTGTCGGTATTGGTCATCGACTGCACCACCACGGGGGCGTCGCCGCCCACCCAGATCTTGCGCTGGCCGTGCGAGACCAGCACGCTGCGGCTGGCGCGGCGATTCGACGGTCCCGAAGGAATAGCTGTTTGCGTTGAAGACATGATCGTTCTATTCGTACTCGTTTATTTGATGTTCACGCGCGAGATCGTGCCGCCGGCGACCGGCGGCAGCGCCAGCGGCGCACCGCCCAGCGTCGCTTCCACGCCGCCCGGTTTGCCGACGATGAGCAGCGCCGGATCCTTGATGTCGAAGGTCTCGGTGCTGCCGGCTTTGACCAGGCGCGAAATCAGCGGCGTCGTGCCAGGGCGGCGGATCTCCACCCACGAATCCTGCGTCACCTTCAGCACCAGCTGGCTGCCGCTGGCGGCGACCGGCGCGGCGGCTGGCGGCGATACCTGGGCCACCGGCGCGGCCGGAGCGGGCGTCGCAGGAGCCGGCGCTGGCGCGGCGGCCGGCGGCGTCGTTTGCGCGGCGGCCGGCGCGGCGTCGTTGCTCGTCCCGCCTTGCGGCGGCACGGAAATCAGCGGCACGCTTGGCGACTGCAACGGCGCCGTCTCCTGGCCCGGCTTGACCAGCGTGGTCTCGATCGGCGCGACGGCAACGTCGGCCGGCTTGGAGGCCTCGGCGGCCGCGCTGGCCGGCGCTTCCTTCTCCGCGCGCTGGAACAGCGTGGCCGGAATCAGGCCGGCCTGGTAGGCGTACGCGCCGGCGGCGGCAACCACCACCACGGCCGCGGCACCCACCAGCCACGCCGTGGGAGTTGACGAACGGCCGGTCATCGACGGGAAGCGCGACTCGGTGAAGGTGGCCGCGATTTCCTTGCGCGGCGGCGCCGCCTCATGGCTGGTCGGCGAGATCACTTCGATCATCGCCACCAGCGGCGTGGCGTCGATCTTCACGACCTTGGCGTAGGCGCGCACGAAACCGCGCACCACGGCCATGTTGGGCAGCGCGGCGTAGTCGCCCGCTTCGAGCGCCTTGACCTGGCGCGGCGCCAGTTTCAGCTGGTCGGCTATCTGTTCGACCGTCAGTCCCATCGCTTCGCGCTGGGCCGCCAGTTGTGCTCCGGGCGTGGCCAGGCTGCTGCCCTGGTCCTTTGGCGGTTCTGCCCACTCTGAATTCATTGGTATCCCTGTTTCACTCATCAAACGCCCCACGTTGATAAGCAGCATACTCGGCCGAACCGGGGTGGTGGCGGCGCAATTGCGTCGCCCAGCCAGCTTCCGCACCGGTGTCGCCCAGCTTATGCTGCACCTTAATCCCGAGCCACAGCACATCGGCCGTCAGGCTCTCCATCTTTGCCACCTTGTTCAAACGAGTAATGAAGAAATTGGCGCGGATATAATCGCGCTTTTCAAAATAAACCCGCGCCAGATTGGCGTTGGTGGCCGGCAGGTCGGGCGTCAACTGCAAGGCTTGCAGCAGATAACGCTCCGCGCTGGCGTAATCCTTGATCTTCAATGCGCAGGAACCGGCGTTGTTCGCGGCGTTGGCCGGCGAACGGTAGGCGTGGTTGGCCAGGGCGGCGTCGAACAGCGGCAGCGCCTCGGCCACCCGGCCGGACTGGCACAGGAAGGATCCGTAATTGTTGGCCAAATCCGGATTGGCCGGCGCCAGTTTGCGGGCCCGCACGAAGTTGTCCTCCGCCAGCCCGGTCTCGCCCATCGCCTGGTAAATCAGGCCGCGCATGCCGTAGCCGTCGGCGTAATTCGGGTCGGCGGCCAGCGCCAGCTTGACTTCGTCCAGCGCGAACGGGTACTGGCCCTGCTCGTAGTAGCCGACCGCCAGCTGCATGCGGATCTCCACCTTGCGCTGGGCCGCGGTCTGGTCCGACACCGTGGTCAGCTCGGCCTGGCCGCTCTTGCCGCGTTCAGGTCCCGGCGACGCGCAGCCGGCCAGCGCCCCGGCCGCGCACAAGGCGGCGAGACTGAGCCGGCTCCGCTGCGCCAGGAAGGTCATCAGGAACGGATCTCCACGATCTTGCCGAAGTTGGCGCCGAATTTTTGCTGGTACTCGGCCATCTTCTCCATGCGCTGGGCCACCTTGGTGCGGTCCTGGACTTCGCCGGCCAGCTGGCCGCAGGCGGCGTCGATGTCGTCGCCGCGCGTCTTGCGGATGGTGGTGACGATGCCGCCGTCGACCAGGATCTGGGCGAAGGCCTTGATGCGCGGGTTCTTGGAGCGCAGCAGGCCCGATTCCGGGAACGGATTAAATGGAATCAGGTTGAACTTGCAGTTGACGCCGAACTCGCGGTCCTGCACCAGGGCCAGCAGTTCGCGGGCGTTCTCGTCGGAGTCGTTGACGCCGTCGAGCATGCAGTACTCGAAGGTGATGAAGTCGCGCGGCGCGAATTCCAGGTAGCGCTTGCAGGCGGCCATCAGCTCCTTGAGCGGGTATTTTTTGTTCAGCGGGATCAGGCTGTCGCGCAGCGGGTCGTTCGACGCGTGCAGCGAGACGGCCAATGCCACCGGCACTTCCTGCGACAGCTTGTCCATCATCGGCACCACGCCGGAGGTGGACAGCGTGACGCGGCGGCGCGACAGGCCGTAGGCATTATCGTCCAACATCAGCTTGAGCGCGGTGGCGGTCGGCTCGAAGTTCAGCAGCGGCTCGCCCATGCCCATCATGACCACGTTGGTGATCTGGCGCTCGCCCTTCGGGCCGGGCTCGATGCCCTTGGTGCGGCGCAGTTCGAACTCCGCCATCCACAGCTGGCCGATGATCTCGCCCACGGTGAGGTTGCGCGAGAAGCCCTGCTTGCCGGTCGAGCAGAAGCGGCAGTTGACGGCGCAGCCGGCCTGGGTGGAGATGCACAGCGTGCCGCGGTTCTCTTCCGGGATGTACACGGTTTCGACCGCGTTGCCGTTGCCGACGTCGACCAGCCATTTGCGGGTGCCGTCGGTGGACGTGTGGTCGCTGATGATGGCCGGCGCCGTGACGTGGGCGCGGGTTTTCAGTTTGTCGCGCAGCGACTTGGCCAGATCGGTCATGCTGTCGAAATCCGACGCGCCGAATTGGTGGATCCAGCGCTGCAGTTGCTTGGCGCGGAACGGCTTCTCTCCCAACTCGGCGCAATAGGCGATGAGCTGCGCGGGATCGAAGTCCAGCAAGTTGGTCAGAGGTGCGTTCATATTCAGGTTCAAAACAGTACTAATCATTTATTCCGTTTCCGCACCGCGGCGCGGAAACGGATCTACTAAAAATTACTTACCGAAGAAGTAAGCGATTTCAACTGCCGCAGCTTCGACAGCGTCGGAACCGTGAACAGCGTTGGCATCGATCGAGTCGGCGAAGTCGGCGCGGATGGTGCCTTTTTCAGCCTTCTTAGGATCGGTGGCGCCCATCAGTTCGCGGTTCTTCAGAACTGCGTTCTCGCCTTCCAGGGCCTGGATCATGACTGGGCCGGAGACCATGAAGTCAACCAGGTCCTTGAAGAAACCGCGCTCTTTGTGGGCGGCGTAGAAGCCTTCGGCCTCTTCACGCGACAGCTGCTTCATCTGAGCGGCAACGATCTTCAGGCCAGCGCCTTCGAAACGGCTGTAGATTTGGCCGATTACGTTTTTAGCGACTGCGTCTGGTTTGATGATCGACAGGGTGCGTTCGATTGCCATTTAAAAAACTCCAATAAAAAGAAAGGTTTAAAACAAAATTGATAACTCAATCAACCTTTGATTTTACCATAGAACACCCCATATACCGAGAATCAGGCATAGATAAGCTTGCAAGACCGGCCATATTTGCCGCCCAGGCGGGTAAATATTGGGAGGATGGCCAGATTAAGCCATCTTTAAGCGGGTATTGGGGGCAATTTTGCGCATTTTTACCCCGGCGTGCTATGCTTTTGGCAAGCGGTATTCGAATCACTCTGAAGGAGGTTCTTTATGAACAACATGCAAAACACCTACGACCTGGCGGGAAGCCGTTCGGTCCAGCACGCTGTGCTGCGCAACACCTACTGGCTGCTCGCGCTGTCCATGGTGCCGACCATCTTTGGCGCGGTGCTGGGCGTAGGCCTGCAGCTGCCACTGAGCGGCGGGCTGATGAGCCTGCTGTTCCTGGCCGTCGCCTTCGGTTTCATCTGGGGCATCGAAAAGAACAAGGATTCCGGCGTGGGCGTGGCCCTGCTGCTGGGCTTCACGTTCTTCATGGGGTTGATGCTGACGCCCATCCTGTCGTTCACGCTGCGCGCCTACACCAATGGCGCCTTCCTGATCATGACGGCGTTCGGCGGCACGGCCACCGTGTTCGCGGTGCTGGCCACCGTGGCCACCGTCTCCAAGCGCGACTTCTCGGGCATGGGCACGTGGCTGTTCGCCGGCGTCATCGTCCTGCTGCTGGCCTCGCTGGCCAACATCTTCCTGCACATCCCGGCCATGTCGCTGGTGATTTCGGTGATCGCCGTGGCGATCTTCTCGGCCTACATCCTGTACGACGTGCAGCAGATCATCAACGGCGGCGAGACCAACTACATCCGCGCCACGCTGAACATCTACCTGGACGTGTACAACATCTTCGTCAACCTGTTGCGCCTGCTGGGCATCTTCGGCGGCAGCCGCGACTAAGTAGCAGCCACCCCATAGAAAGCCGGCCCAGCGCCGGCTTTTTTTATTTTTATGGTGGGGTCAAGTCTGACATTCGGACACGAGCTCAATAGTAGGCGCGGCCTACTATTGAGCTCGTGTCCGAATGTCAGACTTGACCCCAGTGTTTAGGCGAGGTTGAACACGCCCATCGATTCGACGTGCGAGGTGTGCGGGAACATGTTGACCACGCCGGCCTTGTCGAGCACGTAGCCGGCGTTGACCAGGATGCCGGCGTCGCGCGCCAGCGTGGACGGGCTGCACGAGACGTAGACGATGCGCTTGGGCAGCAGGTCGGCGCGGGTCTGGCTCAACGCCACCAGCGCTTCGCTCAGCGCCATGGCGCCGTCGCGCGGCGGGTCGATCAGCATGCGGTCGAACTTGCCCAGCGCGATCAGGTCGTCGGCCGTCACCTCGAACAGGTTGCGGGTGTAGAACGTGGTCTTGTCCGACAGGCCGTTGGCCTTGGCGTTGTCCAGCGCGCGCTCGGTCAGCGAGGTCGCGCCTTCGATGCCGACCACTTCGCGCGCCTGCGTCGCCAGCGGCAGCGTGAAGTTGCCCAGGCCGCAGAACAGGTCGGCCACGCGGTCTTCCGGCTGCACTTCCAGCAGGCGCAGCGCCTTCACCACCAGCACGCGGTTGATGTAGTGATTCACCTGCGTGAAGTCGACTGGCTTGAACGGCATCTTGATGCCGAACTCTGGCAGCAGGTAGTACAGCTCGGGGCCCAGCGGGTAGTATGGCGCTGCCGTTTCCGGCCCCTTGGTCTGCAGCCAGAACTGCACCTGATGCTGGTCGGCGAAGGCCTTCAATTTGACGTCGTCGCCGGCGCCCAGCGGCGACATGATGCGCAGCACCAGCGCGGTCACGCCTTCGCCGATCGCCACTTCGATCTGCGGGACCTGGTCGAACAGGGTCAGCGAACCGATCAGCGCACGCAGCGGCAGCAGCAGGTCCGACACGTGCTTGGGCAGGATCTGGCAGCTCTGGATGTCGGCCACGAAGATCGAGCGCTTTTCTTTGAAGCCGACCAGCACGGTGTTTTTCTTGGCCACGTGGCGCACCGACAGGCGCGCGCGATAGCGGTAGCCCCAGGTCGGGCCGTACATCGGGCGCATCACCGTCAGCGGGCGCACCTTGCCGATGTGTTGCAGGTTGTCTTCCAGCACGCGCTGCTTGATCGCCACCTGCGCGGTCGGCTCCAGGTGCTGCATGGAGCAGCCGCCGCACATGTCGAAGTGCGGGCACTTGGGCGTGACGCGCATCGGCGATTCGCGCAGCAGCTCGTCCATGCGCGCCATTTCCCAGTTTTTCTTCTTCTTGAACGTGGTGAAGCGGACCGTCTCTCCCGGCAAGGCGCCTTCGACGAACACTACTTTGCCTTGGGAGCCGTCTTCATTTTCCAGATGGCCGACGCCGCGGGCGTCCATGTCGAGCGACTTGATGAAGATAGTATTTTCTTGCATAACGTTCAATTCAAAAAGGGAATGGCTAGCGCCGGCACGCATATGCCGGGGCCGACATGATAGCAGAATGGGAAGAGACTACAGCAGGGAATCGCGCACCACGCCGCGCGCAGCCATGGCCCGTTTCAGCTTGACCAGCGCTTCCTGCTGGATCTGGCGCACGCGTTCGCGGGTGACGCCCATTTCCTCGGCCAGCGTTTCCAGCGTGGCCGGATCGTCGTTGTCGAGGCCGAAGCGGCGCATGATGACGATGCGCTGCTTGTCCGGCAGCTTGGTCAGCCAGTCGCGCACCAGCAGCGTCATTTCGTGGTGCTCGGCGCGCGCGTCCGGGCTGTCCTCGGCGTCGCCTGGCAGCATGTCCATCAGCGACGATTGCGGATCGTTGTCCAGCGGCGCATCGAGCGAGGTGGCGTGCTCGGACAAGGCCAGGATGTCCTGCACCTCCTCCACCGGGCGGCCGACCAGCTCGGCGATGTCCTCGGCGGTGGCGTCCTTGCCGTTGTGGTGCTGGGCTTCGAGGTGGTATTTGCCGCGCAGGATCTGGTTCAGCTCGCGCACCATGTGCACCGGCAGGCGCACCGTGCGCGCCTGGTTCATGATGGCGCGCTCGATGCTCTGGCGTATCCACCAGGTGGCGTAGGTGGAGAAGCGGAAGCCGCGCTCCGGCTCGAACTTGTCGATGGCACGCATCAGGCCGATGTTGCCCTCCTCGATCATGTCGAGCAGGACCACGCCGCGGTTGATGTAGTGCTTGGCGATGGAGACCACAAGCCGCAGGTTGTGCTCGATCATGGTCTGGCGGGCGGAGAAGTCGCCGGCCTTGGCCAGCGTGGCGTAGTGCACTTCCTGCGGCGCCGTCAGCAGCGGACGGGTGCCGATCTGGTTCAGGTAGTGCTGGGTGGTGTCGGTCGACAGCTCGGCCGCCAGCACTTTTTTCAGTTCATCGACGCTTTCGAGCACCGCGCCCGGCTCGACGGCCCCCGCCTCGCCATCCGCTGATTCGATGGCGACATCATCATTGCTCTCGTCCGGGAATTCGTCCGGGGCCGAGTCGTCATCCATCGAATCGTGCGGCGTCTGTGTCATGGCTCAGCTACCGGTTAGGCAGGAATCTGGACGGATCGACCGGCTTGCCCTGCTGCCTGATTTCAAAGTGCAGCTTGACGGAATCGGCATCGGAATCGCCCATCTCGGCAATCATTTGTCCCTTGTTCACGCTCTGGCCTTCCTTGACCACAATGGTGCGATTGTGGGCATAGGCCGACAACAAGCTATTACTGTGCTTCACAATAACGAGATTACCATAACCACGGATGCCGCTGCCGGCGTACATCACTTTTCCGGCGCCGGCAGCCACGACTTGCTGGCCCGCCTTGCCGGCGATGTCCACACCCTTGTTCTTGCCTTCGTCGAAAGTGGCGACGACGCGGCCTTCGGACGGCCACATCCAGCTCAGTTTTTCATCCTCGGCGCTGGCGGCGACCGCGGCCGCGGCAGGCGGCGCGGTGGTCACGGCGGGCGACGGCGCCGGGGCAGGCTTGACGCTGGCTTCAGCCTTGCCGTTGCCATTGCCGTCGGCGCGTTGCAACTCGGCCAGCGCGCTCTCCGAGTACGGTTTTTTCTCGCCCTTCGGCTCGGTCTTCTTGACCACCGGCGGCGGTGGCGGCGTTTTTTCCGCCGGCGGCATGACGATGGCGCCGGTCTGCACGCCGTTGGACGCGCTGTCCGGCGGCAACACGCGCAGCACCTGGTCGACCTTGATGTCGTTCGGATTGGACAGGTTGTTCCAGGTCACCAGGTCGCGGTAGTTCTGGCCGTATTCCAGCGCGATGCGGATCAGCGTGTCGCCCTTCTTGACCGTGTACAGGCCGCGCTCGTCGCGGGCGATCTGCGCCGTTTCGCTGGGGGTGGCGGGCTTGACTGGCGGCGGAGGGCTGCGGTCGACAACCGGCGCCTGGTTCGGGGTGGTGCTGCAAGCGCTCAATAAAGCGAGCGCAAAGCTCAATGCGAGCAAGTTACTTTTGTTTGTCATTCTCATCTTAGTCTAAGGGTACGGACACGTCATATCGTGCCCGGACGCAGCGGGACGAAGTGGCAATCTTCCAGCGTAACGCTGGCCCACTCCGCCTTGCCGGTGCGTGTAATTAATTCCAGGTGCTGCGCGCGGGCGCCCACCGGCGCCACCAGACGGCCGCCTATGGTCAGCTGTTCCAGCAGTGCTTGTGGCACCTCCAGGCCGGCCGCGGCCAGGATGATACCGTCAAACGGGGCCGCTTGCGGCAGGCCAAGCATACCATCTCCGTAATGCAAACGCAGGTTCGGCACGCGCAGCGGGCGCAGATTGGCCTTGGCCAGCTCGTGCAGCGGCTTGATGCGCTCGATCGAATACACCTCCTGCGCCACGCAGGACAGCACCGCCGCCTGGTAGCCGCAGCCGGTGCCGATCTCCAGCACCCGCTGCAGCGGGCCGCCGTTGCGCATCACCTCGATCATGCGCGCGACGATGTAGGGCTGGGAGATGGTCTGGTGGTGACCGATCGGCAGCGAGGCGTCGATATAGGCCTGCGAGGCCAGCGCCTCGTCCATGAACATATGGCGTGGCACGCTCTCCATCGCGCCCAGCACCGCCAGGTCCTTGACGCCCTGTTTGGCGATACGCTGCACCATGGCGCGGCGCACCGCGTCCGACACCAGCGGATTGCCGCGCGGCGCCGGGGCCGGCACCGGCTGCGCCCGCTCCATGGCGTAGCTGTGCGACTTGGACGGCGCCGCCACCGGCCGCGCAGTGGAATAACCGTGCTGGGGCGGTACATGGCGGGCCGCGTTCTGGGTGGCGGTCTGCGGCGTGGCCACCGGCGCGAACACCGTCGCCTTCTTGGCCCCCTTGTCGACTACCGAGGATAGCGGGAGGGGAAAGCTACGGTTCTTGTCGGTCATGCCAGGGCCTTTGCCAGTGCATCGAGTTGAGTTTTGTGGGTCAGGTCGATCTGCAGCGGCGTGATCGAGGTCCGGCCTTGGGCGCAGGCATGGAAATCCGTGCCTTCCCCCGCGTCCTTGGTCGCGCCCGGCGGGCCGATCCAGAAGATTTCCTTGCCGCGCGGATCCCTGGCCCGTATCACCGGCTCGGCCTGGTGGCGCCGGCCCAGCCGGGTGGCCACCGGCGCGGTCAACTGATCGTACGGTCGGTTCGGGATGTTGACGTTCAGCAGATACGGCGCCGGCAACGTTTGATAATAGCGCTCGATGATGTCGCGCGCGTGACGGGCTGCGTCGTCGATGTGCTCCCAGCCGTAGGCGCCCTGCGAGAAGGCGATCGACGGGATGCCGAACAGATAGCCCTCGGTGGCGGCGGCGACGGTGCCGGAATACAGCGTGTCGTCGCCCATGTTGGGGCCGTTGTTGATGCCGGACACGACCAGGTCGGGCTTGTAGTCCAGCATGCCGGTCAGCGCGACGTGCACGCAGTCGGTGGGCGTGCCGTTGACAAAATAGAAACCATTAGCCGCCTGCTGCACCGACAGCGGCCGGTCCAGCGACAGGGAATTGGAGGCGCCGGAGCGGTTGCTGTCCGGCGCCACGACCACGATGTCGGCGATGGGTGCAAGGGCCTGCGCCAGCGCGTTGATGCCCGGCGCCAGGTAGCCGTCGTCATTACTGATCAGGATTCTCATACGGAGATTTTACCTGAAGCAATGGCGTCGCTGCGCGTGCCGGCGGCCTCCGAACCAGATAAATTTGCGCTAGCGCGACGGCGGCCTCCCGACGGACAAATGACCGTCCAGCGCCATCAATTCCTCGGTGGCGCGGGTCCACAGATCGCTCGGGTGGCGGCCGCTGCGCGGGCGGGGCTGCCGGGACAAGGCGTCGCCATAATCGGCCATGGCCGCATCCTGATGCAACTCGGGCACCAGCACCGGCTCGCCGATCCGGCCGACCGCCGGACCGCCCAACTGCGCCCGCACGTCGGCCAGCTGCGCGCGCGCCTTGCGGGTATCCGGGTGGTCCGGCCCGAGGCGCCGGAGCTGGGCCTGATAGACGGCGTCGAACAGGCTGCTGGCGGCGTCCAGCTCTTGCATCCGCAGCAAGGTGCACGCCAGCGCGGCCTTGCTGCGCAAGGTGTCGGCGTGCTCGGCGCCCAGCAGCCGCTTGCGCGCTGCCAAGACCTGCTCCTGCGCCGCGCGGGCCGGTTCGCTGTCGCCGCGCTGGAACAGGATGTCGGCCCGGTCGGCTTTGCAGGCCAGCGTCAGCAGGTGCTCGTGGCCCAGCAGGCGCAGGTAGGCTTCCAGCACCGCGTCCATGATGGTCAGCGCCTCGGCAGGACGCCCCTGCTGGGCCAGCGTGACCGCCAGGTTGGCGCGCGCCGCCAGCGTGTCGGGATGCTCCGGTCCGAGCAGCCGCGTGCGGGCCTCGACGATGCATTCTTCGAGGAATTGCGCTTCGTCCAGCTGCCCCTGCAGGCGCAGCACGCTTGCCAGGTTGCTCTTGCTTGCCAGCGTATCCGGATGGTCTTCGCTCAGCCCTCGCTGGCGCAAGGTCATGCTTTCCTCGAAACAGGTGAGCGCCTGACGCAGCCGGCCTTCGCGGCGATACAGCTCGCCCAGCAGATTGAGGTCGCGCGCCAGCGGTTGCGACAGCGCGCGCACGCCGCCCTCCTCCAGCGCCCGGCGGGCGTCGCCGACGGCGGCCAGCAGATGGATCTCGCGGCTCGATTGCCATGGAAAATAGCCGCCGGCCAGCCAGCCGAGCAAGGCTTCGAAGGTGCGCGTCAGCGAGAAGCGGTCGCCGCCTTGGTCGATACGCACCGCCAGTTGCTCGCCGTAGGCGAAGGTGCGCGTCTGTTGCAGCTGGACTTCGTCGAAATAGCTGTCCAGCGACATCTGCGGCATGCCGTAGCACGAGCTGAGCAACTGTTCGAAGATGGGCTGGTAGCCCAGGATGCGCTGCTGCTGGTCGCCGCGCCGCCACTGGGCGCGCTGCACGCTGTCGCTCATTTCGATGCGCGATGGTAGAGGATAGACCATCAATGGCCGCTGTTCGTCCTCGTGGCTGCGGCGGTAGGCGGTCGCGCGCGTGACCAGCGCCTGCACGCCCTCCAGGCTCTGCCGGTTGGGCGTGAACACCACCACCAGCTTGCGCGGCAGCAGGGTGGTGCAGATGCCGGCGCTGTCGGTGCGGCCGGTGCGGGAATCGACCAGCACGTAGCGGAAATGCCGCGCCAGATTATCGGCAAAGCAACGGAACAAGGCCGGGCAACTGTTGAACAGCTCGTCCCAGTGCATCGCGGCCAGCCGTTCGCCATAGCTGTCGTCGAAGCGGCCGGCGCGCATCAGGTACAACTGGCTGCTCTGGTCGACCCGGTTCACATATTGCTCCCAGCCGACTGCGGCCAGCACCTCGCGCGCCAGCTCGTCGCCGTCCAGCGCGGCCGCGCCCTTGCGGCGGCGCGCCAGTTGCTCGCGGCAAGCCTCGAACAGCTCCAACACGCCCGGCTTGTCCTCGTGGTGGTCGAAGTAATGGTGCAAACCCGGCGCCTCCAGGTCCCAATCGATCATCAATACCGGGGTGGTGGCATTTTGTTGACGCGCCAGCAACACCGCGATATTGGACAGGGCCATGGTGCGCCCGGTCCCGCCCTTGTAGGAATAAAAAGTGATAACTTCGCCGGTTCCAGTCAACGGCGGCAGCGACAAGGCAGTGATGTCCATGGCAAACCTTTAGCGTGGGAAGTGTGGAGGAGGAATGGCACGCCATTCCGGCGGAATGTCCGGCATGACAAAACGTCCACAATCATGCTCCGGCGGCGTGCATCGTTTTAAGTGGTGGTAATGCTGGGCAATGCGCAACACGATTTTTTCTATGTCGGGAAGAAACTCCGGGTTGGTTTTGAGGTCGCCGCTGGCCAGCGTGTAGCGGGAGAAGTCCACGTACATGCCCGGCCCGGCGATTTGCGGCGGCAAGCCGTCCGGGTGGCGGGTCATGACGACTGGGATGATCAGGTGACTGGGCAGCGCGTACCACTGCTTGCGCTCGCTTTCAATTAGTTGCATTGCTGCAAACTCGCGGCGGGTGTAGGCATGCGCTTCGTACTTGGGTGTATAAATGACAATCATGCAGGCGCTTTCACACATCGCGCGCGCGATTTTTTGGTCGAGGTCGTCTCCGCCGCCGAGTTGCTCGCTATCAACAAAGAGCTCGTTCTCGTTGTCGAAGTGGGGCTCCAGGTAACATTTGAGCGCTTCGATCAAATCGTTCTTGAACTTGCTCATGTACGCGTGATGGCCGTGTGCATAACTGAAAAAGCAGCCGTGACGGATAGTCATGACATCCTCCGTTGCCGCCCTACAGAGGTACGGCGTTTAACCAACTCTAACAATCCCCCCGGCAGACACTTTGAGCGAACGCAAACGTGCGACAGCCCGAACTTTGCGCAAACCGGTGGCGCTTTCGGGTATCATAAAAATCTAACGATCGTTCTATTTTTAACCAAGGAGACCACCATGAAAGCTGTCGTATGCCAGGCCTGGGGATTGCCGGACACCCTCGCCGTCCAGGAATTACCCGATCCACAAGCCGGTCCGGGACAGGTCGTGATCGATGTCAAAGCGGCCGGCGTGAACTTTCCGGACGTGCTCATCATTCAAGGCAAGTATCAATTCAAGCCGGAACTGCCCTTCGTTCCGGGCAGCGAAGTGGCCGGCGTGGTGCGCTCGGTTGCTGACGATGTGACAACTTTCAAGCCGGGCGACAAGGTTATCGCCTTCACGTCGACCGGTGGTTTCGGGCAACAATTAGTGGCGCCGGTGCAAGCCCTGGCGCCCATGCCGCCGGGCATGGATTTCGAGACGGCGGCGGCGATCACCCTCACCTACGGCACCTCACACCACGCGGTGGTGGACCGTGCCGCGCTAAAAGCTGGCGAGACCATGCTAGTACTTGGCGCGGCTGGCGGTGTGGGGCTGGCCGCGATCGAGATCGGCAAAGCCCTTGGAGCCCGCATCATTGCTTGCGCTTCGACCGATGAGAAGCTGGAAGTGTGCAAGGCGCACGGCGCGGACGTGCTGATCAACTACAGCAAGGAGGATTTGCGCGAGGCGATCAAGGCGGCGACCGGCGGCAAGGGTCCGGACGTGATTTACGACCCGGTCGGCGGCGAATACGCGGAGCCGGCGTTCCGTTCGATCGCGTGGCGCGGGCGTTACCTGGTGGTGGGATTCGCCAACGGCGAGATTCCGAAATTGCCGCTCAACCTGACCTTGCTGAAAGGCGCGTCACTGGTCGGCGTTTTCTGGGGCGAGTTCGTCAAGCGGGAGCCGAAGGCCAACCTGGCCGGCATGCGCCAGTTGATGGGATGGTTGCAGGAGGGAAAGATCAAGCCGCATATTTCGGGCCGGTACAAACTGGAGGAGACCGCGCGCGCGTTGAACGATATGGCGGCCCGGAAGGTCACGGGCAAGGTGGTGATACTGCCCTAGCATCCTGCCAGCCGCCGCCATCCGGGGAGGTGGCGGCGGCAAGTTTTGATACTGAAAGTTACGAATCGGAATTCTTGTTTTTGAAGAATTCGATGACCTCGGCCTGCTCGCGGGTGCGCTTGAAGGACGGCAAACTCTGCCAGATCCGCTTGCCGTACGGCTTGGAAATCACCCGCGGATCGCACAACATCAGCACACCGCGGTCGCCTTCGTCGCGGATCAGGCGCCCCGCACCTTGCTTCAGGTTAATAATCGCCTCGGGCAAAGTGTGGTGCATAAAGCCATTTTTGCCCTGCTTTTCCATCACCTCGATGCGCGCGGCCAGCACCGGATCGTCCGGCGGCGCGAACGGAAGCTTGTCGATAATCACCAAAGACAGCGCATCGCCGCGCACGTCGACGCCTTCCCAGAAGCTTTGCGAGCCGATCAGCACGCCATTTCCCGCCTTGCGGAACTGGTCCAGCAGCTCGGTGCGGCCCTTGTCGCCCTGGACAAACAGCGGATACGGCAGGCCGCGCTTCTCGAATTCGTCGCGCAGGCGCTCGGCGGCGCGCTTCACGGCGCGCAAAGTCGTGCACAAAAGGAAAGTTTTCCCGCCGGCAGCCTCGATGATAGGCAGCGCGTGGTCGAGCACCGCGTCGGTGTAGCCCATGGAATTCGGGTCCGGCAAGCCCTGCGGGACGTACAAAATCCCCTGCTGCTCGTAGTTGAACGGGCTCGGCCAGGTCTTCGACGGCTCGCCGTCCAGCCCCATTTGCTCGGAAAAATGGCTGAAATCGTTCTTCACCGCCAAGGTCGCGGAGGTGAAAATCCAGCTGCGCGGCACGCCTTCGCGCTGGCCATTGAAGATCGGTGCGATCGACAATGGCGTCTTGTGCAGCTGCAGGGACGACGCGTAGGCCTCGACCCAGAACACCGCCTCGGCCCCCTTTTCCACCCGCGCCTTCGGATCGAATTTCCAATCCGCCAGCTTTTGCGCCAACTCCAGGCCGCGCTGGCGGCATTGCTCCAGCGTCTCGGCGCGCGCGGCCTGGGTTTCCAGCACAGCCAGCATGCCGTCCAGCTCGTCCTTGAGCGTCTGCAGGGCCGGGAAAAAGTCGCTCGACGGCGCGATCTGCGGCAGCGACAGGCGCACGATATCCTGCGGGAACGTCAGGCGCAAATCGCGCGCGGCCTTCTCCACCACCGTGACGACCTTGCCCCAGTCGGCGCCGTCGCGGGCGTTGGACAAGCCTTCGGCCAGCACGTCGCGGCACAATTCCAGCACCTGCGAGGTCGAAAACGTGTCGCCGAAGAACAAGGTGGCGGTGTCGGGCAGCTGGTGCGCCTCATCGAAGATCACGGTGTTGGCCGACGGCAGCAGTTCGGCGATGCCGGAATCCTTCAGCGCCACGTCGGCGAAGAACAGATGGTGGTTGACCACCACCACATCGGCCTGCTGCGCCTCCTTGCGCGCCTTCATCACGAAGCAATCCTGGTAATACTGGCACTCGGCGCCCATGCAATTGTCGCGGGTCGAGGTCACCAGGTTCCAGATCAGCGCGTTTTCCGGCACGCGGGCCAGCTCGGCCTTGTCGCCCGAACTGGTCATTTTCAAAAACCGCGAGATTTCGCGCAGGTGGCCGACGTCGTCGCGCGAGGTCATGCGGCCGTTCTGCAGCGTGCGCTCCAGGTGGTAGTGGCAGACGTAGTTCGAGCGCCCCTTCAGCAGGGCCACCGACACCGGCGCCTGCAAGGCGGCGCGCACGGTCGGGATGTCGCGCAGGAACAACTGGTCCTGCAAGTTCTTGGTGCCGGTGGAAACGATGGTCTTGCCGCCCCACAGCAGCGCCGGCACCAGGTAGGCGAAGGTCTTGCCCGTGCCCGTGCCGGCCTCGGCGATCAACGTGGTCTGGTTGGCGATGGCGTCCGCCACCGCCTTGGCCATCTCGGTCTGCGAGCGGCGCGGGCGGTAGTCGCCGACAGCCGGACCCAACGGCCCGCCGGCACCAAACAGGCGCTCGACCTCGGCATCGTGTTTTCCGGGGGGCTGATCGGGTGTGGCGCCGACTACGGCGGGGATGGTGTCGGCGGGCGTGGGAAGGTGTTCGGTCAAAATAAACTTAGTTGGGGCACTGAGCCGGACTCAGGCCGGAACGTCGGGCACTAATTGCATTTTCAGCAGAGTGATATGGTCTTTTAATTGCAGCTTGCGCTTTTTGAGGCGGCGCAATTGCAGTTGATCGTGATGGCCATCCAGCGTGAGCATGTCGATGACCGCGTCCAGATCGCGGTGTTCGACGTCGAGTTCTATCAGACGACGCTGGATATCTTGTACATCAGTCATAATTCTCGGTCTTTACTCACACAAATAGTTTCACTGGAACAACAGATATCTTGCAAACAAACTGTGACACGGTGCATAGTTTAATCTACGGCGGCCCCGCCGCCAACATAATGATCGCTCACCCGCCGACTAGGATACAGTGTTGCTTATGAGCGCATACAAAATCGAAGCCGGCACCGCCCAGCACATCGGAAACCGATCCCAGCAAAACGACCGGGTGGCCCTGTACACGGCCGCCCAGGCGCCCGGCTATGTGATGGCCGTGCTGGCCGACGGCAACCACAGCGCCATCGGTTCGGACCAGGCGCTGCTGACCGCCAAGCACCTGTTCGACGAGTTGCGCGTCGGCGACACGCCCAGCATCCCGCGCCTGCAGGACTTGATGCGCGCCATCGCCGAGGAGGCGCACCAGGTCATCAAGATGAATCCGATCGCCAAGACCGTCGAGCCGCAGAGCGCGTTGGCGATGATGGTGCTGACGCCGGCCGGCCAGGTGGTGTGGGGCCATGTCGGCGACGCGCGGGTGTACCGCTTCGCCGGCGAGGCCTGCGCCATGCGCAGCAACGACGGCGCCTACATCGAACATCTGGTCAACCAGGACAAGCTGCCGCTGGAGGCGGCAAAAAAGCACCGTGGCTCCAAGCTGCTCAACAACGTGCTGGGCAACAGCTTCAAGTCGCCCTTCGTCACGGTCGGCTATCACGAAGGCTTGCAGGCCGGCGATTCGCTCCTGCTGTGCTCGGACGGCCTGTGGCAATTGTTCAAGGATACGGAACTGGCGGCGGCGGTCGCGCGCAACACGCCGCGCCAGGCCGCCGAACGCCTGATCGGCAAGGCCGGCGAACGCGCCCAGGGCAAGGGCGACAACTGCTCGATGGCCATCATCAAGCTGGTCGAGCAGCCCAAGGACATACCGAACTACACCATACAGAAAATGCGCCGCGCGGTCTGACGCGCGGCCCCGCTTACTGCTTCTTGGCGGCCGCCGCTGCGGCTGCGGCCTCGGCGGCGGCCTTCTTCTTCTCCGACGCTTCGTGGGCGGCGCGCTTGGCGTCGCTGTCGGCCTTCTTCTTGGCCACTTGCACCTTGCGTTTTTCCGACTCGGCCTGCTTGTTCTCGAATGCTTGGACATTGGCCGCGCGCTTGCCGGCGTCGGCCGCGTCCTGCGCCGCCTGGCGCTGGACCTTGGCCGCGTGCTCGGCCTCGCGGTCCACCACCGGCTTGCCGGCGTTCGGCGCCGGACGCGGCGTGTCGTCCACGACCTTGGCTTCCTTCGGCGGCATGGCGGCGCGCTGCGCTTCTTCTTCCGCGTCCTTGCGGGCGCGCACGGCCAGGTCGGCATCGCGCTTCTCGACCGAATCGGCGCGCTTGAAATGCTCGGCCTCCACCTCGGTGGCGCGCAGCTTCGCCAGCGCGGCGCGGCGTTTTTCCTTGGCCTTGTCCATGCAGTAGTTGACGAAGAACTTGTCGTAGCACACGCGTTCGCTGGCGGCGAATTCGTCGTTGACCGCCGCACGGTCCTTGGCCACCTGCTGCAGCGTTGCGTTGGCCTGCTCGACCGAATGGGTCGGCTGCGGCGCGGCGGCCGGCTCAGGGGTCTGGGCCTGCACCGGCGCGGCCAGCGCGGCCAACGCCGCCAGCGCGGCGGCCGCGATCATCTCGCCCAGCGGTTTCAAACTTGGTCTCATATTTTTATCCTGTTGCAGCTCACTTAGGCCAGCGCACCGGCCGCGGCGCGCTGCTCTTTATCCATGTACTCGCGCGATTGCATCTCGACGATGCGCGACACCGTGCGGTGAAATTCGTTGGCCAAGGTGCCGTTGGTGTAGAGCTCTTCCGGCTCCACCTCGGCCGACATCAGCAGCTTGACGCCCTGGTCGTAGAACACGTCAATCAGCCAGGTGAAGCGCCGCGCCTCCGACGACATCGCGGCCGACATCATCGGAATCCCGGACAATATCACGGTATGGAAGCGGCTGGCGATTTCCAGGTAATCGTTCTGCGAGCGGGGGCCGCCGCACAGCGTGTTGAAGTCGAACCAGATGATGGTGCCGGCGCGGCGCAGCGCGCGGATCTCGCGCGCCTCGATGCGTACCACCGGATCCTCGTCGGCGGTCTCGGCGATGCTGGCGTAGGCCTCGCGCAGCAGGCGGTCGGTGTGGGCGTTGAGCGGCGTCAGGTAGGAATCGACCTGCTCCAGCGCGCGGCCCCGGTAGTCGACGCCGGCGTCGATGTTCATCACGTCCAGCTTATCGTACAGCAGCTGGATGGTGGGCAGGATGCGGTCGCGGTGCAGGCCGTCCGGGTACAGCAGTTTCGGATCGTAGTTCGAGGTCATGATGAAGGACACGCCGTTGTCGAACAGCGCCTTCAGCAGGTTGTACATGATCATGGCGTCGGCCACGTCCGAGATATGGAACTCGTCGAAGCAGATCAGCCGGTACTTCTTGGCGATGCGCTTGGCCACCTCGTCCAGCGGATTGGCCACGCCGGTCAGCTCGTCGAGCTGGCGGTGCACGCCGCGCATGAACTCGTGGAAGTGCAGGCGCGTCTTGCGCACCAGCGGCACCACGGAATAGAAGGAATCCATCAGGAAGGACTTGCCGCGCCCCACCCCGCCCCACATGTAGACCCCCTTCGGCACGTCGGGCCGGTTGATCAGCCGCTTGAAGGTGGACGAACGCTGGCCCTTGTAGGCCACCCACTCGTCGTAGCACTGTTGCAGGCGGTCGACCGCGCGGCGCTGGGCTGCATCGGCCTTGAAATTGCGCTCTTGCAGCGCGTGCTGATAAAACTCTTCGACGTTCATGGGGTTCGATTCTGTACTGCGCAAATAAAAAGGGCGGACCGCAGTCCGCCCGCAGTCCGCTTACTGGTGCTGCTTAGAAGTTCAGCGTGCGCTTGTCGATCGCCAGCGCGGCTTCCTTGGTCGCTTCCGACAGCGATGGGTGTGCGTGGCAGATGCGCGCGATGTCCTCGGCCGAAGCCTTGAACTCCATCGCCACCACGGCTTCGGAGATCAGCTCGGAAGCCATCGGTCCGATGATGTGGACGCCCAGGATTTCGTCGGTGGTGGCATCGGCCAGGAACTTGACCATGCCCGAGGTGTCGCCCAGCGCGCGTGCGCGGCCGTTGGCCAGGAACGGGAAGGTGCCGGCCTTGTAGGCAACGCCGTCGGCCTTCAGTTGCTGCTCGGTGCGGCCGACCCACGCGATTTCCGGCGAGGTGTAGATGACCCAAGGGATGGTGTTGAAGTTGGTGTGGCCGTGCTGGCCGGCCATGCGCTCGGCAACGGCAACGCCTTCCTCTTCCGCCTTGTGCGCCAGCATCGGGCCGCGTACCACGTCGCCCACTGCCCATACGCCTGGCAGGTTGGTCTTGCAGTCGTCGTCGACGGCCACGAAACCACGCTCGTCCAGCTTCAGGCCGACCTTGTCGGCGGCCAGGCCGTCGGTGTTCGGGGTGCGGCCGATCGAGACGATCAGCTTGTCGAACACGGCGGTCTGCGCTTCGCCCTTGGCGTTTTCGTAGGCCACGGTGACGTTGTTGGCGCCCTTGGTGATGCTGCCGATCTTGCAGCCCAGGTTGATGTTCAGGCCCTGCTTGGCGAACAGCTTGCCGGCTTCCTTGGCGATCTGCTCATCGACCGCGCCCAGGAACACAGGCAGGCCTTCCAGCACGGTCACTTCGGAACCCAGGCGACGCCATACGGAACCCATTTCCAGGCCGATCACGCCGGCGCCGATCACGCCCAGCTTCTTCGGCACTTCGCCGATGGTCAGCGCGCCGGTGTTCGACAGGATCAGTTTTTCATCGAACTCGGCGCCTGGCAGTGCGCGCGCGTTGGAGCCGGTGGCGATGATGACTTGCTTGGCGTTGATGGTCTCGTTGGCTGGCGCGGAGATGGTCAGCGGGTAGCCGTCGGCGGTGGCGGCGCCGGCGAACGCAGCGCGGCCGTGGAAGAAGGTGACCTTGTTTTTCTTGAACAGGAACAGGATGCCGTCGTTGTTCTGCTTCACGACGGTGTCCTTGCGCTTGATCATCTGCGGCAGGTTCAGCGACAGGCCGGCGACGTCGATGCCGTGTTCCTTGAACGCGTGGCCGGCGTGCTCGAAGTGCTCGGACGATTGCAGCAGCGCCTTCGACGGGATGCAGCCGACGTTGGTGCAGGTGCCGCCAGGTGCGGGACCGCCCTTTTCATTGACCCATGCGTCGACGCAGGCGACCGAGAAACCCAGTTGTGCCGCGCGGATGGCCGCGATGTAACCGCCAGGACCGGCGCCGATGACTACTACGTCAAATTGTTTACTCATTTTTTATTTTCCAATCAGTTCTCTTCTGGTACGAAAATCCATAGCAGAATGTAGATGGCGAGTCCGAAGCCAAAGGTGATCACGAACAATACGAACAGCAAGCGCCAGATCCAGGATTCGACCCCGGTAAGTTGGCCCAGCCCGCCACACACGCCACCCAGCCAGCGGTCGGTGTTCGAGCGGCGCAATCGGGTGATGTCGTTGGAGATGCCGGAGGATGCTTCCTTGTCCAGCAGCTTGGCTTTGGCGGAGGCGAACTCCTCGTCCGACAGCGCGCCAGCCTGGTGTAGTTCGTGCAACCGTTTGATTTCTTCAGATACGCTCATTGATGACCCTCTGAAAATTCCCCAAGCCCGGACGGGCCTGGGGATGTGGCGGTATTACAGGTCCAGCAGCAGGCGGGCTGGATCTTCCAGCGCCTCTTTCATCGCGACCAGGCCCAGCACGGCTTCGCGGCCGTCGATGATGCGGTGGTCGTAGGACATCGCCAGGTAGTTCATCGGACGGATCACGATCTGGCCGTTTTCAACAACAGCGCGGTCCTTGGTCGCGTGCACGCCCAGGATGGCCGATTGTGGCGGGTTGATGATCGGGGTCGACAGCATGGAGCCGAAGGTGCCGCCGTTCGAGATCGAGAAGGTGCCGCCGGTCAGGTCGTCCAGCGTCAGCTTGCCTTCCTTGGCTTTGGCGCCGAATTCGCCGATTTTCTTCTCGATGTCGGCGATCGACATCTGGTCGGCGTTGCGCAGGATAGGCACGACTAGGCCGCGTGGCGAACCGACCGCGATGCCGATGTCGAAGTAGCCGTGGTAGACGATGTCGTTGCCGTCGACCGATGCATTGATGATCGGGTATTTCTTCAGCGCGGCAACGGCGGCCTTGACGAAGAAGGACATGAAGCCCAGCTTGACGCCGTGCTCTTTCTCGAACTTGTCCTTGTACTTGTTGCGCAGTTCCATCACTGGCGCCATGTTCACTTCATTGAACGTGGTCAGGATGGCGTTGGTCGATTGCGATTGCAGCAGGCGCTCGGCGATACGTGCGCGCAGGCGGCTCATCGGCACGCGCTCTTCCGGACGCTCGCCCAGACTGGCGATCGCAGGCGCGGCAACTTGCTGCAGCGCCGGCTTGGCGGCGGCTGGCGCCAGTGGCGCAACGGCTGGAGCCTTGGCGCCGGCGGCCAGGGCGTCGCCCTTGGTCACGCGGCCGTCTTTGCCCGAACCGGCGACATCGCCAGCGCTCAGGCCTTTTTCCGACAGGATCTTGGCGGCGGCTGGCATGGCCACGTCGCCTTTCGAACCGCCGGTGGCGGCGGCTGCGGCTGCTGCAGTGCTGCGGCATGGTGCGGCTGCTGGAGCTGCTGGATGCGGCTGCTGCTGGAGCGGCAACGGCGGCGGCGCCGTCGGTGTCGATGATAGCGATCAGTTCGTCGGCAACCACGGTGCTGCCGCGCGTCGCCCCACGATCTTTGACCAAGACGCCGGTGGCTGGCGCCGGCAGTTCCAGAACAACTTTATCGGTTTCGATGTCAATCAGGTTCTCGTCGCGAGCGACTGCGTCGCCGACTTTTTTATGCCAGGTCAGCATGGTTGCTTCTGCTACCGATTCCGACAGCTGGGGGACTTTGACTTCGATTTGTGCCATGTAAAACTCCGTATATTTTATTGTTGCGGCGCCCCGCCGCGTAGCAGCAGGGCGCTCCGTCAAGTAAGTGCGATTATTTGGTCAGGATGAAACCTTTGAGCTTCGAGAACGCCGTCTCCAGCAGGTCTTTTTGCTGGGCGTAGTGCTTGTCGTAGTAGCCGACAGCCGGCGATGCCGACGCTGGGCGGCCGGCGTATGCCAGGCGCTGACCTGCGTCCATGCTCTCGAAGATGTTGTGCTGAATCTGGAACCATGGGCCCTGATTCTGCGGCTCGTCCTGCGCCCACACCACTTCCGCCAGGTTCGGGAACTTCTTCAGTTCGGCGGCGAACGACTTGTGCGGGAACGGATACAGCTGCTCGACGCGGATGATGGCGGTGTCGGTCTGGCCACGGGTCTTGCGTGCGTTGACCAGGTCGTAGTAGACCTTGCCCGAGCAGGCGACCACGCGCTTGACTTTCTTGGCGTCGATTTTCTCGTCGACTTCGCCGATCACGGTCTGGAACGCGCCCTTGGCCAGCTCGTTCAGCGAGGAACCAGCGTCCTTGTTGCGCAGCAGCGATTTAGGCGTCAGGATCACCAGCGGTTTGCGGAACTGGCGCACCATCTGACGGCGCAGCACGTGGAAGATCTGCGACGCGGTGGTCGGCTGCACCACTTGCATATTGTTGTCGGCGCACAGCTGCAGGAAGCGTTCCGGACGTGCGGACGAGTGCTCAGGACCCTGGCCTTCGTAACCGTGCGGCAGCATCATGACCAGGCCCGAAGCGCGGCCCCACTTCACTTCGCCGGAGCTGATGAACTGGTCGATGACCACTTGCGCGCCGTTGACGAAGTCGCCGAACTGGGCTTCCCAGATCGTCAGCGTGTTTGGTTCCGCGGTCGAGTAGCCGTACTCGAAGCCCAGTACAGCCTCTTCGGACAGCACGGAGTCGATCACGGTGAACGGTGCCTGGCCTTCTGCGATGTTCTGCAGCGGCACGTAGGTGCCGGCGTCCCAACGCTCGCGGTTCTGGTCGTGCAGCACGGCGTGGCGGTGCACGAAGGTGCCGCGGCCGGCGTCCTGACCGGTCAGGCGCACTGCGTAGCCCGAAGCGACCAGCGATGCGTAGGCCAGGTGTTCGCCCATGCCCCAGTCCAGATTCAGTTCGCCCTTGCCCATGTTGGCGCGGTCGCCCAGGACCTTCTCGACCAGCGAGTGCACTTTGAAGCCTTCAGGCACGGTGGTGATGCGGCCGGCCAGGCGTTTCAGTTCGGTCATCGGCACGGCGGTGTCGGCCGAGTCGGTCCACTTGCGGTTCAGGAACGGCAGCCAGTCGACCGCGTACTTGTTCTTGAAGTTGGAGATCACTGGATCGATGGTGTGCTTGCCGGCGTCCATCGCATCGCGATAGGCAGCCTGCATCTGCTCGCCGCCATCGGCCGGGATCACGGTCTGCGTCACCAGCTTGTCCGCGTACAGCTTGCGGGTGCCTGGGTGCTGGCCGATTTTCTTGTACATCAGCGGCTGGGTCAGCGCTGGCGTGTCCTGCTCGTTGTGGCCCAGTTTGCGGTAGCAGATGATGTCGACAACGATATCCTTCTGGAACTGCAGACGGTAGTCCATGGCGATCTGCGAAGCCAGGACCACGGCTTCAGGATCGTCGGCGTTCACGTGCAGCACCGGTGCTTCGATCATCTTGACGACGTCCGAGCAGTAGATGGTGGAACGCGCGTCGCGCGGATCCGACGTGGTGAAGCCGATCTGGTTGTTGATGACGATGTGCACCGTGCCGCCCGTGCCGTAGCCGCGGGTCTGCGCCAGGTTCAGGGTTTCCATCACAACGCCCTGGCCTGCGAACGCGGCGTCGCCGTGCACCAGGATAGGCAGCACTTGCTTGCCCAGGGTGTCGCCGCGACGGTCCATGCGCGCTTTGACCGAACCTTCGACCACAGGGTTGACGATCTCCAGGTGCGACGGGTTGAACGCCAGCGACAGGTGGACAGGACCGCCGGCGGTCGAGATGTCCGACGAGAAGCCTTGGTGGTATTTGACGTCGCCGGCCGGCAGGTCGTCGCCGTGCTTGCCTTCGAATTCTTCGAACAGTTCCTTGGGCGCCTTGCCCAGGGTGTTGACCAGCACGTTCAGGCGGCCGCGGTGGGCCATGCCGATGACGATCTCCTGCACGCCTTTTTCGCCGGCGCGCTGGATGATTTCATCGATCGAGGCGATGAAGGTTTCGCCGCCTTCCAGCGAGAAGCGCTTCTGGCCGACGTATTTGGTGTGGAGGTAGCGCTCCAGGCCTTCGGCCGCGGTCAGGCGCTCCAGGATGTGCTTTTTCTTCTCGGGCGTGAAGTTCGGGGTCGAGCGGATCGATTCCAGGCGCTCCTGCAGCCAGCGCTTTTCAGCCGGGTCGGAGATGTACATGTACTCCGCGCCGATCGAGCGGGTGTAGGTGTCGCGCAGGAAGTTCAGCAGGTCGCGCAAGGTCGCGGTCTCAGGGCCGAAGTAGGTGTTGCTGATGTTGAACACGGTGTCCATGTCCGCATCGGTGAAGCCGTAGAAGGTCGGGTCCAGCTCTGGGATGGACGGACGTTCCTGGCGCTGCAGCGGATCCAGGTTGGCCCAACGGGAACCCAGGTAGCGGTATGCGGCGATCAGCTGGGTAGCGGCGACGCGCTTGCGGCCCATTTCAGCGTCGGCGGAGGCCACCACGGTGCGGATCGGGCCGGCTTTCGCGCGTTCGGCGAAGGAGGCGATGACCGAAGCGTGGGCGACGTCTGGTTTATTGGAACCGTCGACGGCCGGTACGTGTTGCATGGCGTCGAAGTAAGCGCGCCAGTTGTCTGGCACGGAACCTGGGTTGTTGAGGTACGCCTCGTACAGTTCTTCGACGTACGGTGCGTTCCCACCAAACAGGTAGGAATTGGACGTAGATTGTTGCATCATCTTGCTCACCTTTCTTCGCGCTTCGCGAGGAATTAGCGGGTTAATCTAACCTTCCGCGACACGGCCTGACCGGTTAGCGGATTGCACATCAAGTTGTGGGGAAGGGCTATAGTTCTTCAGGTACTACAAAATCGGGTCATTCAGGATAGCACCGGTATTGTATCCCAACAACCATTTATTCGACAGAAACCGTAACAAATCTTACGATATTAATCTTCGCTTAAGCCGCATGACTGCTCGGCTTGCCGGTAATGTTTTCATATTTTTAACGGCTTTTGGCACCGGCCGCCGAGGCTGTAGAATGGCGTTTTGCCATCCCGCCCCACCTTCATGCACACCCTAGAGCAGCTACGCGCCGGAGCGCTGGCCGGCATCGTCCGCCTGGAACTGTCCTGCGGCCTGACCGAGTTCCCCGACGAGATATTCACGCTGGCCGATACGCTGGAAATCCTCGACCTGTCCAACAACGCCCTGTCCTCGCTGCCGGACGATTTGCCGCGCCTGCACAAGCTGCGGGTGATCTTTTGCTCGGCCAACCGGTTCACCACGTTGCCGGAGGTGCTGGGCAGCTGCGCGGCGTTGACGATGGTAGGCTTCAAAAGCAACCAGATACGCGAGGTTCCCGACGCCGCGCTGCCACCGCAGTTGCGCTGGCTGATCCTGACCGACAACCGCGTCGAGGCCCTGCCCGCCGCCATCGGCCGCTGCGGACTGCTGCAAAAGCTGATGCTGGCGGGGAATCGGCTAGGCGCCCTGCCGCCGGAACTGGCCGCCTGCACGCGGCTGGAACTGCTGCGCATCGCCGCCAACCAGCTGACCGAACTGCCGCCCTGGCTGCTCGACATGCCGCGCCTGTCGTGGCTGGCCTTTGCGGGCAACCCTCTGCGAGGTTGACGAACAGGCGGGCCGGCGCGGGCATCGCCGGCATCGGCTGGGATCGGTTGCGACTCCAACAGAAACTGGGCGAAGGCGCTTCCGGCGTGATCCACCAGGCCGTGCTGCGGCAGGCCGGCGGCGAGCAGGCTGTGGCAGTCAAGATGTTCAAGGGCGCCGTCACCAGCGACGGCCTGCCACGTTGCGAGATGACGGCCTGCGTCAGCTCGGGCGACCATCCGAACCTGATTCCGGTGCTGGGCGAGGTGCTGGACCACCCGGACGGCGCCAGCGGCTGCGTGATGCCGCTGATCGATCCCGGCTTCGGCAACCTGGCCGGCCCGCCCAGCCTGGAGAGCTGCACCCGCGACACCTACCCGGACGGCAAGCGCTTCAGCCCGGCGGAATTGTTCGGCATCGCGGGCGGCGTCGCCTCGGCGGCGCGGCACCTGCACGGGCGCGGCATCATGCACGGCGACCTGTACGGACACAACATCCTGCATTGCGGCCGGGGCCGCAGCCTGCTGGGCGACTTCGGCGCCGCCTCGCTGTTCGCGCCGGACGCGCCGCATGCGGCCGGATTGCAGCGGCTGGAAGTCCGCGCCTTCGGCCTTTTGCTGGACGAGCTGATGGCGCGCTGCGAACTGCCGGCCGCGCAGCAAACGGCGCTGGCGGCGCTGCAGGCGGCCTGTGTTGTGGAGGATGCCGCCGCCCGTCCGTCGCTGGCGGAAGTGGAGCGCGGGATCGCCGCGCTCCTGGCCTGACGCCGTTCAGCGCGGCGCCGTGTGCGCCAGCCAGGCCGGGTCGCCGGCGAACCAGTCCAGCAGGAAGTCCAGCATGGCCCGCAGCGCCGGCGACATGTGCTGGCGCGAGGTATAGATGCCGTAGATGCCCATCTGCTGCGGCACAAAGTCCGGCAGCAGCGCCACCAGGCGGCCGTCGGCGATCAGCGGTGCCGCGCTGTACAGCGGCTGCAGCGCGATGCCGGCGCCCTCCTCCGCGGCCTTCAGCAAAATCAGATCCTCGTTGGCCGACAAATTGCCGCTGACCGGCACCGAGACCGCCTCGCCATCGCGATCGGTGAACTGCCACAGGCTCTTGCCGAAGTAGGTGTAGGTCAGGCAGTTATGGCGCGCCAGGTCCTCGGCCGCCAACGGCGTGCCGCGCTCGGCCAGGTAGGACGGCGCGGCGCACACCACCGAATCGCATTGCGCCAGCTGGCGCGCGATCAGATTCGGCTCCAGCGCGTTGGTGATGCGCAGCGCCAGGTCGATGCGCTGCTCGACCAGGTTGACCGCGCGGTTGTTCATCTGCAGGTCGACCGCCGTGCGCGGATAACGCTTCAGGAACGCGGTGACGGCGATCGCCAGCGCCGCCTGCGCCAGCGACTGCGAACAGGTGACGCGCAACAGGCCCTGCGGCGTGTCGGCGTCGGCGCCGCTGGCCACTTCCATCGCCTCGGCCAGTTCCAGCATGCGGCGGCAGCGCGCCAGCGTGAGGTCGCCGGCATCGGTCAGGCTCAGGCGGCGCGTGCTCCGGTGCAGCAGCCGGGCGCCGGCCCACTCCTCCATCTCGGCCAGATAACGCGTCACCATGGCGCGCGACATGTCCAGCGCCTCGGCCGCCGCGATCATGCTGCCCCGCTCGGCGATGCTGACGAAAACCTGTGCCGCCGTGATCCTGTCCATCGATTCATCCGATTTATGCAATTAATAGGCGCAGATTACCCTATTTTTCTATCGGATAAAGAAATTTAAGATGCCGTCATTCCAACTCAACACGAAAGACCATCATGATCAAGCAAAGCCTGTTGTCCGCAGCCCTCGCCGCCACCGTAGCCGGCGCCACCGCCGCCCCGCTGAAACTGGACGTGTTCAATCCGGGCGAGGCCGCCATCTTCCCGGTCGCCTCGGTGATCGTCAGCGGCGCCAAGGATGCGGTGCTGATCGACGCCCAGTTCTCGCGCGGCGAAGCGCTCAAGCTGGTCGAGCAGATCCGCGCCACCGGCAAGCACCTGACCACCGTGTACGTCAGCCACAGCGACCCGGACTTCTACTTCGGCCTGGACGTGATCCACGCCGCCTTCCCTGAGGCCAAGATCGTCGCCACGCCGCAAACCATCGCCGGCATCGAGAAGAAGAAGGATGCCAAGGTGGCGTTCTGGGGCCCGATCCTGAAGGACAACGCGCCGCAAAGCATCATCGTGCCGCAGCCGCTGAACGGCGACACCATCAAGCTGGAAGGCCAGTCGCTGAAGATCGAAGGCCTGAAGGGCCCGACGCCTGAGCGCAGCTACGTGTGGATTCCGTCGATCAAGGCGGTGGTGGGCGGCGTGGTGCTGTTCAACGAGCTGCACGTGTGGACCGCCGATACCCAGACCGCCGAGTCGCGCAAGCAATGGCTGGCGACGCTGGACGGCGTGGCCGCGCTGAAGCCGGCCACCGTCGTGCCGGGCCACTTCAAGGTCGGCGCCGCGCTGACGCCGGACAGCATCGCCTACACCCGCGACTACCTGGTGCGCTTCGAAGCCGAGACCGCCAAGGCCGCCAACTCGGCCGCGCTGATCGCCCGCATGAAGGAGCTCTATCCTAGCGCCGGCCTGAACGGCGCGCTGGACACCAGCGCCAAGGTCGCCAAGGGCGAAATGAAGTGGTAAGACGGTAGAACTAGACAAATGCATCTAGATATTTTATTCTAGATGCATTGTCCCGAAGTCCATCGTCATCATGAGCACAGTCCCACCGAAGCCCACCCCGTCCGAACTGGAAATGCTGCGCCTGTTATGGCAAAGCGGGCCGGCGACCGCCCGGCAAGTGCACGAGGCGGCGGTGGAAACGCGGCCCGACATGAACTACGCGACGGTGCTGCGGTTGCTGCAGGTGATGCACACCAAGGGCCTGCTGACCCGCGACGAAAGCCAGCGCGCCCACGTCTACGCGCCGGCGCAGGAGCAGGATTCGCTGCAAACCAATCTGCTGAAAGAGCTGATCCAGAAAGCCTTCTCCGGCTCGGGCAAGGCGCTGGTGCTGGCCGCGCTGCGCGGCGGCCATGTCAGTAAAAAAGAGCGCGAGGAAATCCAGGCGTTGCTGGACCAGGAAAAATAGCAGGCAGGCTTAACGATTTACCTGCCGCTGATAACGAACCTCCAGAATCACGACATCGTCATTTTCCAGTAGCTTCACGCCGCCATGAATCGCTTTGACCATCCCTCAACATGGCCCGATAACCCTCACCATGATCCAGGTAGAAACGAATCGCGTTTTTAATGGCCTCATCCTGACTAATGCATTCCGCTTCAGCCACTCGCGCAAGCTCCAGCAAGCTGGCGCCATCCATTTCCACAGCGATACTCGCCGAGTTTAAGATATCCATCGCCATCTCCTCCATGCATCGAGCTGTTACCTTAGCATAGACCTTCGGGCACTATTCAATCCGCATCAGACACCACGGTCCGCCATAGGCAATGCTGCAAGTTCAACTACAATGAGGCCCCATTCATCGGAGCCTCATTCATGATCAGTCGTCTCAACCACTGGCCCGAGCGTCCTCATCCGGTCATCGCCGTCACGCTCGCGCTGGCGATTTGCGCCGTGCCCATCCTGCTGCCGCATTTCCGCCTGCAGGATCTGATGGCCAATCTGTTCGCCTACTTCGCCTGCTGCATCGTGGTGTATCCGGTCGCGGCGCTGCTGCGGCGTCGAGTCACCAGCCTGCCATCGATCTGGGCCATCGCCATGGTGCTTTTGCTCGGCGTGTGTCTCTATCACACCAACATCATCGCGGACACCGCCAACCTGCCCTGGCCGCAGCGCCAGCCCATCGTCATCGACAAGTTCCTGTTCAACCTGCCGCAGGTTACGCTCGGTGCGATCATCTGGTGGCTGCTGGTGGTGCGGCCTGACCGGCGCGCTCCGCAACCCGGATCCGACGCATGAAATAAGGACCGCCATGCCGATCAACTTCACCCCGCTCCTGTTACTGGCCGCCGTCATGGCCAGCGGCGGCGCGACTGCGGCGACGCCCTATTCCATCCTGCGCAACGAACACACCTACACCCTGCAGGCCGACGGCCGCTACGCGACCGGCACCGAGATGCTGGTGCGTATCGACGCCGCGTCGGCCCTTGCGGCAAACCGCGAACAGGACATCCCGTTTGACGCAGGCTTGGAACGAATCAAGGTGCTCGACGCCTACGTGGAACGCCCCGACGGCCGGCGGCGCCATGTGCCGGCGCGCGCGCCGCGCATCGTTGGCGCCGGCGAACCAACGGACGACCGCAAGTTTCGCGACCGCCGCCTGCTGCGCATCCCGTTCGACGGCCTGCGCGCAGGCGACAAGCTGTACTACAAAGTCGTCGCCACCCAGTTCAGGCAAGCCAGCCTCATCCCGCAGTTCTTCGGATCGTGGACCACACCGCCACCGGGACCGTACGGCGTCACCATCGACCAGCCCGAGGACATGCACCTGACGACACAAGCGCGCGGCTTCACCGCCGATGCGCAGCGGACCACACCCGGACGCATCATCACGCGCTGGCGCTACGACGGCGGCGACTACCCGCGCATGGAGGTGGGTTCGGTCAACCGTACGGCCTACCGCGACATGCTGGCCGCATCGACCTTCGACAGCTACGCGGCGCTGGCGCGCACCTTCGACCAGGCGGCGTCGCGCCAGAGCACGGCAGGCGAGCAGCTGGCCGCGCTGGCGCGCGCGGTGGCGGCTGGATTGCCGGACCAGCGCAGCAAGGCGCTGGCCATCCACCGCTGGGTACAGCAGCACATCCGCTATCGCGCGCTGTACTTTGGCGAAGGCGCCTGGATACCGTCGCGCGCGGCGGACGCCATCCTGCAAACCGGCTGGGGCGACTGCAAGGACCACGTCATGCTGATGGAAGCGATGTTGACGGCGGTCGGCGTGGCCAGCACGCCCGCCCTGATCGACTGGGGCGGCGACCTGTACACCCTGCCGGAAGTACCGATGATGTATTTCAACCACGTGATCACGTATGTGCCGGAGATCGACCTGTACCTCGACGCCACCAGCAAGGACATCGAAGGCGGCTACCTGCCGATGGACCAGCTGGACAAGGCGACACTGCTCACCCGTACCGGCGCCATCGGCCACACCCCGGCCCACCAGGCGGGGCGGATCGCCAAGCGCTACGAAGTTCGCCTGCGTGACGAAGGCGCGGCCACCTTCACCTATCAGATCGACTACAGCGGCCACCTCGCCGAAGCCAAGCGTACCATCGTCCGCAACGCCAGCGCTGGCGCATCCCGCGCCTGGCTGAAAAACATGCTCACAGCGCGCGGCCTCCTTGGCTCAATCAAGGCCGACTACGGCGATACCGCGACCCGCAGCGGTGACTTCCACATCGGCTACGAGGGCACGATCAAGCGCTTCCTGCCCGATGGCGGAAGCAAGTCCATCGCCGCCAGCAGCGCGCTCTGGGAAGACATCAACAATCTGGTAGCCGGCTACGAGGGCGACAAGAAACGCACGCAGCCTTTCCGTTGCGAGGAAAACGATATTGTGGAAAGCGCCAGCTATCTCTTGCCGGACACGCTGACGCTGGACTCGGTGCCCCAGGACGTCCACATCAGCAATGACTATTTCGACTACAGCGCGCGTTACGTGCGCACCGGCCGGGGCCTGGATATCGAGCGCCATTTGCGCAGCCGGCAATCAGGCAGCCTGCTGTGCACGCCGCAGGACTACATCACGGCCGGCGCCGACATCGACGCCATGTGGCAAGACCTGCAAGGCCAACTGGCGCTGCGGCAGCGGCAATAAAAAAAGCGGGCCGAAGCCCGCTTTCCTTTTTGTCGCGTAGTGCCGATTAACGCTGGTCCAGCGGCTTGACTTCGCGCGTGGTCGAACCGACGAACAGCTGGCGTGGACGGCCGATTTTCTGTTCCGGATCGGCGATCATTTCGTTCCACTGGGCGATCCAGCCGATGGTGCGGGCCATGGCGAAGATACCGGTGAACAGCGACACTGGAATGCCCAGCGCCGATTGCACGATGCCCGAGTAGAAGTCGACGTTCGGGTACAGCTTGCGCGACACGAAGTACTCGTCGTTCAGCGCGATCTTTTCCAGTTCCATCGCCAGCTTGAACAGCGGGTCGTCTTGCAGGCCCAGTTCGTTCAGCACTTCGTAGCAGGTCTCGCGCATCAGTTTTGCACGCGGGTCGAAGTTCTTGTACACGCGGTGACCGAAGCCCATCAGCTTGACGCCGGAGTTCTTGTCTTTCACTTGCGCGATGAACTCAGGGATCTTGTCGACGGTGCCGATTTCCTTGAGCATGTTCAGCGCCGCTTCGTTGGCGCCGCCGTGGGCAGGGCCCCACAGGCAGGCGATACCGGCAGCGATACAGGCGAACGGGTTGGCGCCCGACGAACCGGCCAGACGCACGGTCGAGGTCGACGCGTTCTGCTCGTGGTCCGCGTGCAGGATCAGGATGCGGTCCAGCGCGCGCACCAGCACGTCGTTGACCTTGTATTCTTCGCATGGATTGCCGAACATCATGCGCATGAAGTTGGCGCTGTACGACAGGTCGTTGCGTGGGTACACGAACGGCTGGCCGATCGAGTATTTGTAGGCCATCGCCACCAGCGTAGGCATCTTGGCGATCAGGCGGATGGCCGACACTTCACGGTGCTTGGCATCGTTGATGTCGAGCGAATCGTGGTAGAACGAGGCCAGCGCGCCGACGGTGCCGACCAGCACCGACATCGGGTGCGCGTCGCGACGGAAGCCGCGGAAGAAGAATTGCATCTGCTCGTGGACCATGGTGTGCTTGGTCACGGTCTCGACGAACTGGGCCTTCTCGACCTTGTTCGGCAGTTCGCCGTTCAGCAGCAGGTAGCACGATTCCATGAAATCGGCGTTCACGGCCAGCTGTTCGATCGGGTAGCCGCGGTACAGCAGCTCGCCCTTGTCGCCGTCGATGTAGGTGATCGACGAGTTGCATGCCGCGGTCGACATGAAGCCTGGATCGTAGGTGAACTTGCCGGTGCCGGCGTACAGTTTGCGGATGTCGATCACGTCAGGACCGACGGTGCCTTTGTAGATCGGGAATTCTACCGACGGGCTGCCATCGGAAAACGACAGGGTGGCTTTGTTATCAGAGGTGTTCATGGACTCTTCCTTCTTGGAGAGATGCGACAAATAAAAAAAACGAAACTTTTCCGGCTGTGTCTTTATGCGTGGCGCAGTCGTTGCAGCAGTGCGCGCACATGCGGCAGATCAACTTCGCCCTCCGGCTCCTTGCGGGCCAGTACCAGATCCATCAGGGCATTGTCCGACAAATCGAGGAGCCGCGTGAACGCGTCCACTTCCTCGTCGGTCAATTCGGTTTCATGCGCATCGAGAAAACGGGTCAGGATAATGTCGTTTTCCAGCAGGCCCCGGCGGGAGCGCCACCGCAGGCGCGCTCGGTTGGCGGGGTCGGCCTGATGCGCTGAGCTGTTCGGTTCAGTCATATGGATGTGCTACTTTATATGAAAACGGGCGACGAGGCCGCCGCCCGTGCGGTGCCGCTTAGATCGCGCGGCGGACCATCAATTCCTTGATCTTGCCGATCGCCTTGTTCGGGTTCAGACCCTTGGGGCAAACGTCGACGCAGTTCATGATCGAGTGGCAGCGGAACAGGCGGTACGGATCTTCCAGGTTGTCCAGGCGCGCGCCGGTGGCTTCGTCGCGCGAGTCGGCGATGAAGCGGTAGGCTTGCAGCAGGCCGGCTGGACCGACGAACTTGTCCGGGTTCCACCAGAACGATGGGCACGACGTCGAGCAGCAGGCGCACAGGATGCACTCGTACAGGCCGTCGAGCTCTTCGCGCTCGGTCGGGGATTGCAGGCGTTCTTTTTCAGGACGGATCGAATCGTTGATCAGGTAAGGCTTGATCGAGTCGTACTGCTTGAAGAACTGGGTCATGTCGACGATCAGGTCGCGGATCACCGGCAGGCCTGGCAGCGGACGCAGCACGATAGGCTCGGTCAGCTCGTTCAGGTTGGTGGTGCAGGCCAGGCCGTTCTTGCCGTTGATGTTCATCGCGTCCGAACCGCACACGCCTTCGCGGCACGAGCGGCGCAGGGCCAGCGAGTCGTCGACGTCGGACTTGATGCGCTGCAGTGCGTCGAGCAGCATCTTGTCGGTGTCCTTCAGCTCGACCGTCACGTCCTGCATGTACGGCTTGGCGTCCTGGTCGGGATCGTAACGGTAAATTTTCAGTTTGAGAGTGCGTGCCATGTTCTAGCCCTTAGAAAGTACGTGGTTTCGGTTTGAAGGTATCAACCGTCAATGGCTTGGTAACGACCGCTTTGTATTCCAGTCGGTTGCCTTCCGAGTACCACAGGGTGTGCTTCATCCAGTTGTCGTCGTCGCGCTGCGGGTAATCGTTGTGGGCGTGGGCGCCGCGCGATTCCTTGCGGGCCACGGCCGACGTGATGGTCGCTTTCGCGGTTTCGATCAGGTTGTCCAGCTCCAGCGCTTCGACGCGCGCGGTGTTGAACACCTTGGACTTGTCCTTGAACGAGACGTGCTTGCGGCGCTCGTCGAGCACCATGATTTCCTTGGCGCCCTGGGTCAGCATTTCGTCGGTGCGGAACACGCCGCAGTACTTCTGCATCGTGGCGCGGATGTCGTTGGCGACGCCCTGCACTTTTTCCGAGCCGGTCGAGGTTTCCAGCTTGTTCAGGCGGTCCATGGCGTAGTCGGAGGCGTCCTTCGGCAGCGGCTTGTTTTCCTTCTGCTTCAGGTTCGAGGCCACCACGTGGTTGCCGGCCGCGCGGCCGAAGACCAGCAGGTCCAGCAGCGAGTTGGTGCCCAAGCGGTTGGCGCCGTGCACCGAGACGCAGGCGCATTCGCCGATCGCGTACAGGCCGTTGACGACCTTCTGCGTGCCGTCGCCGTTCGGGGTGACGACCTGGCCGTGGATGTTGGTCGGAATACCGCCCATCTGGTAGTGGATGGTCGGCACGACAGGGATCGGTTCCTTGGTGGCGTCGACGTTGGCGAACTTGTGGCCGATTTCCAGGATCGACGGCAGGCGCTTCTGGATGGTGTCGGCGCCGATGTGGCGCAGGTCCAGCATCACGTGGTCCTTGTTCGGACCGCAGCCGCGGCCTTCCTTGATCTCCTGGTCCATCGAGCGGGACACGAAGTCGCGCGGCGCCAGATCCTTCAGCGTCGGCGCGTAGCGTTCCATGAAGCGCTCGCCTTCGGAGTTGATCAGGATGCCGCCCTCGCCGCGCACACCCTCGGTGATCAGCACGCCGGCGCCGGCCACGCCGGTCGGGTGGAACTGCCAGAATTCCATGTCCTGCAGCGGCAGGCCGGCGCGTGCCGCCATGCCCATGCCGTCGCCGGTGTTGATGAAGGCATTGGTCGAGGCGGCGAAGATGCGGCCTGCGCCGCCGGTGGCGAAGATGGTGGTCTTCGCTTCCAGGATCATCGTTTCGCCGGTTTCCATTTCCAGGGCCACCACGCCAACCACGTCGCCTTCGGCGTCGCGGATGATGTCGAGGGCCATCCACTCGACGAAGAAGTGGGTGCGGGCGCGGACGTTGCGCTGGTACAGCGTGTGCAGCAGTGCGTGGCCGGTGCGGTCGGCCGCGGCGCAGGCGCGCTGCACGGCTTTCTCGCCGAAGTTGGCGGTGTGGCCGCCGAACGGACGCTGGTAGATGGTGCCGTCGGGATTGCGGTCGAACGGCATGCCGAAGTGTTCCAGCTCGTAGACGACCTTCGGTGCTTCGCGGCACATGAATTCGATGGCGTCCTGGTCGCCCAGGTAGTCGCCGCCCTTGACGGTGTCGAACATGTGCCAGAACCAGTTGTCCTCGGCCATGTTGCCCAGCGAGGCGCCGATGCCGCCCTGCGCCGCGACGGTGTGCGAACGGGTCGGGAAGACTTTGGACAGCACCGCCACGTTCAGACCGGCCTCGGCCAGTTGCAGGGATGCGCGCATGCCGGAGCCGCCGGCGCCGACGATTACCGCGTCAAAGCGGCGGGTAGGGATTGCAGATTTGATAGCTGCCACGATTACACACTCCAGAGTATCTGTACCGACCAGGCGGCACAAGCGACCAACCACAGGATGGTGGCGATTTGCAGGGTCAGGCGAAGGCCGACGGCTTTGACGTAGTCCATCCAGATGTCACGCACGCCAACCCAGGCGTGGAAGAACAGGCCGAACAGGGTGACGGCGCTGATCAGCTTGAACCATTGCTGGGCGAACAGGCCGGCCCAGCCTTCATACGTGAAGTTCTGGCCGGTCAGGAAGGAAATCAGCAGGATGGCGGTGTACAGCACCATCATGATGGCGGTCACGCGTTGTGCCAGCCAGTCGCGCATGCCGTAGCCGGCGCCGACGACCAGGCGTTTAGGTCCGATGTTATTGTTTGCCATCTCAGAAAACTCCAAACAGTTTGAGGGCGACGACCGCGGTCAGCGACAGGCTGACGATCAGCACGCCAGCCGACGATTTGCGGGCCGAATCCTTGTCCAGGCCGATGTGGGCATCCATCACCAGGTGGCGTACGCCAGCGCAGAAGTGATGCATATAGCCCCAGACCAGGGCCAGGATGATCAGTTTGACCAGCGGATAGGACACAATCCCCTGGTAGTAGGCGAAGGAGATCTCGGAGCGCAAGCTCTGCTCCAGCAGATAAAGCACGAAAGGCAGCAGCGCAAACATCATGAAGCCGCTGATGCGGTGCAGGATGGATACAATGCTCGCCAAAGGCATGCGGTAGTTGGACAATTCGGTAACATGAATGTTACGGAACTCCGGCCGTTCTTTTTTTGGGGCTTCCCTTACGGCTTCTGACATAACAAGACCTCCTAAGCTTAAACAAAAATATCGAGACTGCGATTTTCGCCGATTTTCGCACTCATAACCAATATCTATTGTTACATATAACCAAAATAGTGTTTGGCAACACTATGCGACGGCTACTTTCCGTAGCTCAACGTATTATCAGCGCAACAATGCTACCGGGGTGTGACGGCGCCCTGTTTTCGCTGCCTGAAGCGGCTTTTTTATGCTTCAGGGTCTCCCTAATTCAACTCATTGTGATAGTGATGGCGCTCCGTGGAGTACAGGCCGCGGCGCAGCTCCACCGCCTTGTCGCCATACGTGAACGACACGCGCTCGGACGCCAGCAACGGCGTATCGGCGGGAATATGCAGCAATTGGGCGTCCTCGGCGCCGGCGCAGACGGCGCGGATCTTTTCCGTCGCGCGTATCATGCGGGTGCCGAATTCGGACTCGAACAGGCCGTACATCGGGCCCTTGTACTCGACCAGGCGCTCGGCGGTCAGGCCCTTGAAGGTCACGCCGGGCAGCCACAGCTCCTCGACGATGGTCGGCACGCCGTCGAACGATTGCACGCGCTTGATAAAGATGACGGCGTCGCCGGACTTCAGGTCGAGCAGGCGCGCCACGTCGGCCGGCGCGCGCATGCGCTTGACCTCGATGAATTTGCTTTCAGGGTAGTGCGGCACGCCCTCGTCGGGCATCAGCCGCAGGAAGCGGAAGTGGGCGCGCGCCTCGTGGTGGGTGGACACGAAAGTGCCCTTGCCCTGCTTGCGCATCACCAGGTTTTCCGCCGCCAGTTCGTCGATGGCCTTGCGCACCGTGCCCTGGCTGACCTTGAAGCGGTTGGCCAGCTCCACTTCGCTGGGGATCAACTCGCCCGGCTTCCACTCGCCCGATTGCAGGCTTTGCGTGATGAGCGCCTTGATTTGCTGGTACAGTGGGGAGAAAGTCGGCGACGGCGCGGCAGCGGCGCCCGCGGACGCCCCGGCAACCCCGCCGGTGCTGACGGCAGTGGAATTGCTGTTCGGATTGGGCGGGACGGAATTCATAGACCAAGATTTCACCACAAATGCCCGGTGCCGTCCAGCAAAAACAAGCAATAACTTATCTGTCTTATATAAGACATAAGATAGGATTGACAGATACCTGCCACACGCCTACACTCCCCGGCGAGACGCTTGCGCTGACGCATATAAGCACTCAATTTGCAGTATGATTACGATTTTCCCGGACCGGCACCGGTCCAGCTTCGAGAACGTTTTAATTCCCACTTTGGAGATTCATCATGGCTAAAACCCCAATGCGTGTTGCTGTCACCGGCGCCGCCGGTCAAATCGGTTACGCTCTGCTGTTCCGCATCGCCAATGGCGACATGCTGGGCAAGGACCAACCAGTCATTCTGCAACTGCTGGAAATCGCCGACGAAAAAGCCCAGAAAGCCCTGAAGGGCGTCATGATGGAAATCGACGACTGCGCGTTCCCGCTGCTGACCGAGATGACCGCCCACTCCGATCCGATGACCGCCTTCAAGGATGTCGACGTCGCCGTGCTGGTTGGCGCCCGTCCACGCGGCCCAGGCATGGAACGCAAGGACCTGCTGGAAGCGAACGCCCAGATCTTCACCGTGCAAGGCAAGGCGCTGGATGCCGTCGCATCGCGCAACGTCAAGGTACTGGTGGTCGGCAACCCAGCCAACACCAACGCCTACATCGCCATGAAATCGGCGCCATCGCTGCCGGCCAAGAACTTCACCGCCATGCTGCGCCTGGACCACAACCGCGCGCTGTCGCAAGTGGCCGCCAAGACCGGCACCGCCGTCAAGGACATCGAGAAGCTGTGCGTATGGGGCAACCACTCGCCGACCATGTACGCCGACTACCGCTTCGCCACCGTGAACGGCAAGGCTGTCAAGGAACTGATCAACGACCAGGAATGGAACGCCAACGTGTTCCTGCCAACCGTCGGCAAGCGCGGCGCGGCGATCATCGAAGCGCGCGGCCTGTCGTCGGCAGCTTCGGCAGCCAACGCAGCGATCGACCACGTGCACGACTGGGTGCTGGGCACCGCCGGCAAGTGGACCACCATGGGCGTTCCTTCGGATGGTTCGTACGGCATCCCTGAAGGCACCATGTTCGGCTTCCCTGTCACCACCGAAAACGGCGAATACAAAATCGTCCAGGGCCTGGAAATCGACGCCTTCTCGCAAGAGCGCATCAACCTGACCCTGAAGGAACTGACCGAAGAGCGCGAAGGCGTCAAGCACCTGCTGCCGGCCTAAGTTCTGACACCACCGCACGTGGAACCGGTTAATCCTGATCCGCCGCACCCGCCGCGCTGCCGAGAGCAGCGCGGCGTCCGTTCCTACTGACCTATCCCGCATGCACCCATCCGAGGTTTTATTCCAGGGCAATCGCCAGCCGCTGCTGCTGCCGGCCTGCGACCATTACGCCGGCTCCGAAAAGCTGATGCGTAAATCGATCGCCCTGCAACAAGAGCTTGGCCCCCTGTTCGACATCACCCTCGATTGCGAAGACGGCGCCAGCGCCGGCAACGAGGAAGCCCACGCCCGCCTGGTGGCGGAGCTGCTGCTGTCGGACGAGAACAAGTTCAACCGCATCGGCGCCCGCGTGCACGATGTCGCCAGCCCGCACTTCGCGCAGGACGTGGCCATCATCTGCGCCGCCGCGCCGCGCCTGGCCTACCTGGTGCTGCCCAAGGTGCACAGCGCCAAGGAGGTGGCGGCCGCCATCAAGGTGATCAACACCCACGCCGCCAAGGCCGGCCGCAAGGACCTGCCGGTGCACGTGCTGATCGAAACCCACGGCGCGCTGCGCGAGGCCTATGACATCGCCGCCCTGCCCCAGGTGCAGTGCCTGTCGTTCGGCATCATGGATTTCGTCTCGTCGCACTACGGCGCCATCCCGGCCGGCGCGATGCGTACGCCCGGCCAGTTCACGCACCCGCTGGTGGTGCGCGCCAAGCTGGAGATCGCCGCCGCCTGCCACGCGCACGGCAAGGTGCCGTCGCACAACGTGACCACCGAGATCAAGGACACGGCGGTCGCCGCCAACGATGCCCAGCGCGCCGCCGCCGAATTCGGCTACACGCGCATGTGGAGCATCCACCCGAACCAGATCAAACCTATTATCAAGACCTTCACGCCGCGCCTGTCCGAGGTCAGCGAGGCGGCCGCCATCCTGCTTGAGGCAGAGGCGGTTCAATGGGGGCCAATTTCCCAAAACGGGCGCTTGCATGACCGTGCAAGCTACAGATACTATTGGACCGTTTTACAGCGCGCCAAGCTGGCCGGGCTGAGCTTGCCCGAGTCCGCCGTCGCGCTGATCAACGGCAGCCCCACCGACCCCACACTGGAAACACCATGATGTCCATCTCCAAACTCCTTATGGCATGCAGCTTCGCGCTGGCTTCCCTGACCCTGGCCACCGGCGCGCAAGCGCAGAACGCCGCCCCAGCCAAGAAAACCGTCAAGAAGGCGGGTAAATCCAAAACCGCCGCCAAGCCGGCCGAGACCAAGGCGCCGGACGAAGACGCCGACGAGCCGGCCGTGGCCGACGCCGCGGTGACCGACTTCGACTGCGAACTGGGCAACAAGATCACCATCTACGCCAACGCCAGCGACGACGACCACATCGCGCTGCGCTGGAAGAAGCGCCTGCACCGCCTGACGCGCGTGGGCACCTCCACCGGCGCGCAGCGCTTTGAAAACAAATTGTACGGCCTGGTCTGGATCGGTATTCCCTCCAAGGCCATGCTGCTGGACTCCAAGCAGAACCGCCAGCTGGCCAACGAGTGCCGCAACGCCGAACAGCTGAAGCCGGTCACCACCAGCGCGACGGAGCCGACCAGCACCAAGATCACGATTCAATAACACGTTCCAAAAGGGGCGCGCCGGCACGGGCGCCAGCACCACGGTTTTAACTTCAATAATAGACGATACCCACGAAGGAGAGGTCATGTCCCGCAACACTCTGAACACGCTTAAGGATTTCAACATTTCCGGCAAAAAGGGCAAGTTCTACTCGCTGCCTGCCCTGGAAAAGAGCCTGGGCGCCAAAATCTCCCGCCTGCCGGTATCGATCCGCGTTGTGCTGGAATCCGTGCTGCGTAACTGCGACGGCAAGAAAGTCACCGAAGAACACGTCAAGCAGCTGGCCAACTGGGGCGCGACCGCCGACCGTACCGACGAGATCCCGTTCGTGGTCGCCCGCGTGGTGCTGCAGGACTTCACCGGCGTGCCGCTGCTGGCCGACCTGGCCGCGATGCGCAACGTCGCCTACAAGATGGGCGTGAACGCCAAGAAGATCGAGCCGCTGGTGCCGGTCGACCTGGTGGTCGACCACTCGGTCACCATCGACCACTTCCGCGAAAAGGGCGCGCTGGACCTGAACATGAAGCTGGAATTCTCGCGCAACAACGAGCGCTACCAGTTCATGAAGTGGGGCATGCAAGCCTTCGACACCTTCGGCGTCGTGCCTCCGGGCTTCGGCATCGTCCACCAGGTCAACCTGGAATACCTGGCGCGCGGCGTGCACAAGACCGCCGACGGCGTGTACTACCCTGACACCCTGGTGGGCACCGACTCGCACACCACCATGATCAACGGCATCGGCGTGGTCGGCTGGGGCGTGGGCGGCATCGAGGCGGAAGCCGGCATGCTGGGCCAGCCAGTCTACTTCCTGACCCCGGACGTGATCGGCGTGAACCTGACCGGCGTGCTGCGCGAAGGCTGCACCGCGACCGACCTGGTGCTGACCATCACCGAACTGCTGCGCAAAGAGAAAGTCGTCGGCAAGTTCGTCGAGTTCTTCGGCGAAGGCACCGAGACGCTGTCGCTGACCGACCGCGCCACCATCGCCAACATGGCGCCTGAATACGGCGCGACCATGGGCTTCTTCCCGGTCGACGACGCCACCGTCGAATACTTCGAAGGCACCGGCCGCACCAAGGATGAAATCGCAGCGTTCGCCGCCTACTTCAAGGCCCAGGGCCTGTACGGCGTGCCGAAGGCCGGCGACATCGACTACACCCGCGTGGTGGAACTGAACCTGACCTCGGTCACGCCTTCGCTGGCCGGCCCTAAGCGTCCACAGGACCGTATCGAAATCGGCAACGTGAAGAACAACTTCACCGAACTGTTCTCGAAACCGACCACCGACAACGGCTTCAACAAAAAAGCCGAAGACCTGAACAAGACCTACACCACCACCAACGGCGTGAACGTGAAGAACGGCGACGTGCTGATCGCCGCGATCACCTCGTGCACCAACACCTCGAACCCGAGCGTGCTGCTGGCCGCCGGCCTGCTGGCCAAGAAGGCTGTGGAAGCCGGCCTGACCGTCGCTCCGCACATCAAGACCTCGCTGGCCCCTGGCTCCCGCGTTGTGACCGAGTACCTGACCGCCGCCGGCCTGCTGCCATACCTGGAGCAACTGGGCTTCGGCGTGACCGCCTACGGTTGCACCACCTGCATCGGTAACGCCGGCGACCTGACCCCGGAACTGAACGCCGCCATCAGCAGCAACGACATCGTCGCCTCGGCCGTGCTGTCCGGTAACCGTAACTTCGAAGCGCGTATTCACCCGAACATCCGCTCGAACTTCCTGGCATCGCCACCGCTGGTCGTGGCCTACGCCATCGCCGGCAACATGACCGTCGACCTGATGACCCAGCCGGTTGGCAAGGGCAAGAACGGCAAGGACGTGTTCCTGGGCGACATCTGGCCGACCTCGAAAGAGATCGCCAAGCTGATGAAGTTCGCGATGAACTCGAAGGTGTTCAAGTCGAACTACGCCGACGTCAAGGGCAACCCAGGCAAGCTGTGGGAACACGTGTCGTCGACCGAAGGCAATGTGTACAACTGGCCAGCGTCGACCTACATCGCCGAGCCACCGTTCTTCGACGGCTTCGAGATGACCCCGAAAGCGGCCGCCACCGGCATCACCGGCGCGCGCGCACTGGGCGTGTTCGGCGATTCGATCACCACCGACCACATCTCCCCTGCCGGCTCCATCAAGGAAGACGGCCCGGCGGGCAAATGGCTGCTGGCCAACGGCGTGATGAAGGCGGACTTCAACTCCTACGGCTCGCGTCGCGGCAACCACGAGATCATGATGCGCGGCACCTTCGCCAACGTGCGTATCAAGAACAAGATGATCCCTGCCAAGGCGGACGGTTCGGCGGTTGAAGGCGGCATCACGATCCACCAGCCATCGGGCGAACAACTGTCGATCTACGACGCGGCAATGAAGTACGTTGCCGAAGGCACGCCAACCATGGTGTTCGGCGGCGAAGAGTACGGCACCGGCTCGTCGCGCGACTGGGCGGCCAAGGGCACCCAGCTGCTGGGCGTGAAGGCTGTGATCGTGCGTTCGTTCGAGCGTATCCACCGCTCGAACCTGGTCGGCATGGGCGTGCTGCCGCTGCAATTCATCGGCAACGACAGCGTTGAATCGCTGGGCATCACCGGCAAGGAAGTCTACGACCTGAAGGGTCTGGAAGGCGAGATCAAGCCACAGCAACTGGCTACCCTGGTCATCCACCGCGAAGGCAAGCCGGCACAGGAAGTGAAAGTGCTGCTGCGTATCGACACCCCGATCGAAGTCGACTACTACAAGCATGGCGGCATCCTGCCGTTCGTGCTGCGCCAGCTGCTGGCCGCGTAATCCGTTAGTTGTTTCACAGAGAACGCCGGCTAGTCCGGCGTTTTTTTATGCACGTTTGCCGAATCAACTACAATACGGTTCATAAGGGTTATCATCTGCATGACTGATCCGCTTTATCCACTTTTATGAGACTCTTATTGCGCTATGCGTCGTCCAAACAAAGATTCATCCCATAAGTTGTCTGCCGAGAGCCAACGCCTCGTCACCTATGCCCTCGCAGTTGGGCAGGCGGCCAGTCGTCTCGAAGAGCGGGCCTGGGAACACAGCCTCGATGCGCAGCTCCAGAAACTCCTCAAGTCCGGCCACCAGGACACCATCGACTCGACCTTGAACAGCCTGTTCAAGGAAGACCTGAACGCGTACGACGTGTTGATGGACGGCGTGGAGGCGGCCAGCGAATCGGGCACCATCACGGTCGAAACCGACGGCGTCGCCAAGCAGTACGACGTGCTGCTGGTGGCCGCGCCCATCCTGGCGTGGACCCGCTTCGCCATCGCCTCGGGCGCGATCCCGGCCGACCTGCTGACCACGCTGTCGGCGCACTTCTCCGCCCACCTGCTGGCCGACGGCACGCGCATGGCCATGTCGCCGACGCTGTTCTCGATCGACCAGCTGCCGCGCAGCCACGTCGAGACCTATGGCAAGGTGCACAAGCTGGCGCAGGCCGCGCTCAAGGGCACGACGCTCAAGGCCGACACCAAGGTGCCGGAGACCGCTCCCTTCCTGGCCGACACCCGCTACCTGATGGTGGCCGTGGTGGCGCCGGCCGGCGGCCCGCTGTTCCGCTGGCAGATGCCAGCCAACCAGGCCAACTTCGTCACCGAGCGCACCAACGCGCTGGAGCAGTGGCGCGCGCAGGTCACGCCGACCATCAACCGCCTGCTGCCGGGTTGCGGCGTGGAGCTGCTGCTGCCGGAGGCCTACTACATGGCCTGCCGCGAGGCGGACAAGCTGATCCGCCCGGTGTCGATCCGCGCCGCCGTGCACTACCTGACGCACACGCTGGCGGTCGAGCCGTCCGAGCTGCGCGCGGTGATCGCCGGCTTCGGCGAGGAAAACGCCGACGGCCAGATCGACGAATACCGCGTGGCCTTCACGCAGCGTTCGTCGCCGGACGTGATCTACGGCGTGGTGTGGCCGCTGTACGGGCAGGAGGACGAGGAAGGCACGCCACCGGAAGGTCCGCTGCAAGGCGGCCCGGGCGGCATCCTGCAGAAGCCGGTGACGCCGGTGGAAGAGATCGTCAGCCACCTGAACGCAGCCGGCATCACGCAGATCAAAAAGCATAGCGAGCGCTACGTGGCCGAGTTCTGCGACGACTGCGGCGCGCCGCTGTTCGCCGACCCGGTCGGCGAACTGGCGCATGCGGAAATGCCCGAGGACGCGCCCACCGGCACCGAGCACTTCCACTAAGCCACCAAGCAAAACGCCCTCGATGAGGGCGTTTTATTTTTGTGGCGCGGGCACGGGTTGCGGCAGATAAATGATGATGGGCTGTTGAGGTTGCGGTTGGGCCTGCACCGGCGCAGGCCGCTCTTCCAGCGACCTGTTGGCGGCAAAATACAGACCGCCGAAGCCAATAAACATGCCAACCATGGAGGCCACCATCCAGCGGTAGCCCTCCGCCGACATCTTGTGCATCTCAGCGCGCAAGACCTCGATATCGGCCTTCGTCGCTAACGTCGGCACGATCGCGTCTATATGCGCCTTGAGCGCTGCTACTTCGCTGTCCATCCTTTCAGATTAGACCAAATCCAGCGATCTACCAAGCCGAATAGGGATGCTTTATCAGGCTCGAATTGAGATAGCGCAAATCGTCGGTGACTTCCTCGCCGACCCAGTCCGGCTTGTCGAACGCCTGGTCTTCCGAGCTCAGTTCGATCTCGGCCACGACCAGTCCCGCGTTCGCGCCGAGGAACTCATCGACTTCCCACACATTGCCGGCGTAGGGGATGCGGCGGCGGTATTTTTCGATCAGCGGCTGCTCGCACAAACGGTCCAGCAACTCGGCCGCGTCGGCCATCGGGATCGGATACTCCCACTCGCCGCGCGTGGCGCCGACGTTGCGGCCCTTGATCGTCATCACCGCCCGGTCGCCCTCGATGCGTACCCGCACCACGCGGTCCTTGTGCGACGACAGATAGCCCTGGCGAAAAAACACCGGCTCGCCAAGGCTCTTCCACGCATCGCCGCGCAAGAGGAACTTGCGCTCGATTTCAACGCCCATCTCAGGCGTCCAGCAACAGCAGGATGGGCTGCAGGATCGCCGCGCCCAGCGCCGCGCTGCGGGCGCCGTTCCAGCCCACGTGCGGATCCGGCAGGTCGGCGTTGTCCTTGAACGGCATCTCCAGCGTCAGCGCCAGGCAGCCGAAGTGGTGGCCGACGTACTTGGAGGCCAGCGTCAGCATGTCCTCCTTGTACTTGCTGGCGGCGTAGCCCACCTTGTCCTGGAAGTCCGGGCTGGCGTCCTTGTAGCGGTTGATGAAGTCCTGCTGCTTGACGCGGCGCTCTTCGCTGAAGTTCTCCAGCATCTCGTTGCCGGCCACGAAGTTGTACGGCAGCGCCTCGTCGCCGTGGATGTCGAAGAACATGTCGATGCCGGTTTCGTGCATCTTCTGCTTCACGTACAGCACTTCCGGGCTGCGCTCGACCGATGGCGTCATCCACTCGCGATTGAGGTTGGCGCCCGAGGCGTTGGTGCGCAGGTTGCCGCGCACCGAGCCGTCCGGATTCATGTTCGGCACGATGTAGAACACGCAGCGCTGCAGCAGCTTGCGGGCGATCGGATTGGCGTCGTCCAGCAGCGAATCGATCAGGCCTTCGATGAACCACTCGGCCATCGACTCGCCCGGATGCTGGCGCGCGATGAACCAGATCTTCTTTTCCGCTTCCGGTTTGCCGATGACGACCAGGTTCATGTCGCGGCCATCGACGGTGCTGCCCAGGTCATGCACGCGGGCCAGCGGATGCTCGGCCACTTCACCCAGCAGGCGCAGATGGCGCTCGAACGAATACGGCTCGAAGTAGGCGTAGTAGATGCTGTCCGTCTCCGGCGTGTGCTTGATCGTCATGACCTGGCCGTCGAAGGCGGTCGGCACGCGGAACCAGTTTTCGGTGTCGTAGCTGGCCACGGCCTGGTAGTCCTCGTAGCCCTTGGCGTAGGTGGCCTGGCCGGCGTTCAGGAAGCGCATCCGCACCTGCTGGCCGCGCGCGCCCTGCAGGCGGAAATGGAACCACTGGTGGATATCGGCATGCGAGTCCTTGCGCAGATTCAGTTCGATGTCCGCCGCGCTGTCCGCGCGCAGCACTTCGATGGCGCCCGAGTCGAAGTTTTGGCTGATTTTGATGGTCATGTTGATCCAGTTTAAATGAATTCCGATGACCCTATTTTACCAGCATGCTCCCTTCGCGTTTGTAGCGGGCATGCCAGGACAAGGCCTGCTCCAGCACATGCGGCGTCTGGCCGCCGCCCTTGAGCGCCTCGGCGTAGTAGGCCCGCAGCTGCGGGCGGTAATCGGGATGGGCGCAGTGCTCGATGATCAGCGGCGCGCGTTCGCGCGGGGCGAGGCCGCGCAGGTCGGCCAGGCCCCATTCGGTCACCAGCACGTCGACGTCATGCTCGGTGTGGTCGACGTGGGCGGCGAACGGCACCACGCTCGATATCGCGCCGTCCTTGGCCACCGACTTGGTGACGAACATCGAGATCTGGGCGTTGCGCGCGAAGTCGCCCGAGCCGCCGATGCCGTTCATCATGTGCGTGCCGCCGACGTGGGTGGAGTTGACGTTGCCGTAGATGTCGAACTCCAGCGCCGTGTTCAGCGCGATGAGGCCCAGGCGCCGCACCACCTCGGGATGGTTGCTGATCTCCTGGGGGCGCAGCACGATGCGCTCGCGATACTGCTCGATGTTGCGGATGAACTTCTCGTGCATCGCCGCCGACAGTGTGATCGACGACGCCGACGCCATCGACAGCTGGCCCGAGTCGAGCAGCTCGATCGCGCTGTCCTGCAGCACTTCGGAATACATGGTCATGTCGCGGAACGGCGAATCGATCAGGCCATGCAGCACGGCGTTGGCGATGGTGCCGATGCCGGCCTGCAGCGGCCGCAGCTCCGGTCCCATGCGGCCCGCCTTCACTTCCCCTTGGAAGAAGGCGATCACGTGGCGCGCGATGGCGTCGGTCTCGTCGTCGGGCGGCAGCGCGTTGGACGGGCTGTCCGGACTGTCGGTGATGACGATGGCGGCGATGCGGTCGGGATGCACCGGGATCGAGGTCCAGCCCATGCGCTGCCACGGCGCCAGCAGCGGGATGGCGCCACGGTGCGGACGCGCACCCGGGATGTAGACGTCATGGAAGCCTTCCAGCGCCAGCGGCGCGCTCAGGTTGATCTCCACGATGATCTTGCCCGCCTGCTGGGCGAAGTTGGCCGAGTTCCCGAGCGACATGGTGGGGATGATGCCGCCGTCCGGCGTGATCGCCACCGCTTCGATGACGGCGATATCGACCGGCTTCAGGTCGCCGGAGCGCAGCTGCTCGGCCGTCTCCGACAGGTGCTGGTCGATGAACATCACCTCGCCCGAGTTGATCTTGCGGCGCAGCGCGGCGTCGGCCTGGAAAGGCATGCGGCGCGCGACCACGCCGGCGTTGGCCATCAAGCCATCGCTGTCGTTGCCCAGCGAGGCGCCGGTCAACAGCGTCAGGTTCAGCGGCTCCTGGCGGGCGCGCTCCACCAATGCCAGCGGCAGCGCCTTGGCGTCGCCGGCGCGGGTGAAGCCGCTCATGCCGACTGTCATGCCGTTCTTGAACAATTGTGCAGCCTGCGCGGCGGTCATTACTTTATCCATCAGCGCCGGGCGGCGTATGCGGTCTTCGTACATTGCGATCTCCTGTTTATTCGAATTTGATTTAGTATAGAATTCGGATATCAGTCGCTGTATGACTTAAATTCTCATCTTCCAGTCGTTTTATTCATGGATCTCAGATCGCTGCGCTACTTCGTCGAGACCGTTCGCCTGAACAGCTTCACGCAGGCGGCGGAGTCGCTGCACGTCACGCAATCGACCATCAGCAAGATGGTGCGCCAGTTGGAGCAGGAAGTCGGCGCCCAGCTGCTGATACGCGAGGGCCGCAAGCTGACGCTGACCGACACCGGCAGCGTGGTCTACGCGCGCGGCGAGGAGATGCTGGCCACCATGCGCCAGTTGACCGAGGAAGTGCGCGACACGCAAGCCGCCCAGAGCGGCCACCTGACGATCGGCATTCCGCCGATGATCAACCTGCTGTTCACACCCGTGCTCAAGGCCTTCCGCCTGCGCCATCCCGACATCGCGCTGAACTTGCGGGAGGACGCCGGCCAGGCCCTGGAGCGCCAGGTGGCGATGGGCGAGCTGGAAATCGGCATGACGGTGCTGCCGGCCGATCCGCAGCTGGCGCTGCAGACGGCGCCCATCGTCAGCTACCCGATCTGGGCGCTGGCCGCGCGCGGCACCTTCCAGAAGCACCGCACCACGCTCAAGCTGAAGGCGCTGGCGGCCATGCCGCTGGTGCTGCTGAAGGACGATTTCGCGCTGACGCGCAGCCTGCGCCATGCCTTCAGCGCGGCCGGCTTCGAGCCGCAGATCGCCGCGCAGAGCGGCCAGTGGGATTGGCTGTTGGCGATGGCGTCGGCCGGCATGGGGGTGGCGCTGCTGCCGGAACCGTTCATCCACCGGCTGGCGATCGGCCGGCTGGACGCGGTGCGGCTGGTGGAGCCGGAGCTGCAATGGCAGGCCGCGCACGTGTGGCGAGGCCCCTACCTGTCGCACGCGGCGCGCGCCTGGCTGGACGTGTGCCGCGACGTGCTGCGCGCCTGAACGAAGCGGAACCTTATTTGGCGCGCTGCTTCAGCAAGGCGTCCAGGTCCAGTGTCGAGTACTCCTGCTGCCAGGTCTTGCCGCTGTCCGCCGAGCTGCGGATGGTGACGAGTCCATTGTAGCCTTCGACGTCCAGCATCAGGCCGGACGGCAGCATCACCGGCATGCTGGAGAAATTATAATCGGCGTAAGGCGCCCAGGTCTGGCCGCCGTCGCTGCTCATCTGCAGCTCGTGCTTGCCGTACACCTGGCCGGTCATCAGCAGGCGGCCGTCGTTCAGGGGAATCATCGGCGACACCAGGACCTTGAGCGGCGACACCATCAGCGTCCAGCTCTGTCCCAGGTTCCGCGAGAAATAAGCGTCGGGGAACTTGCCCAGCAATCCGGCCGGCACCAGGATGGTCTCCGTGCCGTCATGTGCATGCAGGAAGCCGAACAGCTTTCCCTTGCCCGGCGGCTTACGTTCGGTCCATTTCCCCGAGCCGTAGTCCAGCTGGCCCATGCGGCCGTTCGGCATCGCAAAGCCCATGCCGCGCGCGTCGTGCCAGTCCCAGATGCCCGCGTCCTCACGCGACCAGGTGCCAGGCAGGAGTTCCTTGTGCACCGGTTGCCAATCGCCGCCCTCCAGCTGCCGCGCGCGGAAGATGGTCAGGTCGCGGCCCTTCCGGTGCATCACGTACCAGCCGTCCTGGGGATTGCCGCCGATGCGCAGCAGGTTCCCCGGCGGCAGATTGCCGACGTCGACCGGCACCAGGCTATCGCTGCCCGGCGCTTTGCGCAGTATGGTGCTGAACTCGCCCACCGCCACCAGCTCGGTGTCCGGCAGCGCCACAGGCAGCACGCACGACAGCGTTTCGATTTTCGGTGAATTCAGCGTGCTCCACTGCCCTTGCTTCGAACGCAGCAGGACGGCGCCCATGCGGCTGGCGGCCGCCACGCGGCCATCGGGCAATTCGGCGGCGCAGTAGGCCCCGAACGGATGGGCGCGCGCAAATTCTTCGACCTTGTCCCGCTCGCTGCGCGGCCGCGTCCAGCCCGCTGCGGCGCCGGCGCCGAACATCTTGCTGTACTCGGGCGCGAAGCGATTGATCATGTCGGCATTGGAGACGTCATGGGCGCTGCGGCCGAAATCCACGCTGAGATTGGCGCGCGTCACGATCAGGCGCCCCAGATCCGTCGGCTTGCCCGATTCGACTTTGAAGGTGCCCACGATGCCGGCCGAATACACCCGCAACAATTTGTTCGAGCTCGTGTCGATGAGTTCGACGAACTCGTATTCGCCGGGCGGCAGCGCGCCGATGAACAGCGACGTGTCGTGCGCCATGCCGGGCGCGACCCGCTTCATGACCAGGTTCTGGGCCACCAGTTTCAGTCCCCCAGGCTTCTCCCCCTCCTCCAGGCGCCGCAGCTTGATGGTATTAAAGCCGGAAATCTCGTTGGTATTGGCCGTGATGCTGACGGCAACCGGCAGGTCGGTCGATTGCGCGGTCTGCTTCAACGGATCGGACACCGCGGTATTGACGGCGCAGCCGCAGAGCTGCAATACGGCGGCGCCAATGGCCGCGGCGGCCAGCCGACGGGCCGTCACACAAAGAGATGGGGAGTTCATGGGCTTATAAATGTTTTTTAAAAGAAACAATTATAAGCAGCAAATTTAATTTCTTACAAGAATTATTTTATTGGCCATGATTCCGGGGTCACGGCAGCTCGTGGATGGCGATGCCCTCGATCGGATCGATCTCGCGGTCCCACGGGCGCAGGGCGATCATGCGCTGGGTGTCCTCGTAGCCGGCCTGCCAGCGGGCGCGGATGCCGGCGGCGCTGAAGTCGATGTCCTTGGTATGGTCCTCGCCGCCGACGCGCGGCGCCTTCAGCGACACCACGTGCATGGTGGTGCCGCAGCCCCACGAGGCCAGCTCGCGCACCTCGGGCGACATCGCCGCCTCGTCCGACAGGTGCAGCGTCAACTGGCGGATCACGTGGCGCAGCCGGTGCAGCTTGCGCTGCTGCTCGATATTGCTGGCGCGGCTGGCGTATTGGATTTCCTTGTGCTTGTCGAGCACCTGCAGCATGCTTTGCGGCTCGCTGCCGTCCGGGTTCCACACCTGCACCGAGAAGATCACCGAACTGCGGCGCGGCTCGTCGTCCAGCACCGCCTCGATCGGCGTGTTGGAGAAGATGCCGCCATCCCAGTATGGCTCGCCGTCGATGCGTACGGCGGGAAAGGCCGGCGGCAAGGCGCCGGACGCCATCACGTGCGACGCGCCCAGCGCTTCCTTGCGGCTGTCGAAGTAGCGCATGTCGCCGGTGCGCGCGTTGACCGCGCCGACGGTCAGCCGCGTGTGGCGGTCGTTGATGTAGTCGAAATCGACCAGCGTGTCGAGCGTGGTGCGCAGCGGCGCGGTTTGATAGAAGGACGCTTGTTCGATGCCGACCTTGGCGTCGGGATTCCACCACGAGGCGAGATTGGGTTCGAAGAAGGCCGGTATGCCCTGCCCCATCGTCACCGCGTTGGCCAGCGCGCGCGGCATGAAGGAAAAGCCCAGCGCGTTCTGCTCCATGCGGTGCCAGAACTGGCGCAGCCGGTCCATGCGGTAGCGCGGCTCGTTGCCGGCGATGATGGCGCCGTTGATGGCGCCGATGGACGTGCCGATCACCCAGTCCGGCTCGACGCCGGCTTCGTGCATCGCCTGGTAGACGCCCACCTGGTAGGCGCCCAACGCGCCGCCTCCCTGCAGCGCCAGCACGACTTGTCCCGGCATCGAAGGCGACGAGAGTTGGGCGGGTTTGCGATTCAAGTGTGACCTCCGGAAGAATACGGGCTGCGCTGCACTGCACCATCCGATTGTAGTGCAATTCAGCGCGACCCGCAGACTTCCTTTATGCCACCATCACGCCCTTGGCCGCCAGCGCGGCGCGCACGCCGGCGCCGTAGGCCGGGTCGGCCTGGTCGAAGTGGGCCAGCTGGCGGGCGATGATCTCGGCGCTCACCTGGCTCAACGGACCGGCGATGTTGTCGAACAGGTTCTGCTGCTCCTGCGCCGGCATCAGGCGGAACAGATTACCGGCTTGCGTGTAATCGTCTTCCTTGCCGCGGCCGTCGAAGCGGGCCGCGCCGCCTTGCAGCGCCAGCGCCGGTTCGCCGTGGCCCAGGCCCTGCGGATTGCTGCCGTTCGCCTCGGTGGCCGCGTAGTTCTGCGCCGCGCCGCCGTTGGCGATGGCCATCGCGCCGTCGCGCTGCTGGTTGTGGAACGGGCAGCGTGGCGCGTTCACCGGCAGGTGCTGGTGGTTGGTGCCGACGCGGTACAGCTGGGCGTCGTGGTAGGCGAACAGGCGCGCCTGCAGCATCTTGTCCGGCGAGTAGCCCAGGCCGGGCACCACGTTGGCCGGCGACAGCGCGGCCTGTTCCACTTCGGCGTGGTAGTTCAGCGGGTTGCGGTTCAACTCGAACACGCCGACCGGGATCAGCGGGAAGTCCTTGTGCGGCCAGACCTTGGTCAGGTCGAACGGGTTCCAGCCGGTGCGCGCCTCCCATGCGGCCAGTTCGGCCTCGGTCGCCACTTGCAGCTTGACGTCCCACTGCGGGAAGTCGCCTGCGGCGATGGCGCCGAACAGGTCGCGCTGGGCGTAGTCCGGGTCGGTGCCGGCGATGCGGGTGGCTTCGGCGGCGGGCAGGTTCTTGATGCCTTGCTTGGTCTTCAGGTGCCACTTGACGTAGACGCGTTCGCCGGCGGCGTTGATCATGCTGAAGGTGTGGCTGCCGAAACCGTCCATGTGGCGGTAGCCGTCCGGCGTGCCGCGGTCGGAGAACAGCATCGTTACCTGGTGCAGGCTTTCCGGCGTCTTGCTCCAGAAGTCGAACATCATGGTGGGCGATTTCAGGTTGGTCTGCGGATCGCGCTTCTGGGTGTGGATGAAGTCGGGGAACTTGATGCCGTCCTTGATGAAGAACATCGGCGTGTTGTTGCCGACCAGGTCCCAGTTGCCTTCCTCGGTGTAGAAGCGCATGGCGAAACCGCGCGGATCGCGTTCGGTGTCGGCGCTGCCCTTCTCGCCGCCGACGGTGGAGAAGCGCACGAAGGTGTCGGTCTTCTTGCCGACCTCGGAGAACAGCTTGGCCTTGGTGTACTTGGTGATGTCGTGGGTGACGGTGAAGGTGCCGTAGGCGCCCGAACCCTTGGCGTGCACCACGCGCTCGGGGATGCGCTCACGGTTGAAGTGCTGGAGCTTCTCGATCAGGTGGAAGTCTTGCAGCAGCAGCGGGCCGCGCGGGCCGGCGCTGGCGGAGTTCTGGTTGTCGGCGACCGGGATGCCGGAGGCGGTGGTGATAGGTGGCTGGCTCATTGCTATGACTCCTCGTTGTTTGATAGTGAAATCATTCTACCGGCGCAACGTCATAAATAAAATCTATATATATTTATTAAATCAATAGTTATTTACAATGAATACGTGCAAAAAAAATGGGGTCAAGTCTGACATTCGGACACGAGCTCTTCCGTAGCGCCTTGCTACGGAAGAGCTCGTGTCCGAATGTCAGACTTGACCCCAGGGTTTAGGCTTCGGCGATGCGCTTGGCGATGTGGGCCAGCGCTTCTTCCACCTGGTCGACCAGGATCAGGCACAGGTCGCCCTCTTTCAGGCGCGCCAGGGCGGTGTCGATGGCGAGGAACTCGCCGTAGATCTCCTGGATGTGCGTGGTGCGCGGGGCGCCGTTCAGGCCCGAGCGCAACAGACCCACCACTTCGCCGTCCACGCGGCCACGCTGGCAGGCGTCTTCGTACAGGATCACGTCGTCGAAGGCGCGACCGAGGATCTGCGTCTGCTGCGTGATGTCCTGGTCGCGGCGGTCGCCGGCGCCGCTGATCACCACCGCGCGGCGCTTGGCCGGCATGGTCTCCACCGCCTGCACCAGCGCCAGGATGGCGTCCGGGTTGTGGCCGTAGTCGGCGATCAGCGTGGCGCCCTTGTAGTCGAACACGTTGAAGCGGCCGGGCGCGTTGTCGGAATCGTTGGCGAAGGTCTTCAGGCCGAGGCGGATCGCGTCCCAGCTGATGCCCACGCCCCACGCGGCGGCGACCGATGCCATCACGTTCTCCACCTGGAAGCCGATGGCGCCGTTGCGTGTGATCGGCACTTCCGACAATGGAATGCGCTGCAGGTTCTTGCCTTCGGCGGCGACGATATGGCCGTCTTCCACGTACACGGTGCGGCTGCCTTGCGCCAGGTGCGTGGCGATCACCGGGTGGCCGCGTTCCGCGCCGAAGAAGATCACCTTGCCGCGGCAGGTCGCGGCCATGCCGGCGACGATGGGATCGATCGCGTTGAGCACCGCGAAGCCGCTCTCGGAGACGTTCTGCACGATCACGCGCTTCAGCACGGCCAAGTCTTCCACCGTGGTGATGTAGTTCAGGCCGAGGTGGTCGCCGCTGCCGATGTTGGTGACGACAGCCACCTGGCAACGGTCGAAGGCCAGGCCTTCACGCAGCACGCCGCCGCGCGCGGTCTCGAACACGGCCGCGTCGACGTCGGGATGCAGCAGCACGTTGCGCGCGCTGCGCGGGCCGCTGCAGTCGCCGCTGTCGGTCTGGCGGCCTTCGATGTAGACGCCGTCGGTGTTGGTCATGCCGGTGCGCAGGCCGCTGGCCGTGAGCAGGTGGGCGATCAGGCGCACGGTGGTGGTCTTGCCGTTGGTGCCGGTGACGGCGACCACCGGGATGCGGCCGTTCTCGCCCGGCGCGAACATGGTGTTGACGATGGCTTCGCCCACCGCGCGGCCCTTGCCGAACGATGGCGCGATGTGCATGCGCAGGCCGGGCGCGGCGTTCACTTCCACCACGCCGCCGCGCTGGTTCTCGATCGGTTGCAGCACGCCGTCGCAGACCACGTCCACGCCGCAGATATCGAGGCCGATCATCTGCGCCGCTTCCACCGCGCGCGCCGCCACTTCAGGGTGCACGTCGTCGGTGACGTCGGTGGCGGTGCCGCCGGTCGACAGGTTGGCGTTGTTGCGCAGGATGACGCGCTGGCCCTTGGCCGGGATCGAATCGGCGTCCAGGTCTTGCAGCGCCAGGCGCGCCAGCGCGATGTCGTCGAAGCGGATCTTGGTCAGCGAGGTCGAATGGCCGCTGCCGCGGCGCGGGTCGGAATTGACGATGTTGACCAGCTCACGCACGGTGTGCGTGCCGTCGCCCACCACTTGCGGCGGGTCGCGGCGCGCGGCGGCCACCAGCTTGTTGCCGATGACGAGCAGGCGGTAGTCGTGACCCGGCAGGTAGCGCTCGACCATGATGTTGTCGCGGAATTCACGCGCGGTGTGGAAGGCTTTGGCCAGGTGCTCCTTGGTCATCACGTTGACGGTGACGCCCTTGCCCTGGTTGCCGTCCTTCGGCTTGACCACCACCGGCAGGCCGATTTCCTGCGCGGCGGCCCAGGCGTCTTCGACGTCTTCCACCGAGCGGCCGTTGGGCACGGGCACGCCGGCCGCGTGCAGCAGCTTCTTGGTCAGTTCCTTGTCCTGCGCGATCGATTCGCCGATGGCGCTGGTGCTGTCCATCTCGGCGGCCTGGATGCGGCGCTGGCGCGAGCCCCAGCCGAACATCACCATGCTGCCTTCGGTCAGGCGGCGGATCGGGATGTCGCGTGCGACGGCGGCGCTGACGATGGCGCCGGTGCTCGGGCCAAGACGCACGTCTTCATCGAGGTCGCGCAGTTCGTTCAGCGCGCCGGTCAGGTCGAACGGGGTGTCGGCCAGGGCGGCGTTGATCAGGTTGTGCGCCAGCGTGATCGCCAGACGGCCCACCGCTTCCTCGCTGTATTCGACCACGGTCTGGTAGATGCCCTCTTCCAGCGTGGCGGTGGTGCGGCTGAAGGTGACCGGGCAGCCGGCTTGCGCCTGCAGGCTCAGGGCCGCCACTTCCAGCACGCGCGCCAGCGGCACGGCGTCGGTGTAGCCGGTGGTTTGCAGGGCGCCGATGGCGGGGAAGCGGGCGTGCAGGCGCTGCTCGAAGCCGGGCAGCGTGGCGATCGACTGCTCCTCGGACGGGCACGATACGATCACTTCCACCGCCGTGTGGTGGCTCCAAAGATTCGGTCCGCGCAGCGCGCGGGTGCGGATGACTTCCATAACTCTGCTTGTTCTTTCGTGATGTATCAGTGATGAGTTCGCTTCGGATTCGCTTCGAAGGTACGCAGGCCGGCGCCGATCAATTCAGGCGTCAGGCCCAGCGCCCAGCCGGCGGCGATCGCGGCCAGCACGGCTTCCGGCGGCACCAGCGGCGACAGCGGCAGGCTGGCGATGTCCTCGTGGCCCTGCGCCAGCACGATGCGCTCGGCGCGCTGGAACACCACGCGCTTGCCGTCCTGGCGGTGGGCGGCGATGGCGGCCAGGTGCTCGTCGACGCCGTAGAACATCACGTCGCCGTCGCACAGGTCGGCCATGTCGACCACTTGCGGGTCGGCCGCGTTGAGCACCGCCACGCCGCTCGGCAGGATCACGTCGACCTGGGTACGCAGCACGCCGTACAGCTTGTCGAGGCTGGCGATGTGGAACTCGGCCACATCCTCGAAGTCGCTGACGTCGGTCACCACGCCGACCGCGCATTTGTCGTAGGCCAGGCCTTCGGTCAGGATCATGCGGGCGCTTGCTTCGAACACGCCGGCTTCGACGTTCTTGTTGAGCAGCAGGCGTTCGCCGCTTTCCCAGTCGCTGAAGCCGTCGCGCGGCAGCAGGCGGCCGTTGACGAACAGGCCGTCGGCGCAGGACAGGCCGACCTTCTTGCCGCTGATCTGCAGCAGCCAGGCGATCAGGCGCGAGGCCATGGTGGCGCCGTGCTTGCCGGTGATGCCGACGATGGGCATGCGTCCGCCCTCGTCCGGCGCGAACAGGTGGTCGACGATCGCTTCGCCGACGTTGCGCGGTTCGCCGGCGGCCGGCTTGATGTGGGCCAGCAGGCCGGGGCTGGCGTTGACTTCGATGATGGCGCCGCCCTGCTCTTCCAGCGGACGCGAAATGTCTGCGGCCACCACGTCGATGCCGGCGATGTCCAGGCCGACCACGCGCGCGGCCAGCGTGGCCATCGCGGCCACTTGCGGGTGCACCTGGTCGGTGACGTCGGTGGCGACGTTGCCATTCGGCTGGATCAGCACTTTCTGGCCGTCCAGCGGGATCGAGTAGGCGGTCATGCCCTGGCGCTGCAGCTCCAGGATGATCTCGGCGCCGTGCTGCGGCGCGATGGCGTTCAGCGGCGCGTCCTCGGTGGTGCCGCGGCGCGGATCGGTGTTGATCTGGGCGTCGCACAATTCGATGATGTTGGACTTGCCGTCGCCGGTGACCCACAGCGCTTCGCCGGCGGCGGCTGCGACCAGGCGCTTGCCGACCACCAGCAGGCGGTGCTCGTTGCCGGCGATGAAGCGCTCGACGATCACGCTCTTGCTGTCGCCCTTGCGCGCGGCCAGCACATAGGCTGCGGTGACGTCGGCTTCGGTCATCAGGTTGAGCGAGACGCCGCGGCCATGGTTGCCGTCGTACGGCTTGACCACCACCGGCAGGCCGATGTCCTGCGCCGCTTCCCACGCCGCTTCGGCGCTGGTGACCAGCTCACCTTCCGGCACCGGCACGCCGCACGAGGCCAGCAGCGACTTGGTCAAGTCCTTGTCGCTGGCGATGCCTTCGGCGATGGCGCTGGTTTGTTCGGTCTCGGCGGTCCAGATGCGGCGCTGGCGGGCGCCGTGGCCCAGCTGCACCAGGTTGCCGTCGGTCAGGCGGATCGAAGGAATCTTGCGCACGGTGGCGGCGTCGACGATGTTGGCGGTGCTCGGGCCCAGGCACAGCGACTCGACCAGGTCGGTCAGCTCGGCCACGGTGGCGGCCAGGTCGTACGGTTTGTCTTCGATCATCGCCATCAGCAGATCGCGGCCGGCGGCCAGCGCGGCGCGTCCCACCTGCTCCTGGCGGGTGCGGAAGGCCATCTTGTACAAGCCGGTGTTCTCGCCGATCTGGCGCGTCTTGCCGAAGCCGGTCTTCATGCCGGCCAGGTTTTGCAGTTCCAGCACCACGTGTTCGAGGATGTGGCCGGCGTAGGTGCCGTCGCGCAGGCGTTCGAGGAAGCCGCCGTGCTCGCCCACGCCGCAGCGGTGGATGATCAGGCCCGGCAGGATCGCGGTCAGGCGCTCATACAAGCCAGGCAACAAATTCGAGGGGAAATTCTCCAGCTCGCCGATATCCAGCCACGCCTCGATCACCGGGCGATAGGTCCAGATATTGGGTCCGCGCAAATGGGTGACGCGGAGAACTTCTATGTCTTTCTTCTTGGTCATGTTTCTATTCTTGTATCTTTGTTATCAGCCGTGGCCAGCCCGCGCCGTATTTTAACCTCTGTATCACCGCCGGCGGCCAAATTGCATTTGGCCCACCCTGCGCGTGCGTTATACTTGCCGCCAACAAAACACTGGTTTTCCTTGATATCTGTCAAGGATGTGACCAGTGACAGAATACCGTAAATAAAGCGCTTGCATCAGTCGCAACGCCGACTAGTTCCACCTTTGTTCCACCTTTTCGCCACCGGAGTACGCAGCACGATGACAACAGAACAACTTTCCTCCAACACCAGCCAGAGCGAGCTTCCCGAGCGCTGGCGTTCCGAGGTGCAGGCACAACTTTCCCAAGGGGAAAACGCGGTAAGTGCCCTGGAGGTTGACTTGGATGAACAACTTCGTTTTTCCAAGGGCGCAATCGTCGTCACCGAACGCGGCGTGCTGGCGCGCGCGCCGGGCCGCGCGGACTGGCAACATTGGCCTTTCGCTAAGGACCTGGCGCTCAAGCACCACGACCACGCGGGCGTCGGCCATCTGGAGCTGGTCAACAACGGCGGCCGGCTTGGCGCCTGGCGCTTCACGCTGGGCCAGAACCTGCAGGCGATCCGCCTGGTCGAGCAGTTCAACGCGCACCGCGACAGCCATGCGCTGGGCGTGCCGGTGGTGCGCGAGGAAAAGAACGTCTGCCCGAGCTGCAAGGCGCCGCTGGAGCCGGACCAGGAGGAATGCCCGATCTGCACCAAGGTGGTGTACACGCCGCCGTCCACGTGGACCTTGTTCCGCCTGTGGCGCTTCGCCGGTCCGTACAAGCTGCAGCTGGGCTTCGGCTTCGCGCTGATGCTGCTGTCGACCGGCGCGCACATGATTCCACCCTACCTGACCATCCCGCTGATGGACAAGGTGCTGATCCCGTACCAGAACGGCGCGCCGGTCGACACCTCGCTGGTGGCGCTGTACATGTCCGGCCTGGTGGGGTCGGCGGTGCTGGCGTGGATACTTGGCTGGGGCAAGACCTATGTGCTGGCGCTGGTGTCGGAGCGCATCGGCGCCGACCTGCGCACCGAGACCTACGACCACTTGCTGCGGCTGTCGCTGGAATACTTCGGCGGCAAGCGCACCGGCGACTTGATGTCACGCATCGGCAGCGAGAGCGACCGCATCTGCGTGTTCCTGTCGCTGCACCTGCTGGACTTCGCGTCGGACTGCCTGATGATCATCATGACCGGCGTGATCCTGTTCTCGATCGATCCGTGGCTGGCGATCTTCACGCTGCTGCCGTTGCCGTTCATCGCGTGGCTGATCCACGTGGTGCGCGACCGCCTGCGCACCGGCTTCGAGAAGATCGACCGCGTGTGGGGCGAGGTGACCAACGTGCTGGCCGATACCATCCCCGGCATCCGCGTGGTGAAGGCGTTCGCGCAGGAGTCGCGCGAAGCGGCGCGCTTCCGCACCGCCAACAAGCACAATCTGGCGGTCAACGACAAGCTCAATAAAATCTGGTCGCTGTTCTCGCCGACCGTGTCGTTCCTGACGGAGCTTGGGTTGCTGGTGATCTGGGTGTTCGGCATCTACCAGGTGTCCAAGGGCCACATCACGGTCGGCGTGCTGTCGGCCTTCATCGCCTACTCCAGCCGCTTCTACGGCCGCCTCGATTCGATGAGCCGCATCGTTTCGGTGACGCAGAAATCGGCGTCGGCCGCCAAGCGCATCTTCGACATCCTCGACCACGTGTCGTCGGTGCCGGAGCCCGCCAACCCGGTCAAGCTGGCCAAGGTCGATGGCAACATCACCTTGCGCGAAGTGGGCTTCCGCTACGGGAACCGCGCCGTCAACCGCGGCATCTCGCTCGACATCAAGGCCGGCGAGATGATCGGGCTGGTGGGCCATTCGGGTTCGGGCAAGTCGACGCTGGTCAACCTGATCTGCCGCTTCTACGATGTGTCGGAAGGCGCGATCATGCTGGACGGCGTGGACATCCGCTCGTTCGCGGTGTCGGACTACCGCCGCAACATCGGCCTGGTGCTGCAGGAGCCGTTCCTGTTCTTCGGCACCATCGCCGAGAATCTGGCCTACGGCAAGCCGGGGGCCACGCGCGCCGAGATCATCGCCGCCGCCCGCGCCGCGCACGCGCACGAGTTCATCCTGCGCCTGCCGCAGGGTTACGATTCGATGGTGGGCGAGCGCGGACAGGGCTTGTCCGGCGGCGAGCGCCAGCGCATCTCGATCGCGCGCGCGCTGCTGATCGATCCTAAGATCCTGATCCTCGACGAGGCCACGTCCTCGGTCGATTCCGAGACCGAGAAGGAAATCCAGCGCGCGCTGGAGAACCTGGTGCAGGGCCGCACCACGATCGCCATCGCGCACCGCTTGTCGACCTTGCAGAAGGCGGACCGCCTGGTGGTGCTGGACCGCGGCGTGGTGGTGGAGGAAGGCGCGCACGACGACCTGATGGCGCGCGAAGGCGCCTACTTCCGCCTGTACCAGGCGCAGGCCCGCAACGTCGACACGGATCTCGACGACAGCGGCAGCAAAGATTAAGAGAACAAGAACATGACGACGAATTTTAATTTGACACGCAATCCCTTCGGCCGCCTGGTGCTGACCACCGCCGAGGGCGAGGTGCACGAGAGCGTGGCGCCGGTGCGCGCCTTCCCGGTGCAGGCGCCGGACGACGGCATCGCGCTGGTGAGCACCGACGGCAAGGAAGTGGGCTGGATCGACCGCATCGAGGATTTGCCGGCGGCCGTGGGGCAGCTGGTGCGCGAGGAACTGACGGGACGCGAGTTCATGCCGGAGATCGCGCGCATCAACAGCGTGACCAGTTTCGCCACGCCGTGCACATGGTCGGTGGCGACCGATCGCGGCGACACCGAGTTCGTGCTGCGCGGCGAGGAGGACATCCGCCGCCTGACGGTGGACACGCTGCTGATCTCCGACATCCACGGCATCCACTACCTGATCCGCGACGTGCGCGAGCTGGACAAGCACAGCAAGAAAATCCTCGACCGCTTCCTGTAAGCGCGTTTGCTAATGCGGCCGGCGGCGGAACCAGCCGGCCAGCGACAGGCGGTCGTGCGTGGCGGGCAGCACTTCATGCGGCATGTCGGCCGACAGGAACAGCACCAGCCGGCTGCCCATGGGCGCGATGTCGCGGGTGGGCGCGTCCAGCGGATGCAGGCGCAGCGCGCCGCCCTGCTCCGGCAGCCAGTCGGGGTTCAGGTAAATCACCACCGACACCGTGCGCAGGTCGTCGTCGCGGAAGCGGTCCAGGTGCTTGCGGTAGGCGGCGCCGGGCGTGTACAGCGCGTAGTGGCTTTCGTAGCTGTCGAGGCCCAGGAAGAATTCCCGGTTCAGCGCCAGGCGCAGGGTTTCCATCACCAGCAGATAACTGTCACAGGCGGCGGACTGGCCGGCTTCCAGCCACAGGATGCGGTCGCCGCGCACGTCGGCGCGCACCGCCTGCGCGGCGCCGCGGCCGACAGCGGCCAGCGCCAGCGCGCCAGCGGCCGCACCGGCGCGGCATTCGGCGGCCAGGGCCAGCGTCAAGTCATGGGACAGGAACAGGTTCTGCTGAGACCAGCCGTGCAAGGCCAGTCCATCGAGCGTCAGTTGATGCAGGCCGTCTGGCGCGGCGGGGAGTTCGATGGGCATGGGACTCCTAGTGAGCTGCCATGGTAACACCCATATGCGGCGAGCCCGCGTCGAATGCCGAGGCTGCCCCCACCACCAGTCCGCTCCGCACGTTTGACCTACCGCAGCGTGCGCCACTAAAAGCGCCGCATGATTGATGCCGTGCGCCCGCCATCGTGGCGCCGCAAGGCATACAATGAAACTGCCCGAACCAAAATCCCACTTTCCGCTACTTCCGGCGCCCGAGCGCAAACGCAAGCGGCGCAAGCCCGCCCCTGCCCAGCCGCCGGCGCGCGGACCTTTGAAGAAAAGGAAATAGTCATGGATGAGATCAAGGAAGAATTGCAGTTCAATTTGCGCTACGCCCAGCGTCTATGCCAGCGCACAGCCCGGTTTTATCGCCGGATACAGACCACGCTCACTTTCTTCAGTCTGTTGGCCGGCAGCAGCGCGGTCGCGGCGCTGGCCGCCCAGATGCTGATTCCATCCGCCTGGCTGCTGGCCGTGTTCGCGGTGTTCAGCTGCCTCAATCTGGCGATACGGCCAGCCGACAAAATCGCCGCCAACGATGCGGACGTGCGCAAGTATGGCGCGCTGCTGGCAAAACTCAACGTGCTGGACGCGCCAACGCTCCAGCAGATGCTGGACGAGGCGCGCCTGTCCGACACGATCGAAGTGGAACCACTGCGCGCGGTGGCTTATAACGACGTCGTCATGGAAATCGACGAGCCGGACTCGCTGATTGAACTGAGTCCGATGCAAAAGCTGATGGGCGTTCTAGCCTGAATGCCGCCATCGGCCGACGCAGGCAATCATGGACACTCTCCGTGTGGTGGACACGGAGAGCATAGCGTCCTACCGGAATGCCTTCACGAGGGCGTCCAGTTTCACTTTCATGGACTGGTCGTGGTGGCTGACCGGCGGTATTTCGCGCTTGACGTCGAGCAGCTGGTAGACCGCCATCTGCGCCGCGCGCACCGAGTATTCGACGGTGAACACCACGTCCTCCGGCACTTCGACGAACTGGCTGACGAAGGCCAGGTTGCGCGAGTTGGGCGGCACCGGCAGCGGACGGTCGCTCTTAAAGCGCGGCATGAACATGCTGGTGATGTAGGGCATGCGGCATGGGATGCAGTTGGCCTTGGCCATGATCTCCATGTCGAAATTCAGGTGGCCGCACAGCTCGCGCAGGATCTCCTCGCCGGTGCAATCGGCCATGGGCTTGGCGACGAAGTTGCCGACGCGGTCGGGATGCAGCGAGTAGCCCCAGAATACCTGCACGCCTTCCGGCTGGCCGGCGAAGTGCGGCTGGTGCGCCAGCACGATGGACAGCAGCCAGTTCGAGTCCTTGAACGTCACCAGGCCGCCGGTGCCGGCCACGTTGCCGCTGAACTGTTCCATCTTGTCGAAGAACGCCGGGTCCTTCAGCGTGACGGTGAACGACTCCCACCACGATTCCGGGATGCTGGAATTGAAGACGGCCGGGTTGCCGAGCTGCGGACGGTCCACCGCCAGCTTTTCCCACAAGGCCCAGCCCTGGCTGTCGCGCTTGTCCAGCTTGGGCGGGGCGCTGTGCATGCTGCCGAAGCTGGAGGCGTCGGTCATCGAGCCATTCTGGAAGAACACCAGGTCCTGCGGGCCGACGTCGATGATGGTGGTCTCGCCGTTGCGGGTGCAACGCAGCGACGTGGCGGTCAGCGCGCCGCCCTCCTCCGACAGGCCGATGTCTTCGACCTTGCAGTCGCGGATCACCTGCACGCCCTGCTGCTGCAGCCAGTGCTGCAATGGGCGCACGAAGGAGTCGTACTGGTTGTAGACGGTGCGCTTGACGCCGGCCAGCGTTTCAATGCGCGAGAACTCCATCATGAAGCGATGCAGGTAGCGCTTGAATTCCACGGCGCTGTGCCACGGCTGAAAGGCGAAGGTGGTGGCCCACATGTACCAGAATTTGGTGTCGAAGAATTCCGGCGACAGCCAGTCGGTGATGGCGCTGTCGCCCAGTTTTTCCTCGTCGGCTTCGGCCAGCGCCAGCAGCTCGGTGCGGTCCTGCATGCTGAAGCCCATCGACTCGACGTTCACGCGGAAGCGGTTGCGGTCGACCAGGCGGGCCTGCGAGTGCGACTTGTGCATTTTGTTGAAGGCCACCGTTTCGTCGTAGACGCTCTGGCCTTCGTGTTCCAGCGAGGGGATGCTCTTGAACAGGTCCCAGGTGCATTCGTAGTTGTCGGTGGTGAGCATGCGGCCGCCGCGCAGCGTGTAGCCGGTGTCCGCGTTGCCGCCGCCATCGAGGCTGCCGCCAGCCAGCGGCATCGCTTCGAAGATGGTGATGTTGCGGCCGTCGACGCCGGCGTCGCGGATCATGAAGGCGGCTGCGGACAGCGAACCGATACCGCCGCCGACCAGATATGCTTTGATGGTGTTGCTCATGGCACTGTCCTTTGTGTATGTCAGTGCCATGATAGTGCGGATCTTGAGGCGCGATATCCATGCGCCAGATCAAAAAATCAAAAAAGCGGCAACGCTCAGTCGAAGGCGACGTCTTCAAGACGGAAGCGGAATTTTCTGCGTTCGGGCTCTGTCCAGCCTTGGCCGGGGGGCAGGTCGCGGTGTACTGCTGCGGCGTATGCTGGCTCGTTTCCAGTTTTTCTCGCCGGGCATGCGGATGTAGATGTCTTGCCACGCATTGCGTACGCTGTCCGCGTGGCCGCTGGCAAATTGGTTGGGCGAAACGGAGCGGCCTTTGTACATAATGTGATCGCCTTCGACGATCGCGTATTCTTGGTCGTTGCGATAGGCCATGCGCAGCCAGGTGCCCTCAGGCACGAACAGCGTTTTCCATTGGTAGCCGCGCGGTGCCATTTCTGGCGCGGCCGCCGTGGACGCGAGCCACTGGCGAATCGCGGCGTCGACGGCTTCGGCGGGATCGATGGACATGCCGGAATCGCGCAGCCGTTCCATCAGCGCGAACACGGTGGAGGGGGAGACGTTCACACTCATTGTAGCAACCATGCTGTTCTCCTTACTGGAACCTACTGATTTCCACTTCCCGTTACTGAGTTAGACAGCGGGAGCACAGTGAAGTTCAATTCAGTAGATTTCAGCAGATGTTTCAGCAGGTTTGCCAGAAGGAGAATGCGGCTATACCCATGGTGTGTATAGCCGCAGCAAGTTATTTATCCGAGTACATGTCGGCGTATTTCAGGCCGAAGTACAGGATGAAGGTATAGCAGGCCGCCGGCACCAGGAAGGACATCTGCAGGCTCATGGTGTCCGCCAGCAGGCCCTGGCCGAACGGCACCAGCGCGCCGCCGACGATGGCCATGCACAGCACGCCCGAACCCTGGCCGGTCAATGGACCCAGCTTGTTGAGCGCCATCGAGAAGATGGTCGGGAACATGATGGAGTTGAACAGGCCGACCGCCAGCAGCGCCCACATCGCCAGATGGCCGCCGCTGAAGATCGCGGTGAGCACCAGCGCAATCACCGCCGCCGAGTTGAAGGCCAGCGCCTTACCCGGGCTAACGTAGCGCATCACAGCGAAGCCGATGAAGCGGCCCACCATCGCGCCGCCCCAGTAGTAGCTGACGAAGGGCGCGGCGTCGGCGGCCGACAGGCCCGCCACCTTGGCGTCGCCGATGAAGTTGATCAGGAAGCTGCCGATACTGACCTCGCCGCCCACGTACAGGAAGATCGCCACCGCGCCCAGCACCAGATGGCGGTGCTGCAGCACGGCCGACCAGCCGGCGCTTTCGCCGCCCGGTTGTTCGGCGTCGACGATCTTCGGCAGGCGCGCCAGCGCGAACAGCACGGCCAGCGCCAGCAAGGCCGCGGCCAGCACCAGATACGGGCCTTGCACGCTGCCAGCCTGGGTGGCATGGTAGGCCGCCAGTTGTTCGGTGGTGAGCTTGGCCATGTCGGCGGAGCTCATCACGCCGCCGGCCAGGATCAACATGCCGCCCAGCGTGGGCGCCACGGTGGTGCCCAGCGAGTTGAAGGCCTGGGTCAGCGTCAGGCGGCTGGAGGCGGTCTGCGGATCGCCCAGCACCGTCACGTAGGGATTGGCCGCCACCTGCAGCACCGTGATACCGCCCGCCAGCACGAAGAAGGCGATCAGGAACAGCGTGTAGCCGCTGGTCGCCGCTGGATAGAACAGCGCGCAACCGGCGGCCGCGATGGTCAGGCCGGCGACGGCGCCGTTCTGGTAGCCGATCTTCTTGATCAGCATACCGGCCGGCAGCGAGACGATGAAGTACGCGCCGAAGAAGCAGAACTGCACCAGCATGGCCTGGACGTAGGTCAGCGTGTAAACCGCCTTCAGGTGCGGGATCAGCACGTCGTTCATGGAGGTCAGCAAACCCCACATGAAGAACAGGATGGTGACGATGATCAGCGGACCGGTGTTGCCGCCGGTCTGGCTCTGGCCACCCGGCATAGGGACGGCTTGGGAATAGTGTTCCATGCTTTAAGAGTCTCCTGGGTTTATTTAAAGTCGCCGCACGCCAGCGCATCCTTGTCCCTGGCGGCGCCGCCAACGATCTGGATGTTGGCGAACGTCGCTGCGAACGGCGCGTCGGCGGCCACGCTGAACGGCGTGCTCAATGCCGCCAGCGACAGCCCTTTGGCGCTGAAACAGGCCAGCGGGATTTTAACCGTCTGCTTGCCCTTGCCGGCCAGGCGCTGGAACACGGCGCCGGCGTCCAGCTCCACGGTTTCGATGCCGATACTAGCCTTGCCCTGCGGCGCAGCCGACACGATAGCATCAAACTGCAGTGCGCCGTCGGCCGAAGCGAACGCCGGCAGCTTCTGCGCGTGGGCCGCCTGCGCTTCCAGCCTGGCCGCGCCGGTCCAGGTGAGGCGCTTGGCGTCCTGCTGGGTGTTGATCTGCGCGGTTTCGACCTTCACGGTCGGCAGGTTGAACACGGCGTTCAGGTCCGCGCCCAAGGCCACGCGCTGGCCGCCGCTGCTGACGTACAGCGCGTAGGTCGAGCGGTCGGCCGGCGCGTACACCGGCACCGAGGTGGCCTTGCCGCAGCCGCCGGCCGGATAGTTCGCGTCCAGCAGCGGCAAGGCGGGCTTGCCGGCCGCACCCGCGTAGGTCAGGCCGTAGCCGTATTTGAACAGCGGATCGTACGCGGCGTCGCCGACGTTGAGCGGCGACTGGCAGGCCGACTTCGGCCACGAGAACGACAGCTTGCCATGGAAGTCCACGTTGACCTTGCCGTCCGCCTTGCGGAACAACACATCGGACACGCCCTTGCCTTCGGTGCCAGGCAGCCAGGCCGCGACGAAGCTGTCCGACAGGTTGAGCACATCGTTGACGAACAGCGGACGGCCGGACATCAGCACCGTCACCACCGGCTTGCCCTTGCCCGCCACGGCCTGCAGCACGGCCAGGTCCTCGGGATGGCGGCCGGACAGGCGCAGCGTGCCCGATGGGCCGATGTCGCCGTCGCCTTCCGCATACGGCGTCTCGCCGATGACGGCGATGACGGCGTCGAACTTGCCCACGTCGACGTCGGCGGCGTTCTCGCTGAAGGTGACGTTATCCTTGCCGGCGGCTTCCTGGATGCCGGCAAGGATGGTGTCGCTGACCGGGTAGTCGCTGTTCTTGTTGTCGGTGCCCTGCCACGTCAGCGACCAGCCGCCCGACTGGTTGGCCATGTTGTCAGCGCTCTTGCCGACGACGAGGATCTTTTTACCGCGCGCCAGCGGCAGCACGCCGCCGTTGTTCTTCAACAGCACCAGCGATTCGCGCACCGCCTGGCGCGCCAGCGCGCGCGCCTGCAGCAGCTCCTGCTTGCCGGCGTAGACGTTCTGCGACGGCTTCTTGCCGTCGAACAGGCCGGCGCGCAGCTTCACGCGCAGGATGCGGGTGACCGCGTCGTCGATGCGCGACATCGGAATCTCGCCCTTTTCCACCTGCGCGATGGTGTTGGCGATGAAGGTCTTCCAGTGTTCCGGCACCATCACCATGTCGACGCCGGCGTTGATCGAGGCGGCGCAGCTGTCGTTGGCGCAGCCGGGCACTTCGGCGATGGCGTTCCAGTCGCTCACCACCAGGCCGTCGAAGCCCATCTTGGTTTTCAGCGCGTCGGTCAGCAGCTCTTTACTGCCGTGCATCTTGCCGTGGTCCGAGCCGCCCTTGACGTCGTTCCAGCTGTTGAAGGACGCCATCACCGTCTGCACGCCGGCCTGCAGCGCCGGGTAGTAGCCCTGCGCGTGGATGTTGATCATGTCCGCCATCGTGGACTGGTTCTCGCCACGGTCCTTGCCTTCGGCCGTGCCGCCGTCGCCGATGAAGTGCTTGGCGGTGGCGACCACCGTGCCGTCCGATTTCAAATCGCCCTGCAGGCCCTTGACGTAGGCGCCGGCGTAGTCCTTGACGATGGCCGGGTCTTCCGAGAAGGATTCGTAGGTGCGCCCCCAGCGGTCGTCGCGCACCACGGCCAGCGTCGGCGCGAACACCCAGTCGATGCCGGTGGCGCGCACCGCCTTGGCGACCGACCTGGCCATCTCGCCAACCAGCTTGGCGTCGCGCGCGGCGCCCAGGCCTATGTTGTGCGGGAACAGCGTGGCGCCGTACATATTGCTGTTGCCGTGCATGGCGTCGATGCCCCAGATGACCGGGACCCTGACCTTCATGTCGGTGCTCATCGAGGCGTCGTAGTAGGCGTCGGCCAGCTTGACCCAGTCGGCCGCCGTGGCGTACTTGTTCCCCTGCGGCCAGCTGCCGCCGCCGTTCAGCACCGAGCCGACGTAGTATTCGCGCACCTGCTCGGGCGTGATGAACTTGATTTCCGGCTGCGTCATCTGGCCGACCTTCTGCGCCAGCGTCATGCCGGCCACGATCTGCGCGATGCGCGCTTCCATGGCCTTGTCCTGCTTGACGGCGCTGGTGATGTGCGGCCAGTCGGCCAGTGGCTTGGCGGCTGGCGCGGCGGCGGCGATGCCGGCGGCGCCCAGCGCCAGCGTGGCGGCCAGGACGGCGCGACGCAAGATGTGGTTGTGGGTGTTCATTCGGTGCTTGTCTCCGTTGTTGATGTCGTTTTATGCGCCGCGCAGGAAGGCGCTGTACCACTGGCCGCTCTGCTTGAGGATGCGGCGCTGTGTCGGGTAGTCGATGTAGGTCAGGCCGAAGCGGCGCAGATAGCCTTCCGCCCATTCGAAGTTGTCCAGCAGGCTCCAGGCGAAATAGCCCTTGATGTTGCCGCCCGCGCCGATGGCGTCGCGCATGGCGGCCAGGTGGCGGATCAGGTAGTCGCGGCGCGCGGTGTCGTTGACCGCGCCGTCCCCGGTCAACACATCGTCGTAGGACGAGCCGTTTTCGGTCACGTACAAATCGCCGGTCGGGTAGTCGCGCGCCACGCGCTCGAGCAGGTCGACCAGTCCTTGCGGCGACACCTCCCAGCCGAAGTCCGTGCGCTGGCGGTCCTGCGGATAGACGATGGAAGTGCGCAGCGGGTACTGCTCCGGCGCGTCGCGCACCACCTCGGGGAAGTAGTAGTTCACGCCGAGGAAATCCATCGGAACGGCGATCGCCTTCATGTCGCCCGGCAGCACCTGCGGCGCGTCCTCGCCCACCAGCCGCAGCGCCAGTTCCGGATAGCCGCGGCCATACAGCGCGTCGAGGAACCAGCGGTTGCGCAGCGCATCGTGGCGCACCACCGCCTCGCGGTCGGCGGCGCTGTCACTGGCCGCCTTGACCGGATGCAGGCTCAATGCGATGCCGACCTTCGCCCCCGGCACGTTGGCGCGGATCAGCGGCACCGCCAGGCCGTGCGACACCAGCACGTTGTGGCACACCTGCAGCGCCAGCGGCAGGCTCTTGTTGCCCGGCGCGTGCATGCCGTCCCAGTTGCCGTGCATGGCCGTGCACCATGGCTCGTTGTGCGTGATCCAATGCTTCACGCGGTCGCCCAGGTGCTTGCTGATCACGTCCGCGTAGCGCAGGAAGGCGTCGACCGTGGCGCGGTTGGCCCAGCCGCCCTGGTCCTCCAGGTACTGCGGCAGGTCCCAGTGATACAGCGTGCACCACGGCTGCAGGCCGCGCGCCAGCATGCCGTCCACCAGCTTCGAATAAAAGGCCAGCCCCTGCGGGTTCGGCTCCGCGTCCACGCCGTTGAAGATGCGCGGCCAGGCGATCGAGAAGCGGTAGGCGTTCAGTCCCATGGACTGCGCCAGGTCCAGGTCCTCCTCCCAGCGGTGGTAGTGGTCGCAGGCCACCGCGCCGGTCGAGCCGTCGCGCACCTTGCCCGGCGTGGCGCTGAAGGTGTCCCAGATCGACGGCACGCGGCCGTCCACCGCGGCGGCGCCCTCGATCTGGTAGGCCGACGTCGAGACGCCCCACAGGAAGTCGCTGGCAAAGTCGCTACGCTGGATCGCGGTGGGCAGGTCGGTAAGTATCATGGTCATATTTTTAGGTGGAACTTTTTTAGTGGAATCGTTTCCATTGCACTGCAAAAAAAGAGCATGCGGCCAGCGCATACTCCTCGTTCTTTACTGCCTGGGCGCCGCCAGCGACGCGCGCTGGGTGACGTGCAGGCGGTAGTCCCGCTCCACCGGCCGCTGCAGCCCGTAGCAGTGGTTCAGCAGGTAGTTCAAGCCGTTCAAGGTCATCTCGCTCCACGGGATGTGCACGCTCGTCAGGCGCGGCGCGGTGAATTCCGCGCTGTGCGTGTCGTCGTAGCCCAGCACCGAGACCTGCTCCGGCACCGCCACCCCGGCCTGCTGGAAGCAGGACAGGGCCCCCACCGCCATCTCGTCGTTGGCGCAGAACACCGCCGTGAATTCATACCCCGACGCCATCAGCTGCTCGGCGCAGGCCCAGCCGCCCTCCGGCGAAAACTGTCCATCCTCCATCCACACCGAGGCCGGATCGATGCCGGCCGCCGCCAGCTCGGCCAGGAAGCCGGCGATGCGCTGCTGGTTGTCCGGCGCGCTGGCGCGGCCCGCGATCACGGCGATCCGCCGGTGGCCCTGTTCCAGCAGGGTGCGCGCCGCCAGCCGGCCGCCGGCCTCGTGGTCGACGGTGAAGCACTGCCCGGCGATGCCGGCGAAGCCGTGGTTGATCACCACCACCCGCGACTGGAACGGCCCCAGCGCCGCAAAATCCTCGTCCTCCAGCGCGTTGCTCATCACGATCAGGCCATCGCTGCCGCGCTCGATCAGGAAGTTGATGCCCTCGATCGCCTGCTGCCGCGCGTCGCCCTCGCCCACGCCGAAGGCCACCACCATGTTCAGGCCGGCCGCCCGCAGCGCGGTGTAGATCGACTGCAGGATGGGCGTGTAGAACGTCCCGCTCAGGTAGGGGATGTACACGCCTATCATCTGCGAGCTGCCCGACAGCAGCGAGCGCGCCGCGTGCGAGGGCCGGAACTCCAGCTCCTCGATCGCCTTGCGCACCTTTTCCAGCGTCGCCTGCGACACCGAGCCCTTGCCGCTGATCACGCGCGACGCAGTGCCCAGCCCTACTCCCGCCAGGCGGGCTACGTCCTTGATAGTTGCCACTGGTTCCCTTATCCGTTCAGTCCATGCGGCGGCAAGCATACCGCATGGCGCCCGGCGGTGACAAGCACGCCGCCGTCCGGCCCCTGCCGTCAGTCGCGCAGCGCGGCGGCGATGCTCTTCTGCGCCTTCTCCACCGGCATGCGGGTGTTCCAGAAGGCCGTCAGCACATCCTGCAGCGCGCCGTTCTGGTCCGGCGTCAGGTAGACCTCGATCATGCCGACCTGGCGCGACTTGTCCTTCATGATGGCCATGCCGGCCTGGGCGCAGGCGTCCATCGACGACACGTCGATGTCGCTGCGCACCGGCAGCGAGCCTTTGAGCTTGCTGAACTCCAGCTGCGCGGCCGGCGCCAGCATGGTGGTGGCCAGCAGCTTCTGCGCCTTGACGGCGTCGGCGTTGGCGGTCTTCGGGAACACGAAGGCGTCGCCCTGGATCAGGTAGGGCACGGCGGGGCCCAGGCCGGCGATGCAGCCGAAGTCCTTGCCGGCGCTCTGTTTGGCGGCGGCGAACTCGCCCTTGGCCCAGTCGCCCATGATCTGCACCCCGGCCTTGCCGCTGATGAGCATGGCGGTGGCGTCGTTCCAGTTGCGGTTGGGCGAGCCGGCGTCGACGTAGCTTTGCAGGCGCTTGAAGGCCGTCAGCACTTTCTTGAACGCCTCGGAGTTGAGCGCCTTGGGATCGCGGTCGCGCAGCACCTGCAGGTACAGCTGCTTGCCGCCGACGTTGGCCAGCATGGCCTGGAACAGGATGTTCTCCTGCCACGGCTGGCCGCCGTGCGCCAGGCCGACCAGGCCGGCCGCCTTGAGCTTGTCGAGCGCGGCGAACAGCTCGTCCGGCGTGGTGGGCTCGGCGGCGATGCCGGCCTTCTTGAAGGCGGCCTTGGAATACCAGATCCAGGTCGACATGTGGATGTCCACCGGCAGCGCGTAGTAGTGGCCCTTGACGCGGATGACGTCGAGCATCGGGCCCGGCATCAGCTGGTCCCAGTGGTCGCGGGCGGCGATGTCGTCGACGTTGTTGAGCGAGCCCTGGTCGATCAAGTCACGGAACTGCTTGGTGGTGTTGAACTGGGCGGCGGTGGGCGGATTGCCGCCGACGATGCGGTTGATCGCCACGGCCTTGGCCTGGTCGGCCCCGGCGATGGCGGTGTCGGCCCAGACGCCGCCGGCGGCGCGGTAGGCGTCGGCGAACTTGCGCACGGCGGCCGACTCGCTGCTGGAGGTCCACCAGTGCATCACCTCGGCGCGCGGCCCGGCGGCCGGCGCGGCCGCGTGGCTGGCGGCGGCGGCCAGCGCCAGCGCGGCCAGCAGCGAAACGGCCCGGCCGCCCCTGTGGTGCTTGTCCATCTTGTCTCCTTGCGCGCCGGTGGGGCCCGGCGCTGTGTTGGTCTGGTGTGCGATCTTACATGCTGCCGGCCGCCCGCACAAAAAATCCGGCGCCCTGTTCTGACAGGCGCCGGCAACTTCGCAATCGAAGAGACGTGGGTCGTGCAACATGGATTGAAAACGCTATATTGGAAACGTTACCAATTCATGCGGACGAATATAGCATTCATTGTTTTTGAGTGTCAACCGGGAATTGGGGCGGCCGGCGCCCGGCCGGCCGCCCCCTTCCGCACGAACGCGCAGGCGGTGGCCGTCGCGGTCGATAATGGCAGCCATGAAAGGTGTAGCCGAAGTCCATCGCCACCGGGCGCTGGGCGATGGTCACGCCAGCGCGCCGACCAGTCGGCGTACATGTCGTTGAGCACACGCTGCCACAGGTCGTCGACGCGGATGCACAGCTCGGCGCCACCGCCCGAGGCCAGCGCCTTCGGCTCGACCGTGTGGCTGACCACGGGCCAGCATCGGGCCGAGGGACAGCGCGAACAGCGAGAGGTGCGAGACGTCCACCGGCTGCTGGCCCAGCAGGTCGGCGTAGTAGGCGGCGCTGGCGACCGGGTCGTCGACATACAGCCAGGACATAGTTAGGATTGATCATGGTGTTCTCCTGGTGGGTTGGCGCGGCGCGCCATGTCGGCTTTCACATGACCCTTATGCTAATGTAGCTGCGGCAGTTTCTGTCAGGAGCGTGCCGCCCTTGCACACATTCCCGCGTGGCCGGAATCCAACGGTCGTCAGGCAGGCGGCGAGCCGCCGGCTATTGGCGGATCAGCGCGCCAGCGTATATGCTGAGGACATGGCTCTCCACCGAGCCACGCAGAAAGCCCACGAACATGAAGCCGCGTCCTCCTCCAGCTGCCCTGCTGCCATGGCTGCCCGCCGTGGCGACGGCCAAACCGTCATCAACGTCTCCCGCCCTGCTGGGCGAAGACCCGGCCACCGACGTCGCCGAACAGGTGCTGCGCGCGAAGCCTACCACCCGCCTCGGCTACCAGCTGGAGGTGCACCGTCTGCCCGAGCAAACACGCTGATCTACGCCAACGAAGGGCGCATGGACGGCGAGCTGTACCGCAAGCTGGGCATGGACCGCCTGTACCCCCAACCTCATCATCGATGCCGGTGCCGCTTTGCTGACCTACGGATCGTGGTCTTCACCCGGCACCGGATTCGTGCTCAACTTGGCTAGGGCAGCCTCAAGCCTACACCATCGGCCATGTGCGCGGGATCAAGATCGTGCAGGAGAACACCGTCGGCATGCGCACCGAACATTGCCGACCATGACACAGGCGTTCCAGAAGATGATGGTGGGCCGCACCGACCTGGTGGTCGGCAATCGCCTGTTTGGGCATGGCGGTCGATCAGGAACCTCAAGCTCAGCGGGTGCGCGTGCTCAACCCGCCGCTGGCCTCGTTCCCGGTGTACCACTACCTGAACAAGCAGCGAAGCGCTGGCCGCGCCGCTGGCGGCCGTGCTGCGCCAGATGCGCGCAGGAAAAAGGCGATCGAGGCGATCCAGCAGCGCGTGGCGAACGGTTCGTAGGCGAGCGCCCGTCACCAACCGTGCGGGCCCGATCCGTAACGAACGACAACGCCAGCCGGTTACACTCTCCATTCGCCAAAAGACAAATCGGAGAGCGCAATGCTTAACACCTGTCCAGCCAAGGCCGGACCTTCCTTATCTTCGTCGGCGCTGGACGTCGACGCCAGCGGCCACGAAGATACTCGTCGGCCTGACGCGCTGGAATCCAGAGCGACCTCGACGCTCAGGCGTTCACCGACCAGCTCCAGATCGGCGCGTGGCGCGGCCCGCTTCCTGCTGTTGATGGAACGCCACCTCCTGGCGCGCCGGCTGGCGCCGCAAGCTCAGACAATGCCGTGCAGGCGCGCTTGAACAGGCCGGCCAGGTCGATGTACCGCACTGACGGCATACAGGCCGATGCCCGGCGACGATCAGGGCGGCATACGGTTTTTTTCATGGCGTGTCCTTTCAAAAAGACTGGCAAGCGTTTGATGAATGCTGAGGCGCGAGGCCGACCACCGGCAAGCGCTCGCCAACAAGGCGCCCAGCAAGACCATGGCCAGCCAGGCCAGCGCCGTAATGACACGGTCAGCGGAAAAGCCAGCGCCGGGCAGCAGCTCGCCGAGATAAACTCGATGGCCGCCGACAGCAATGACAGGGCCAGCGCCAGCGCTACGGCTCCATCAGCGCTTCTGCGCACGCCCTCAGCCAGCACGTGCGCAGCACCACGGCCGAACTGGCGCCGATGCTGCGCATGATGCCGAACTCGCGTCCGCGCTCGGCCACGTTGCTGCCCATCGCCGAGCCGGCGAACAGGCCCACCGCCGCCATCAGCAGCGCGATGAACAGCATGGCCGCGATCAGCAGGTCGAAATGGCCATCGACCTCCTTGCGCAGCATAGGTATAATCATGTTCATGCGGACCTCGATGCCGGCGCCGGCAAGGTGCGGCCGATGTCCCGCGCCGCCTGCGCGATGGCCGCCTCGTCGTGCGCGCGCAGCGCCACGCGGTGGCGCGGCCTGCGGAGCGCCCGGCCATGCGCGCATAGGTCGGCGCCGAGACAGGCTACAAAGCCGCCGTCATGTCCTGGTGGCGCGATGCCGGCCACCCGCAAGGTCAGCGATGCGGCCATAGGCTGGCGATGCCGATGCCGCCGCCGACCCGCGCCTGCGGGAAGAACTCCAGCGCCGCGCTGTTTCGGCACCACCTCGCCGGACTGGCCGTCCGGCCGGCAGCGGCCGGCCAGCATCTCAGGCTGAGCGTGGCGTTGTGCTCCGGCACCGCCTGCACGCACCGCCAGCGTGCCGTGCGCGCCGTCGGGATAGACCGCTCGATCTCAGGCCGTCGGCGCGTTCGCGTGCCACGCTGCTGCGCTCCACGCCTCGACCAGCGCCACCTGGGGCGCGCGCCCAGCAACCGCGTGACCTTGCCTGCTCGACCGGCGCCGGGCGGGCCAGCGTGGTTTCGATGTCGTAGTGGCGCTCCGACGCCGCCACCACCAGGTGCCGCGCCGACGCCGCCGGATATTCAGGCTGCTCATGTGCATGGCGCCGGCCAGTGCCAGCAGGGACAACGTCGGCAGCAGGCGTCCGCGCCGGCTGAGGCTGTGCCGCAGCGCCAGCGGCAGGCTGCGGTCGACCAGCGGCAGGCGTTCCAGCCACGCGGCCTCCGCCGGCGCGGCATAGCGCTGGCCATGGGTGCCGGCGTCGCTGATGGCCGCCTGCACCGTCGCCGCGCTGGCCTGCATGATCGGCACCGAGGCGATCGCCAGCGGCAGCAGCACGCCGGCCGCGATCAACAGCAGATAGCACCAGTGCGGAATCGCGCCGCTGTGCATGGTGAAGTTGAGGATCTGGTTGAGCACCACGCGCGAGAACGCGCGGCCCGCCGCCAGCCCGGCCGTCATCCCCAGCGCGGTGGCGGCGCCGGCCAGCGCCAGCACCAGCGTCAGATACAGGCCGGCGATCTGCGCGCGGCCTGCGCCGATGGTCTTCATCACGCCGATCTGGCGGCGCTGTTGCTGCAGCATGCCGCCCACCACCGTGGCCGTCAGCACCGCCGACAGCAGCAGCGCCACGCCGCTGAATACCAGCAGCATGGCCAGGATCGAGGTCATGACTTTTTGATGCGGATGCTCGCCGGGCGGCGGTATCCGGATGCGTTCCACCGCGTGGCCGTTCTGCCGCAGCCAGAGCGCCAGCCGCGCCACCGTCGCCTCGATGGCGTCGACGTTCATCGGCTGTTCGCTGACGGTCAGCTTCAACTGGCGCAGGCTGCCGTCCAGTCCCAGCGCGGCCACGGTGGCCGGGGTAGCGTAGGCGTACACGGTCTGGCCGCGGCTGGCCGGCGGCAGCGCCGGATCGTGCACGGTGCCGGAGATCAGTAGCGATTGCGGCGCGCCATGGCCGGTGCCGACGGCGATGCGTTGGCCAATGCGCTGGCCGATCAGGCGTAGCGCGTCGCGCTCCAGCAGCAGCGAACCGTCCGGCGGCGGCCACGCGCCCTGCTCGCGGTAGACGGTGTTGATGCGCAGCGCGTTGAAATCGTCGACCACGAAAATAGTCAGCGGCAGCGCATCGCCCTGGGCCGCCAGCGTGACGCCGACCGTGCCGCTGGCCTGCGCCTGCGCGATGCCGGGGAAGGCGCGGATCGCCGCCAGCAGTGGCGCGTCGATGCGCTCCAGATGCAGCGTGGCCGAGGGGGGATTGGTATCGAGGTAGTTGCGTGTGGTCTCGCGGCTGAGGATCGTGTAGCTGCTCAACATGGTGGCCAGCGCGCACACGCCGGCCGCCATCGCCAGCACCATCAGGACCACGCGGCCCGGCGTAAGCGCCACGTCGCGCAACAGCTTGCGCCAGCGCGGGCTAAGCATGACGCACCCGGTTGGCGCTTTGGTCGGTGCGGTCGTCGCGGCCGATGCCGGCCGCGCCATCGCCCTGCGCGCGAATGCGGCCGTCGGCCAGCGTGACCACGCGCGTGAAGTATGGGCCGAAGTCCCGCTCGTGGGTCACCATCAGCACCGTCTTGCCCTGCCCGGCCAGGTCCGCGAACAACTGCATGATCTGGCGCGTGGTGTCGCTATCGAGATTGCCGGTCGGCTCATCGGCCACCATGATGGGAGCATCGTTGGCCAGCGCCCGCGCGATCGCGGCGCGCTGCTGCTGGCCGCCGGACAGCGCGGACGGCAGCTTGTCCGCCTGCGCGGCGATGTCGAGTTGCGCCAGCAAAGCCAGCGCCCGCGCACGCCGCTGGCGCGCCGGATAGGTGGCGCAGAAATCCATCGGCAGCATCACGTTCTCGGCCACAGTCAGCGTCGGCAGCAGCTGGAAGAACTGGAACACGATGCCCAAATGGCGGCCGCGCCAGCGCGCCAGCTCCGACTGCCGCATGCCATGCACGGCGGCGCCGTCTATCCACACCTCGCCGGAGGACGGCGTATCGATACCGCTGGCCAGGTTCAACAAGGTCGACTTGCCGCTGCCGGACTTGCCGACCACGGCGACGAACTCGCCGGCCCGCACCTCCAGATTGACGCCGTCCAGCGCCATCAGGCTGCCGGCGCTGCTGTCGTAACGTTTGCTCAAATCGCGCAAGACCATCAAGGGTCGCGCCGCTGCGGATGTTGTCATGGTGGATTCCCGTGGGGTTAATGTGGTACAGCAACCATTAAACCGGCGGGGGATTGCCGCTTTATCTCCATTGCGTGAAGATTTGTAAAGCAGCCAACTTTGAGCCCCAGCAGGGAGCAACAACGACGCATCGATTATTCCGCAATATCCAACTGGGATCAGTGCCTCTGCGACGCAGATCAAATCCACGCCGGGTTGCCATGGACTGGTTCCAACTCCCCTGTTACTCTCGAATGCCAGCCTTGTTACGGGATCGTCTGACATAGCGCCAAGGGCCTCCGTGAAGCATTCGGAACATTCTGCCGGATCGGAGGCGAGCGGACCCTCAGCATCATCCGCAACAACGGCAGGTGCGATTGAACCTGGCGAATCTAGCCAGGCATTCACAGTCGCGAACCTTCTCAATCCACCCAGAAGCAGCACGAGGAGATCATCATGAGGTGCTCCCCCAGATACACATGGCGTACGTTGTTAGCCATCATCCTGGCTTTATCTTCGATCTCCGCCAGGGCCGTTCCGAGCTTCGCGCGTCAAACCCAACTGGATTGTTTCGCCTGCCACGTGAGCTGGCCTGAGCTGACTCCCACCGGTCGGCAATTCAAGCTAAACGGCTATACATTGGGGCCGCGCCTGACGTTTCCCGTGGCCGGGATGGTCCAGCTGTCGTACTCGGAAACACGAACCACCGGACCAGATTTCGCGCAAAGTTTTCCCAAGGATCGGAATGCGGTGCTGCAAGCAGCGAGCGTATTCTTCAGCGGAAAGCTGAGCGACCACATGGGGATCTTTTCACAGTTCACTTATGACGGCGTTGAGCATCGCACCAGCATCGATAACGTCGACCTGCGCTACGCAAACCACGTCGACATCGGCAAACATGACCTGCTCTATGGTTTCACCCTCCATAACAACCCACAGGTTCAAGACGTTTACAACACGGTGAGCGCCTGGGGCTTTCCGTTCGCGTCTTCGCCAACCGCAAACGCCCCCGCCGCCTCGCCCTTGGTGAGCAATCTGGGCCAGCAAGTGGCCGGCATGGGCGCAGACATTGTATGGCGCAACACGCTCTATGCCGAACTGACGGCATACCACACCAGCAATCGGCTGTTCTCGCCATTGCGGCTTGGGGTCCCGCGTGACACAGCGGCGGCCCTTGATGGCTACAACCCCTACTGGCGGCTCGCGCTACAACATGAGTGGGATGGCGGCAAACATTCGGCCATGGTGGGGACCTATGGCCTGGTCGCCGATGTCTTCCCGGACAACAAGGTGCTCACCGGCCCGACAGATCACTTCCGCGATATCGGCGTCGATGCGCAATACCAGTACATCACGGACCGGCATCGCCTTACGGGCCAGGTTAATTTTGTGCGTGAATCAGCGACCTGGAACGCCGGCGCCCAGACCAGCAACAGCAGGGACAAGCTGTATGAATTCCGAGCAAAAGCGACCTACTATTTTGAAAAAAAGTACGGCATTAACCTGTCACGCTTCGACATCCACGGCAGCGTCGACAGTGGCCTGTACAACACGGGCGACTCGATCACTGGCAGCGCCAGCGGCAGCCCTGACAGTTCCGGCTGCATCGTGGAGTTCAACTACCTCCCCCGCCGCGACATTCGCTTGATGCTCCAGTTCACGCACTACGACAAGTTCAACGGAGCGAAGCGAAACTATGACGGTTTCGGTCGCGCCGCAACCGCCAACGACACCATATATCTGCTGGGCTGGTTCATGTTCTGACCATCCGGCACTTTTCAGGAAGAGATCATCATGAACGCACACGATACGGCCCGACGACGCCTGCTCGGCGTGTCTGCGGCCACACTGACATTAAGCGTGCTAGGCGGGGCAACCCTTGCCCGCGCTGGCACGGCAACCAAGGACGCTTTCCACTACCAGGATCAACCAAAAGATGGTCAGCGTTGCGCAGACTGCGTGCAATTTATCGCACCGGAAGCAGGCCGTCATTCCGGCAACTGTCGGATCGTCGTCGGCGAGATCAACGCAAACGGCTGGTGCATGGCATTCACGGCAAAAACACCGGATTGACCACCATTCGGCAATACCCTGGCCGGATGAAACGTGGCTGCTTGCAGGGTCATGTGTCTTTTAAGGAGGTTAGCCATGAATTTAATACTGAGGATGTCGTTGGCCGGGACACTGGCAATGATCACATTTGCCGTCACTGCCGCTCCCACCCGACATGGCGGCGCTCCACTCGCCGCGCCACCAACGGAGATGTCGACGTTTACGCCAAAAACGCCATCCCTTACTGCTCCGGTATCAACTTCAGCACGCCCTCAGCCATCCCTGCAGACGGGGCAGCCGGACGCAAGCTGCGGTAGTCCGAGTGCACCTTACACACCGGGCAATGCCATGATTGCTCCCGGTTCCGCATTTAATCCAGACGGCAAGGCCGGAACGGTTTATGCCGGCCAGCAACCGCAAAACTCGCAAAATCCAGTCAGTGTTTCCCAATATGACGCTGCCTGCTTGCACCAGTCGCCGCACTAATTCATTGGCTCTTCCATGGTGCAAATAAAAACGGCGTCGCGATAGCGACGCCAGTTTTTTGGGCCGAGAACCGTATCCAAACCGGAAAACATGGCGCCAAGGATTTGAGTTTGTTGGGGTATTTGTTGAGGTACAGACTTACAAAAACAACAAAGGCCAGTCCGAAGACTGGCCTAAGCTGTTGATTCTATTGGTCGGGGCGAGAAGATTCGAACTTCCTACCCCTTGCACCCCATGGCCGAGTTAACTCTTCCTTTAGCATCCAGGAACGTCCATCCATTGAGCAACATCATTAATAATCAATGGCTTGGCGCTACCATCCGTCTATACCCATCCGTACTCATCCAGTCCTAGCCGAGCGTCTTGTTGGGGTATTTGTTGGGGTATTTTTTGCTCCTCTTGCGACCCCTTGTAAAAACCTCCGGCCCATTGCAGGGCTGACGTTCTGGAATACAAGATGCCTAGGATCACACAGAAGGAATTGTTGGCGATTACGACGAAACAAGTCGGACTCGTCGTCCGGGATGATGGCGGACTGTTCGGGCGCGTACGCGTGAAGGCCGACAACAAACTCACGATTCCGTTTTACTACCGCTACCGGCATGGCGACAAGCTGCACGACATTTCATGCGGCTCCTGGCCGCATGACAGCCTGGCGCAGATCAGGGAAGCCCGCGATGCCGCGCGCGACCGCGCGGCCACTGGAGCTGATCCTGCCACGGTAAAAAAGGTGCAGAAGATCGAGGTTCAGGAGGCGCTGGAAGCGAAGCTGGCCCAGGTCGAGGCGCAACGCGAGGCAGGCCTGACGGTGCGCGATATGTTCGACGTCTGGCTGCTGGACGGCGTGCGGCGCAGGAACGATAACGCAGAATTGAAACGACAGTTCAATGCAGACGTCTTGCCCAAGATTGGAGGCGTCGCCGTCCGCGCACTGACGGAGCACGATCTGCGTCACGTGCTGCGTACCATGGTGGCGCGTGGCGCCAACCGCAGCGCCGTCTCGTTGCGGAACAACCTGAAGCAGATGCTGAACTGGGCACAGAAGCGTCAGCCGTGGCGCCGCCTACTGGTCGAGGGCAACCCGATGGATCTAATCGAGATCGGCCGCATCGTCAGCCCGGACTTCGATCCACGCGGCGTGCGCGAGCGGGTGCTCTCCCCTGCCGAGATCCACGAACTGCACACCGTCCTCGACCGCGCGCGGAAGGAATATGCGCAGGCGGCAAACAGGCGCATCGCAGTGCAGCCCATCGAAATCACAACCGAATGCGCGATCTGGATCATGCTGTCGACCATGTGCCGAGTCGGCGAATTGACCATGGCGCGCTGGGAACACGTCAGCTTCGAGCGGGCGGAATGGTTTATACCAAAGGAAAACGTGAAGGACCGCATCAGCAGTTTGACGATCTCGCTATCCGATTTCGCGCTGCGGTATTTTCGCCGCTTGCACGATTGCAGCGGGGACACCGACTGGTGCTTCCCGAACTACATGGGCACGCTCCACATTTCCCCGCGAGCGATCACCAAACAGATCAGCGACCGGCAAACCATGTTCAAGCACGGGCGCGACGGCGGTCCTCGCGCCAAGATGCCGCATCGCCGCCAGGATGATCGTCTTGTGCTGCAGAGTGGGAAGTACGGCGCGTGGACCGCGCATGACTTGCGCAGGACAGGGGCCACACTGATGCAAAGTCTTGGCGTCACGCTGGACGTCATCGACCGCTGCCAAAACCACGTACTGGCCGGAAGCAAGGTGCGCCGCCACTACCTGCACTACGACTATGCCCGCGAAAAACGGGATGCATGGAACAAGCTAGGACGACAGTTAGAAGCAATCGTTAATGCTGAAAATGTCACAGCTTTTCCCGACAAATAAAGAGCCGTGAGTATTCCTAATTAGCCACCTCGTGAGCTTGACCACTGTCGACTAAGTGAAGCTATTCCTACTTCAGTTGCAAAGCCAACGTCGGCTCCCCCAAACCAGACAGTCAGGGCTGCGTATTTAATACTCTTCAAAAACAACGCAATTTTTCCCCTGATCCTTTGCCCGTTGCTGCGCCGCATCCATTTTAGCAATCACGTTACGGAAGTCGCTTCCCGCCGGCACATCAACTATTCCAATACTCGCTGTGGGGAAAATATCTAAGCCCTTTTCATGCCCGAAGGATTGCATCTCAACTTCGATTTCTTTTCGTATTTTTTCGCCCAATATCGCAGCAGCTTCACCTCTTACACCAGGTGCAAAGGCGACAAGTTCATCGCCCCCCCTTCGGTAAACTTCTGCATATTCGGCCAAACACCGACGTAAGACACAACATGCAAGTTTGATTGCATCATCTCCGCCGCCATGACCAAGTTTTTCATTAACTGATTTGAAATTATCCAAGTCCAATTTAAACACTGCCAAACCATTTTTTTTCGAATCAAACTGAATTAAATTTCGCAGATCCTCTTGCCAATATCTTTGATCTAGAAGCATTCCTAATGAATCTAGCTGCCTCCATTGGCGCAACAATGGGAATGAAATATTTTTCCGCTCCCAATCTCGCAATTTCCAAAATATATCATCAGTTTCAATATCAACCAGATTAAAACTTACAATTAACATATCTAAAATATATTCAATCGTAGCTTTTCTTCGAGCCAAAATTCCATTTGGCTTATAAAAAAATAATACTGATTTAATAAGATCAAGTCCCAACCGCCCATCAAATTCCGTCAACAATGAGCGAGCTTCCCTAACATTAATCTCAGCCAATAATGTTTTTACTTCATCGGATATAACGGCCCCGTAGTCGTTCTCTAGTTGAGACATCGAAAACTGTAACGTTGTCCAATTAATGTAATTCAGCCCATCTATCTTATAGGCCATATTAAGTCTATTTAACAACCAAGAAATGGAAATTATGTTTTCGAAAAAAGTACTTTTACACGTACTTTCGTACGAGTTTAACCAATCACTCCCGCCGAGTTGTAGCAAAACCTTATTCAGATTGCTTGATACGAGCAAAAGGGAGATTGCATCGCCTACTGCAGGTCGAAACACAGCGTCGCCTTCAACTTCGGGAGTATCCCTAACTAGTGCGACAACTCCTTGCGTTCCGCGTTGGTGAGAAATGGCAATAATTTCGCGGGCGGCCTGCTGCGTTGGAACCAAATAGGCGCTCTCATGGCAACAATTCTCGTAAAATCGCCCTTCATTATCGTCGTCCACTAAGACAATGGCACCTTTCACTCCTGCACGCATCATCGAAACCCAATTAGTGATCGCGGGCACTCCAATACTATCGCGCATCAATGCCTCCATCATCGACCAGCTCAGGCCCAGATAGTTCTTTTGTGATGTCCCACCGAGTACCAATTATCACTGGAGAATGAGTGGCTACTATGCCATAGGAATCAGTTAGAGCAAGAATACCCATGAGGTCTTTTAGAAAACGAGATTGCCAAGCGACGTGCAGAGAAATCTCAGGTTCATCGACCAACACCAGTCCATTCTTGGGGGCTCTGAAAAGGAGCTCATATAGCACTACTAACTCGTGCTGCTCGCCAGAAGATAGCTCTTCGATTTTGACAGGCTCGCCAGCAGTTGAACGAAGGCGGAAACCGTACTCGCGTTGAAGTGTCAGAGTTTTATATTTAAAACGGTCATTTACAATATCCATCAATCGGCCAACGCGATCTGCAAGATCATCAAAGACTGCGAGCTTAAGCTTTACGTCATCAACGTAAATAGTTAATGCTTCAGCAGCGCGCCGAACATCATCTTCCGTTAAACCATGCAATCCAACTTCGCTGTCTAGAAAACCAAAACTTATTAACCGCTGACGTTTTGTCTCAAGCTCCTCCATTAATCTTACAATCTCCTTCTCAGGTAGCGGCCTATTACCATCACGGATAAACCGAACAAGCCTCTCCGGAAATGTTCTATCCCGCTCTTGCGAACTTCTAGCATAGTTACCAAGCGCAGCTTTTATGCGCTGGACAATATCTTTCGAATATTGCTCAACCCGCAAACTTTTACTCTGAACCGGCGCATCTTCATCTTCAAAGAAATCTAGCTCTTGATGTAACCGAGTGTCCATGCTTCGAGTTGAAATTTCTGCATCAAGCCTTTTTGTCTCTACGAAAAAAACCTCTAATCCCTCGAAAAGAGGAATTGGAATTGTCCTATATTTTTCTGGCAGATGTGTTATCACGCTCGGGAAACGATCTAGTATCTGATCAACGCTATAAAGTTCAGAAGTGTTAGTGTTTACCCATCCACCGCCGGTTCTGCTAAACGGACTTGGAATAAATCGATCAATCCCATCAAGAACATGCCGAGGAAGTTCTGGCTTTGCAACCTCTACTGCAGACAATTCATTTCCTTGTTGATCTTTAACAATTATACTAGCCTTCCTGATAGCATCCTTTTTCTTGGATAAAGGCTCCGGCGGGCGAACATAGATAGTCGAACCATTATCAAGCCTCGCAATAAACTCCTCGAAAGGTACGCTTGCAAAGATTGAAAGCCGTCCAACAATTAATGATGAGATCATTTTAAGCATCATCGTTTTTCCATAGCCGTTGGGCCCATGGATAATCGTTACCCTATCTGAAAATGCTAATGGAATAATATGGTTAAAAGTTCCGAAAAGGCCTTTAACTTCGATTTCCAATAATTTCATATCTATTCCTAAATTATATAAATATATATTTTTTAATGACTAATCGCCAATCTCTCAGCATACATGATTAAGTAATAATTTAAATGCAAATTAATCCAGAAAGAAAAAATTTAACTTTAACATTGTTGGCTTTTTCAATGAAATCTGCTGAACAAGTTCAGTCATCACAAACGCAGGAGCTTACGGTTACATATCAATAGATCAACTTCATCTAGCACAGAAACGACACCAGCTCCAGCTTGCGTAGCGCTTTTCTCTAATTTTCCAATTATCCATGTCTGCTCTCGGCTGTGGTCGTCACGTTATTTCTTACCCTCTAAGGATCCCTTCGAGCTTATATCAACCCAACTTGGGCGGAGCCCTTTAGCGAACTCTTCCCGGACCTTGGATAAAGACTCGCCACCCATGTCGGCTTCAATTTCACCGATACAGCCCCAACAATCTCCATCGCAGTCAAGGGGCAACGGGTCGTCTTTCCAGTCCAGTCTTCCGCCGCATATGCCGCATGCATTAGACATCTTCAAATCTCTCTCCGATTAATCCTATCCGTCAGATTCTTCTATGATTGCTATCGCATTCTTTGCCGCTTCCATCAGATAAACATCGACATTAGGTGCATCAATAAGCCAACGTACTAACGCCAAGGCACGGGCGTGCTTGCGTCGGGCCAACAAGACTACAGCAACAGTTGCACATGACATTTCCATAAAATATGTCTCTACAAGTTCAACAAGAACCTCGTCAGGTACGGTTGCCCAATCTAGCTCCACAGGAAAAATCATTTGGATTTCCTCTGCTGGAGACACTTTCATCGTTGTCGGCATCAAAACCATTCTAAGCGGACGGCAGTTTTTGGCCGCTAGCGGCGTTCATTACGGCTTAACACATAAAATGCATTCAAAAAGTCTTTTGGTGCACTTGAATTCTCGGCAAGCCCATTAGCAGCAGTGTTAACGTAGAAATCCAAGAACTCGGAGACTGCGCCATCACCGCGCGTGACATAGACCTCAATAAACATTTCCATGCAACGATATGCATCCCGGAGTGAAACCATTTGGTCGAATTCAGAAGCGTTCAAATCAGTATTCATAGTTTCGATGGGTTAGTAAAGGAAAGCATCTGGCCAAACGCAGCCTGTCGAGTGGATATCAATTCTGCGCCCAGCATAGCATTCTTGCCACCAAGGAAAATTCACAATTTGTCACAGCAGCCTGACTAACGCAAACCCGAGAGCAAAACGTCCTGTTTTAACGCCCCAAGTACACCGCCGTAATTTGCTCTCGGCCGTGGCCCATTTCTTCCGACAGTAGCAAGCGCGCCGAGAGATCAGATTGCCTTTGCTCCGGCCCTAGCTGAGATGACCGAGGCCCACCTCGTGCTGGGCATTGCCAGCCGGTGAGCTGGCGGTAGCGTTCCTGCGCGTAGTCGTGGCGCAGTCCATGTACACCGTGAATTCCCACCTTATCGCACTGTGCTCGAAAGCGCTGAAGCTGATCGCGGTAGCGCAGGTTAGCCAGGATGAGACTACCGCCAGCAACAAGCCGCTTGGCCTCATTGAGCACGGTGCGTTGTTCAGGCGTGCGGATGGCGATCTCGCGATACTTGCCGCCCTTGGTCCAGGTGTCTTTAAGTTTAAGTCGATCGCCGCCATCGGCCCACGCCGGCACGATCTTGATGCTCTCCTCGCGCCTCAAGCCAAACGCGGATTGCAACCGCAGGGACATGGCCGTGTAAACATCCGTGATCTTCGCCAGGCGCGCATCGTCAAGCACCTTGGCCTTGGAGATATTGGTGACAAAGGTGCGCTTGTCGATGTCATAGCTGCCGTTGTCGCGCGCGATGATGTTGTCCTTGCCGATCTTCTGCGCCCACCATCGCATGGCACTCATTCGGTTCTTCATCGTGCCGGCGCTGATGCCATCAGCCTTCCACTGCTGCACCAGCGCATCCACATGCTTGGGGCGCAGACTGTCAGCATTCATATGGCGATATCCAAGATCGTGCAACTGGTTCGCCACGTGCGAGAGTATCCGCGCGCGGTCGGACTGCGTGGCGTAGCTGCCATCGCGATTGCGGTCACATAGCTGCTTGAGTTGATAGTTCAAGTCGCGCATCGCATGCTCCTAAAATCAAACCTGGTGTGATCGAGTCAGATGAGTGTTTCTAGCCACCGTGCTTGCCGCAGCAAGGACGGGTTGTAAAGGCTCCGGGACACCACTCCCGTGTATGCGGTATGTTCACTGCTTGCCCGCGCCGCATGCGCGTATGGCGCCGCGATCCGCTCCTTGTAGAAGCCTGATCACGGTGGGACCAGTTACCCAGGGTCCATGGGGTGTGCCTCGCACACGTTGTCGGCCCACGAGGGGCATGGTTGGCAAGCAGCGTTCTGCTGCGCTGATAGCGGTAGATCCGCTGTCACTGGCCGCCGTCACTGAGAAAACAGCGGCGCAGCCCATATAGCGCTTGGTTGCTAGCGCGTCGTCACTGGCAGCAGGCCGCCAGTAACGACGCGCGGTTTGCGCCGCAGACTAGGGCGGCATATCGACATGCACGCGGCGGCAGATCGCAGCGTAAGGTGGGGACGGTGCGTGAATGCGCACGATGTGACGCGCAGCTCCCTCGAGGGAAGGATGCGCAATATGGATGCAGCCTATCCAGGCTGATCGCGGGCTCGCTCAAAGGCGAAGCCAATCTAAAAACAAATGTGGAGACTAAGGGCGCGTGACGAGCGCTACGCCTGGCGTGATGCCAAGTTGCGCGAAGGGCGATCCCTTCGCGTCGAAAAGCATATTGTCCTCCACCTGGCATCGCGCCGGCATCACCGACTTAAAATTCTCATCGATTTATTTGTCGACGAAGCTGGCGAAGAATCGACACCAAAAACCGGGCCAATTTCGGGTCGCACTTGCGCGGCAGTTGGAGGACAGTGCTGGCAGCACATGGACAACGGAGGAAGACATGAAACGATCACCCCTGCCCCGCACCACACGAATGATCCGCCTGCCGGAAGTGATGGCGATCTGCGGGCTGTCGCGCAGCACCGTCTACGCCTACACCAAGCGCGGCGAATTCCCGGCGCGGGTTAAGATAACCAGGCACGCTTCGGCATGGGTTCGGGATGAGGTGCTGGCCTGGGTAGAAAGCCGTATCCAAGCCAGTCGCGGTTGTACCCCAACACCGGCAGAAAATCGTGAGACTGGGGTTTGACCGCTAAAAGAAGTTTGTTGGGGTATTTGTTGGGGTACAGACTTGTAAAAACAACAAAGGCCAGTCCGAAGACTGGCCTAAGCTGTTGATTCTATTGGTCGGGGCGAGAAGATTCGAACTTCCGACCCCTTGCACCCCATGCAAGTACGCTACCAGGCTGCGCTACGCCCCGACGAATTTGAGATTATAGCAGCCCCTTTAAGTATTTGTCATGTTTGCTTTCGCGTGGCCGCAACACCCCGCCCGGCAGGAGTAAGATGAGAATTTTCCGCCCTCCATCGAAACCCGCATGCACTCCCCCGCCGAACTCGCCGCCCTGGAACAAGCCGCCGATCTCGTCCGCCAGGCCGATGCCCTGATCGTCGCCGCCGGCGCCGGCATGGGCGTCGATTCCGGCTTGCCCGACTTCCGCGGCAACGAGGGCTTCTGGAAAGTCTACCCCGCCCTCGGCCGCGCCGGCATGGAATTCGCCAGCGTCGCCACGCCCTACACCTTCCGCTCCGATCCCACGCTGGCCTGGGGCTTCTACGGCCATCGCCTGCAGCTCTACCGCGATACCGCGCCGCACGCCGGCTTCGCCCTGCTCAAGGCCTGGGGCGACAAGATGGATGCCGGCTACGGCGTCTTCACCAGCAACGTCGACGGCCACTTCCAGCGCGCCGGCTTCGACCCGCAGCGCATCTACGAATGCCATGGCTCCATCCATCACCTGCAATGCATGGAACCCTGCGGCCCCGATATCTGGAGCGCAGACGGCTTCGTGCCGCAGGTCGATACCGAGGCCTGCCGCCTGCTGAACGCCGCGCCGACATGCCCGCACTGCGGCGGCATGGCGCGGCCGAATATCCTGATGTTCGGCGATTGGGGCTGGAACGAGCGCCGCGCGATGATGCAGGAGGCGCGGCTGGAAGCTGTGCTGCAAGCGGCGCAACGTCCGCTGGTGATCGAACTGGGCGCGGGCGCCGTGATACCGTCGGTGCGCAATTTCAGCCAGCGCGTGATCGTCAAGTACGGCGGCCGCATGATACGGATTAATCCGCGCGAGCCGGATGTCGCCAGCCCGCGCGATGTCGGCCTGGCGATGGGCGCCCTGGCAGCCCTGACGGCGATCGCCGCCTTGCTATAAACGGTTTATACCAATTTGACCGCAATGCCGGACAGGCCGTCCACCGCGCCCACCAGCGTCTGCCCGCGCACAACCGCGCCCACGCCTTCCGGCGTGCCGCTGAAGATCAAGTCCCCCGGCGCCAGGGCGAACAGCGTGGACAAATTGGCGATGGTCTCGCTGATCGACCAGATCAGGTGATCGATGGTGGCCGACTGTTTGGTCACGCCATCCACCTCCAGCCGGATCGCCGCGTGGTTGATGTCGCCCGCTTCGGCCGCGCGGTGGATCAGGCCCACCGGTGCCGAGTAGTCGAAGGCCTTGCCGATTTCCCACGGACGTCCGGCGTCGCGCATCTTGAATTGCAGGTCGCGCCGCGTCATGTCCAACCCCACCGCGTAGCCGAAGATATGCCCGGCCGCGTCTTCCACGGCGATGTCGCTGCCGCCCTTGCCGATGGCGACCACCAGCTCGCACTCGTAGTGCAGGTTGTTGGTCACCTGCGGATACGGCAGCTCCAGCACCGCGCCCGGCGCCACCGGGATGACCGCTTGCGCGTCATTCGGTTTGCAGAAGAAGAACGGCGGTTCGCGGTCAGGGTCGAAGCCCATCTCGCGGGCATGCGCGGCGTAGTTGCGGCCGACGCAGTAGACGCGGCGTACGGGGAACAGCTCTGAAGTGCCGGCGACCGGCAGGCCGACGATGTCGTGGGCGGGAATAACGTAGGATGGCATGATGCTCCGATAGCTGGAATGGGAGATCAGGCATGGTACAACAGCCTCCGCCCGCGTGCAGCGGACGGAAACAATACGAGACAAATCAGGTCATCAGCAGCGCGCGCATGGCGACGCGGAAGGCATCCGCCAAGCTGGCGCGGTCCATGTCCGGCCGATACAGCGCACGTATCGTCAGGCCGTGGAAGTAGGAGATCAGCGTGTCGAGGCGGCCGTCCAGCAGCACGTCGTCCACCGGCAGGTTGCGCTGTTCGCGCCCACGCTTGACCAGCGCCCGCAACTGCGCCCGCGAGACTTCCTCGTTCTCGCGCATCTTGGCGGCGATGACCGGATTGCGCGAGGCCTCGGCAAACATCTCCAGCGGCACGCTCCACGGCTGCGGGTCGAGCGACTCGTCGATGTGGATGGGCGCATCTTCCAGGATCGCTTCCAGCGGATCCTCGCGCGAGGCCAGGTCGCGCAGCAGGCCCGATACATGTTCGGCCTCACGCGCCACGAAGGCCAGGATGATGGCGTCCTTGCCGTCGAAGTAGTTGTAGATATGGCCGGCGCTCATGCCGGCCTGCTTGGATATCTCGGCCATGCTGGCGCCGTGGAAGCCGCTGCGCGCAAAGCAGACAGCGGCCGCTTCCAGCACCTGGTTGCGCCGGTTCTGCGCCCGTTCCGGGTCGGTACGTCGTTTTGCGATGGGTGCGGTCATGGGGTCTTCCTTGGGTAACGGTCTTGCCTGAGGCGGTACTGTGGCGAAGGCTGCCACTTTTGTCAATTTATCAGCGACCGGAGGCGGCGGGCGCGCAACACTCGCCGCCCGCCGCCCCAACCGCGCTAGCCCCGCTGTGGCGAGACTTCCGGCTGCCAGCCGCCGCCCAGCACCTTGTACAGCGTGACCGCGTTGCTGGACTTGCCCAGCCGCGCGGTGATCAGCCCTTGCTGCGCCGCGTACAGCGCGCGCTGCGACACCAGCGCGTTCAGGTACGAGTCCGCGCCCTTGCGGTAGCGCGCCTCGTGGATGCGGAAGCTCTTGTCGGCCGCGTCGACCAGCGCCTGCTGCGAAGCGATGCGTTCATCCAGCGTGCCGCGCTGGGCCAGCGCGTCGGCCACCTCGCGGAACGCCACCTGGATCGCCTTCTCGTACTGCGCCACCGAGATGTCGCGATTGGCCTTGGCGATATTCAGGTTGGCGCGATTGACGCCGCCGTCGAAGATCGGCAAATTGATCTGCGGGACGAAGCTCCACGTCGACGATCCCGCCTTGAACAGACCGGACAAATTGCTGCTCGCGCTGCCGCCCGACGCCGTCAGCGATATGCTGGGGAAGAAGGCGGCGCGCGCCACGCCGATGTTGGCGTTGGCGGCGCGCAGGGCGCGTTCGGCTTCCTGCACGTCGGGCCGCGCCTGCAGCAGGTCCGACGGCAGGCCGGCCGGAATCGCGGCCAGCTGCGTCACCGCGCCCGGTTCGCCCGCCGGCAGCAGGTCCGCAGGCACGCCGCTGCCGACCAGCAGCGTCAGCGCGTTCTGGTCCAGCGCCACCTGCGCCGTGTAGACCGCCATGTCGCTGCGCGCCGATTCCACGCTGGTCTGCGCCTCGTACATGTCCACGCCGGAGGTGACGCCCGAATCGAAGCGTTTTTTGCTCAGGTCATAGGAAGTCTGCTGGCTGCGCAGCGTTTCCGCCGCCAGCTTCAGGCGCTGCTGGTCGGCGATCAGCGTCAGGTAGGCGTTGGCCACCTCGGCCACCAGAGTGATCTGCTGCGCGCGGCGCGCCTCCTCGGTGCCGAGGTAGGTCTGCAAACCCGCCTCGGACAGGTTGCGCACCTTGCCGAAGAAGTCCAGCTCATACGACGCCATCGCCAGCCCGCCGCTGTACTGACGGTTGATGGCCGCCTCGCCGGTGCCGGTCATGTTTGAGGGCGTGCGCGATGCGCTCTGACTGACGTTGGCCGACAGCTTGGGCAGCAAGGCCGCGCTGTCGATGTTGTACTGCGCCTTGGCCTTCTCGATGTTGAGAACCGATACGCGCAGGTCGCGGTTGTTGGCCAGCGCCAGCTCGATCACCTTGCGCAGGCGCTCGTCGGCGAAGTATTCGCGCCACTGGATTTCGGACACCGGCTTGGCATCGGCCGCCGCTGCCGGCACACCCTTGTAGGCATCGCCGGCCGGCCAGGCTTGCGCCACCGGTTGCGCCGGACGTTCATACACCGGCGCCAGGCTGCAACCGCCCAGCATCGCCAGCGCCGCCATTGTGAGTAAGGATTTTTTCATGATTAATGCGCCTCCACAGCGGCAACAGGAGCGGCGGCCTTCTTGCTGAAGAAGCCGCGCACCAGTACAAAGAACACCGGCACAAAGAAGATGCCCAGGAAGGTGGCGGACAGCATCCCGCCCAACACACCGACGCCGATCGCGTTCTGGCTGCCGGAACCGGCACCGCTGCTGATCGCCAGCGGCAGCACGCCGAGGCCGAACGCGATGGACGTCATCAGGATAGGACGCAGCCGCAGGCGCACGGCCTGCAGGGTCGCCTGCTTCAGCTCCACGCCCTGCTCCTGCAGCTCCTTCGCGAACTCCACGATCAGGATCGCGTTCTTCGCCGCCAGGCCCACCACGGTCAGCAAGCCGACCTGGAAGTACACGTCGTTCGACAGCTTGAACACGAACGTCGCCAGCACCGTGCCGATCACGCCCAGCGGCACGATCAGCAGCACAGAGAACGGAATCGACCAGCTTTCATACAGCGCGGCCAGGCACAGGAACACGATCAGGATCGAGATCGCATACAGCTGCGTGGTCTGCGAGCCGGAGTCGCGTTCCTCGGTCGACAGGCCGGTCCACTCGAAGCCTATCCCCGGCGGCAGCTTGGCCGCCATCTTTTCGATTTCCGCCATCGCGGCGCCCGAGCTCTGGCCCGGCGCCGGCATGCCGAGGATCTCGGTCGACGGCAGGCCGTTGTAGCGCTCCAGGCGCGGCGACGCAAAGATCCATTTGCCGGTCGAGAAGGCCGAGAAAGGCACCATCTCGCCGTCGGCGTTGCGGACGAACCATTTGCCCAGGTCTTCCGGCGACATGCGCGAATCGGGCTGGCCCTGCATGTACACCTTCTTCACGCGGCCACGGTCGACGAAGTCGTTGACGTAGGCGCTGCCCCAGGCGGTGCTCAGCACCTTGTTCACATCGGCGATGGACAAGCCCAGCGCGGTGGCCTTCTGCTGGTCGACGGTGATCTTGTACTGCGGCGTGTCTTCCTGCCCGTTAGGACGGACCGCCATCAGCACCGGATTCTTGGACGCCATGCCCAGCATCTGGTTACGCGCCGCCATCAGCGCATCGTGGCCAACGCCGCCCTGGTCCTGCAGCTGCAAATCGAAGCCGCTGGCGTTACCCAGTTCCAGCACGGCCGGCGGCGCGAAGGCGAACACCATCGCGTCCTTGATCTGCGAGAAGCTGCCCATGGCGCGGCCGACGATGGCACTGACGCGCTGGCCGGCGCCCTTGCGCTCGGACCAGTCCTTCATGCGCACGAAGGCGATGCCGGTGTTCTGGCCGTTGCCGCTGAAGCTGAAGCCAGCCACCGCGAACACCGACGCCACCGAATCCTTTTCCTCGGTCAGGAAGTGCTGCTCGACTTTTTCGATCACCTTCAGCGTGCGCTGTTGGGTCGCGCCGGTCGGCAGCTGGATCTGCGAGAACAGCACGCCCTGGTCTTCCTCCGGCAGGAAGGAAGTCGGCAGGCGCACGAACACGAAGGCCAGCACCGCCAGCAGCAGCGCGTACATCACCAGCGAACGTCCGCTGCGGTTCAGCAGCGCGCCCACCCAGCCTTGGTACTTGAAGCTACCGCGGTCGAAGCTGCGGTTGAACCAGCCGAAGAAGCCGGTATTGATCGCGGCGTGTCCCTTGGCCACAGGCTTGAGCAAGGTCGCGCACAGCGCCGGCGTGAAGATCATCGCCACCAGCACCGACAGCACCATCGCCGACACGATCGTCACCGAGAACTGGCGGTAGATCACGCCGGTGGAGCCGCCGAAGAAGGCCATCGGCACGAACACCGCCGACAGCACCATGGCGATGCCCACCAGCGCGCCGCTGATCTGGCCCATCGACTTGCGCGTCGCCTCGATCGGGGACAAGCCCTCCTCCGTCATCACGCGCTCGACGTTCTCCACCACCACGATGGCGTCGTCGACCAGCAGGCCGATCGCCAGCACCACCGCGAACATGGTCAGCGTGTTGATCGAGTAGCCCAACGCCGACAGGATCGCGAAGGTCCCCAGCAGCACCACCGGCACCGCCATCGTCGGGATCAGCGTGGCGCGGAAGTTTTGCAGGAACAGGTACATCACCAGGAACACCAGGACCACCGCCTCCACCAGCGTCTTGACCACTTCCTCGATCGACAGCTTGACGAACGGCGTGGTGTCGAAGGCGATCACCGCCTTCATCCCGGCCGGGAACTGCTTCTCCATGACAGCGATGCGCGCCTTGACGGCGTTGGCGGTATCGAGCGCGTTGGCGCCGGTGGCCAGCTTGATGGCGACGCCGGTGGCCGGCTTGCCGTTGTAGCGGGCCAGCACGTTGTAGTTCTCGCTGCCCAGCTCCATGCGGGCCACGTCGCGCAGGTGCACGGTGGCGCCGCTGCTGGCGGTCTTCAGCAGGATCGCGCCGAACTGCTCGGCGGTCTGCAGGCGGCTCTGCGCCGACACGGTGGCGTTGAGCTGCTGCCCCGCCACGGCGGGCGCGCCGCCCAGTTCACCGGCCGACACCTCGGTATTCTGCGCGGTGATGGCGGCGGTGACGTCGGCCGGCGTGAGTTGATAGCTTTGCAGCTTGGCCGGATCGAGCCAGATCCGCATCGCGTACTGGGCACCGAACAGTGTCACGTCGCCCACGCCCTCGATGCGGCTGAGCGGATCGATGACGTTGGCGGCCACGTAGTCGCCCAGGTCGGCCTGCTTCATGCCGCCATCCTCGGACACGAAGCCCAGCACCATCATGAAGTTCTTGGTGGCCTTGGCCACCACCAGGCCTTGCTGCGTGACGATGGCCGGCAGCAGCGGCGTCGCCAGCTGCAGCTTGTTCTGCACCTGCACCTGGGCGATGTCCGGATTGGTGCCGCTCCTGAAGGTCAGCGTGATGCTGATGCCGCCGGTGCCGTCGCTCGACGAGGACATGTAGCGCAAGCCGTCGATGCCCTTCATCTTCTGTTCGATGACCTGGGTGACGGCGTCTTCCACCGTCTTGGCGGAGGCGCCCGGATACGAGCCGCTGATCGAAATCGACGGCGGCGCGATGCTTGGATACTGCGCGATCGGCAGGCCGAGGATCGCGATCACGCCCGAGAGCATGATGACGATGGCGACGACCCACGCGAAGATCGGGCGGTCAATAAAGAAACGTGACATGGCGATGCTCCTTTATTGGGCGCTCTTGGCGCTGGACGGCATGGCGCCGCCCACGGCCACGGCGGCGGCGGGCTTGGCTGCGTTGGCCGGCGCGCCCGGCTTCACCTTCTGCACGCCTTCGACGATCAGCAGGTCGCCCGCGTTCAGGCCGGACTTGACCAGCCAGCGATCGCCCATGGTGCCGCCCGTGACCAGCATGCGCTGTTCGACCTTGCCTTCCTTGTTGAGCACCAGCGCGGTCGCCTCGCCCTTGGCGTTGCGGGTCACGCCCTGCTGCGGCACGGCGATGGCCTGCTCGTTGACGCCCGATTCCACCACCGCGCGCACGAACATGCCGGGCAGCAGATCGTGCTTCGGATTCGGGAACAGCGCGCGCAGGGTGACGTTGCCGGTGCCGGTATCGACCGTCACATCGGAGAACTGCAGCTTGCCGCTTTCGGCGTACTTGCTGCCGTCCGACAGCAGCAGCGTGACCTTGGCCTGGCCGCCGGACTGTTTCAGGCCGCCGCTTTCCAGCTCGCGCTTCAGGCGCAACAGGTCCTCGCTCGATTGCGTGACATCGACATAGATCGGATCCAGCTGCTGCACGGTGGTCAGCGCGGTGGACTGGTTGGCCGTCACCAGCGCGCCCGGCGTGACGGCCGAGCGGCTGATACGGCCGCTGATCGGCGCGTCGACGTGCGTGTATTTGAGGTTGATGGACGCCTGCTCCAGCGCGGCGGCGGCCGATTCCACGTCGGCCTTGGCCTGCTCGTTGGCGGCGACGGCGTCGTCGTAGTCCTGCCGGCTCACGCCCTCGATCGCCACCAGGTCCTTGTAGCGCGCCACTTTCGGGCCGCTGGTCATCAGGTTGGCTTTGGCCTTGGCCAGCGCCGCCTTGGCCGAGTTGTAGGCCGCCTGGTAGCTGGCCGCGTCGATCTGGTACAGCGCCACGCCGGCCTTGACGTCGGCGCCCTCGACGAACAGGCGTTTTTGTATCAGTCCGCTGACCTGCGGGCGCACTTCGGCCACCTGGAAGGCGGCGGTGCGGCCCGGCAGTTCGGTCGTGATGTGCAGCGCTTCCGGCGCCACCTTAAAAACGCCCACTTCCGCCACCGGTGCGCTGTGAGCGCCCGGTGCCTCGGTCGTGGATGGGGAGCAGCCGGCGGCGAGCGCGGCTGCGGTGATCAGGGCTGCGGTCCTGCAGAAAAGAGCTTCCATGGTGGGACTTCCTGTATAAAAATTGTGCATAGGCTCGTAGAATGAACGATCATTCTAATTAAGTCAAGCAAGTTTTTTGTCCATGACACGACAGATCGTGGCGATTGAAGGGGAATTTCTTCCTCTGACAGGGCATGCGCCACGCCCGGTGCTACAATGAATTTAATTTCTTTCGGACATCATTTTTTGGCCCGAACCATGACCTCGCAGCCCATCCCACGCACGGCCCGGCCGCGCCTCACCACGCTGGTGACAGCGGGAGTGGCCGCGACGGTGCTGATGTCGGTGCTGTCGCTGCTGGTGCTGGTCGATCACTTCGCCATCGACTACGCCGAACGCGAAGCGGGCCTGCGTTTGCAGCAGCTGTCGTGGCAGACGCGCGATGCGCTCAACCGCGTGGTGCAGAAAGCCACCGGCGACGTCCAACTGCTCACCGAGCTGCCGCAGATCCGCGACGCCCGCTCCCCCGCCGAGATCCGCCAGGTGCTCGAAAGCCTGCAAAAAACCTTTCCCGACTACGCGTGGATCGGCCTGGCCAATCCCGACGGCAGCGTCTACGCCGCCACCCAGGGCCAGCTCGAAGGCCAGGACGTCGGCACGCGCGCCTGGTTCAAGGGCGGGCGCGAAAAGCTCTACGCCGGCGACTTCCACCCCGCCCCGCTGCTCGGCAAGAAGCTGCCGTACAACGCCGACCCGTGGCGCTTCGTCGACGCCGCCGGCCCGGTGCGGCGCAGCGACGGCAGCTACCGCGGCGTGCTGTGCGTGCACATGAGCTGGAACTGGGCGCGGCGGCTGGCGCTCACCATCCTCACCCCGGCCGACCAGCAGTATTCGGCCGACATCTACGTGGTGCGCGCCGACGGCACCGTGATGCTCGGCCCCAAGGGCACCGAGGAGACCACCATCGCCGCCACGAGCCTGGCGCTGTCGCAAACCGGCGCGCCGGGATCGCTTAAGGAAACCTGGCCCGACGGCCACAGCTACCTGACCGGCTTCTCGCGCACCGGCGACGCGAACAATCCCGCCACGCTGACCTGGTCGGTGCTGGTGCGCCAGCGCGAGGACGTGGCGCTGGCCGGCGCCCGCGCGCTGGAGCGCCAGATCCTGCTGCTGGGCGCCATCCTCGGCGCGGCCATGGCGCTGGCCGCGTCGGCGGCGGCGCGGCGCCTCACGCGTCCGCTCAATGCGCTCAGCAAGAACATCGAGGAGCGCTCGGCCGCGCCGGCCGACACCCCGTCCGACGCGCTGCCGCCCATCCCGCTGGTCGACAGCTTCCACGAGGCGCAGGTGCTGTCGCGGGCGCTGGCCGACCTGGTGAGCAACGAGCAGGGCCACCTGGCCACGCTGCGCCGCATGAACGAGCAGCTGGAAACCACGGTGGGCGAGCGCACCCGCGAGATCGCCCGCAAGGCGCTGCTGCTGGAGCGCGCGCTGGCGCAGGAGCAGAGCACGCAGCTGCTGCTGCAGGAACGCGCGGCCGAGCTGCGCGCCATCCTGGACAACGCGCACGACGCCTTCATCGCCCTCGATCCGGGCGGCGTGGTGCTGGACTGGAACCGCCAGGCCGAGAAGCTGATCGGCTGGAGCCGCGCCGAGGTGATCGGCCAGCCGCTGGCGGCCATGGTGCTGCCGCCGCTGCTGCGCCGCGCCTACGAGCGCGACATGCGCCAGCTGGCCGAGTGCGGCGGCGACACGGTGCTCAACCGCCGCATCGAGCTCACGCTGCACAACCGCGCCGGCCAGGAGCTGCCGGTGGAGGTGTCGCTGGCCTACGTGCCGCGCAGCAGCGGCCACCTGTTCATCGCCTTCCTGCACGACATCAGCGAGCGCAAGTCGCTGTTCGAATCGATGGCGGCGATGGCGCTGCGCGACACGCTGACCGGCCTGCCCAACCGGCGCGCGCTGATGACCGCGCTGGCCGAGGCGGTCCAGCGCGCCAGCCGCCTGCGCCACAGCTGCGCCGTGTTCTTCCTCGACCTCGACCGCTTCAAGCAGGTCAACGACCAGTACGGCCACGAGGAGGGCGACGAGCTGCTGCGCCAGTTCGCGGTGCGGGTCCAGCACACCGTGCGCAAGACCGACACCGTGGGCCGGCTGGCGGGCGACGAGTTCATCGTCATCCTGGAGAACCTGCACAGCGACACCGCCGCCCAGGAGACCGCCGACAAGCTGCGGCCGGCGCTGCTCCAGCCGTTCCGCCTCAAGACCGCCACCGTCTCGCTGAGCGCGAGCATCGGCATCGCCATCCACCATCCCGACGATCCGCAGGACATCGAGATGCTGCTCAACCGCGCCGACCGCGCCATGTACGCCGACAAGCAGCGCCATGCCGCCGCGTCCCCGAGCGTCGCCTAGCCGCCCGGCAATTATGTTCGCCAGCGTACGCACGCTTGCATATCGAAAATCCCGCGCCGCCTGTTTCAGGTAGTATCAGGCGAAAATACGCTGCGGGCGTGCTCCGCGGCGGCCACATTTCGGAGCATGGCCATGCAAGCCCAAAACAGCGTCACCACCCTCTTTCTATCCTCCGGCGTGCCGGGCCTGGACGAGATCCTGGCCGGCGGCCTGACCCGCGACCGCCTGTACCTGGTCGAGGGCGAACCGGGCACCGGCAAGACCACGCTGGCGCTGCAGTTCCTCAACGAGGGCGCGCGCCACGGCGAATCCGTGCTGTACATCACCCTGGCCGAGACCGCCGTCGAACTGCGCAGCGTGGCCGAGTCGCACGGCTGGACCATGGAGGGCATCCACATCGAGGAGATCCTGCCCAACGAGGACGTGCTCGACCCGGAACAGCAGTACACCATCTTCCACCCGTCCGAGATCGAGCTGGGCACCACCACCCAGCGCATCGTCGCGGCGATCGACAAATACCGCCCGCGCCGGGTGGTGCTCGATTCGCTGTCCGAGCTGCAGCTGCTGGCGGAAAGCCCGCTGCGCTACCGCCGCCAGGTGCTGGCGCTCAAGCAGTACCTCACCAGCCGCAGCTGCACCACCATCTTCCTCGACGACCGCACCGCCCTCAGCACCGACCTGCAGGTGCGCAGCGTGGCGCACGCGGTGCTGACGCTCGAGCAGGTGGACCAGGCCTACGGCGCCGAGCGGCGCCGGCTGCGGGTGGTCAAATACCGCGGCATCGCCTTCCACGGCGGCGCCCACGACTACAAGATCGCCAGCGGCGGGCTGAAGGTCTTCCCGCGCCTGGTGGCGGCCGCCACCCGCGCCGGCGGCGCGCGGCGCCAGCTCTCGAGCGGCCTGCCGGAGCTGGACCAGCTGATCGGCGGCGGCCTGGAGGAAGGCATGAGCACGCTGATCTCCGGCCCGCCCGGCACCGGCAAGTCCACGCTGGCGGCGCAGTTCGTCCACGCCGCCAGCGAGCGCGGCGAGCCGTGCGCCATGTTCCTGTTCGAGGAGGCGCGCAACAACATGCTCAACCGCTCCACCGGGCTGGGCATGAAGCTGGCGCAGGCCATGGAGCGCGGCCTGCTGACGATCCAGCAGATCGACCCGGCCGAGCTGGCGCCGGGCCAGTTCACGTACGCGGTCACGCAGGCGGTCGAGCGCGGCGCGCGCATGGTCGTCATCGACAGCCTGAACGGCTACCTGAACGCCGTGCCGGACGAGCGCTTCCTGTCCATCTACCTGCACGAGCTGCTGACCTACCTGGGCCAGCGCGGCGTGGTCAGCATCGTGGTCGGCGTCCAGCAAGGCATGATCGGCAGCGGCATGAGCACCACCATCGACGCCAGCTACATCGCCGACAACGTCATCATGCTGCGCTACTTCGAGGCGCAGGGCGAGGTGCGGCAGGCGATCTCCGTGTTCAAGAAGCGCGGCAGCGCGCACGAGCGCACCATCCGCAGCTTCCAGATCGGCCGCGAGGGCATCCGGGTCGGCCCGGTGCTGCAGGACTTCCACGGCATCCTGACCGGCGTGCCCACCTACGACGGGCCCAAATCCCGCAAAGCCGACTGACCGCGATGGAAACGCGCATCCTGATCTACGCGCCGACCGGCCAGGACGCCCCGCTGGCGGCCAAGGTGCTGGCGATGGCCGACCTCCACAGCCACGTGTGCCGCTCGCTGGCCGAGCTGGCGTCGCAGCTGGAGCTGGGCGCGGGCGTGGTGCTGACGGTGGAGGAGGCGCTGGCGCCGGGCGGCTACAAGCTGCTGCAGGAGTTCGTCGCGCGCCAGCCCGACTGGTCCGACCTGCCCATCATCCTGCTGACCCATCGCGGCGCCGATTCGCCGGCGGTGCGCCAGGCGGTCGCCGGCCTGGGCAACCTGAGCCTGATGGAGCGGCCGGTGCGCTCGCTGGCGCTGATCACCGCCCTGCAGGCGATGCTGCGCGCGCGCCGCAAGCAGTACCAGGTGTGCGAGGCGGCGCGCCGCAAGGACGAGTTCCTGGCCAGCCTCGGGCACGAGCTGCGCAATCCGCTGGCGCCGATCCGCACCTCGGTCTCGCTGCTGACCCACATGTATCCGGACGCGCCGCCGGTGGCGCGCATCCGCGACATGGTCGAGCGCCAGGTGCGGCTGCTGACCCGGCTGGTGGACGACCTGCTGGACGTGGCCCGCATCACCAGCGGCAAGATCAAGCTGCAGCGCCAGCAGGTGGGCCTGAACGCGGTGATGAACCACGTCAGCGAGCTGTGCCTGCAGGCCGCCGGCGCCAAGCGCATCCACGTGGCCTGGCAGCTGCCGCCCGAGGACATCGTGCTCGACGCCGACTACGCGCGAGTGGTGCAGATCTTCGCCAACATCGTGTCGAACGCGGTCAAGTTCACGCCGCAGGGCGGCAACGTGGTGGTGCGCGCGGCGCGCCGCGGCGGCGAGCTGCTGGTGACGGTGCGCGACAGCGGCATCGGCCTGGACGCCGAATCGATCGCGCGCATCTTCCGCATGTTCGAGCAGAGCAAGACGGTGGCCGGGCAGTTCTCCAGCGGACTGGGGATAGGCCTGAGCCTGGCGCGCCAGTTCGCCGAGATGCATGGCGGCTCGGTCGAGGCGCGCAGCGACGGTCCCGGCCAGGGCAGCGAATTCACTATCCGCCTGCCGGTGGTCAGCGCGCCGCCGAGCGCGACGCCGTGCCGTGGCGCAGGCCGCCGGCGCCGACGGCCGCAAGATGCAGGTGCTGGTGGTGGACGACAACCGCGACGCCGCCGATTCGCTGGCGGCGCTGCTGGAGCTCGAGGGCTTCGACGTGCGCCCCGTGTACGACGGCGCCGGCGCCGTCGCCATGGCGGCCGAGCAGCCGCCCGACATGATCATCATGGACCTGGGCATGCCGGGCATGGACGGCTACGAAACCGCGCGGGCGATACGCCAGCGTCCCGGCGCCGAGCGCATCTTGATGATCGCGCTGACCGGCTGGGGCCAGAGCGACGCCCGCCGCCGCACCGGCGAGGCGGGCTTCGACCACCACCTGGTCAAGCCGGTGGAGCTGGAGCAGATCCTGCGCCTGGCCGGCGCGCGGCAGAACCGCGAGCAGGTGCAGGCGGCGCGCTGACGCGGCCTACTTCCAGTCGCCGCGCAGCGCCAGCACGCGCTCCTTCAAGCCTTCCGGCGTGACGTCCTGCGGCGCCACCGGCGCGCCGACCGCCAGCGCCAGGCGCGAACGCAGGCCGCTGCGGAAGGCGCGCCCGAACACGTTCTCGCCGCTGCGGCTCAGCAGATGGCCCCACAGCCCGCGCAGCGCCATCGGGATCACCGGCACCTTGGAGCGCTCGACGATCTTCGACACGCCACCCTTGAACTCATTGATCTCGCCGGTGCTGGTCAGGCGGCCCTCCGGGAAGATGCACACCAGGTCGCCCTCGTGCAGCGCCTGCGCGATGTCGACATAGGCCTTCTCCATCAGCCACGGGTCTTCCTTGGCCGGCGCGATCGGGATGGCGCGCGCGGTGCGGAAGATCCAGCCCAGCAGCGGCAGCTTGAAGATGCGGTGGTCCATCACGAAGCGGATCGGGCGCGGGCTGGCCGCGCCGATGACGATGGCGTCGACGTAGCTGACGTGGTTACACACCAGCACCGCCGCGCCCTCGTCGGGGATGCGGTCGGCGTCGATCAGTCGCACGCGGTGCACGGTGTGGATCAGCATCCAGGCCAGGAAGCGCATCAGGAACTCCGGCACCAGCGAGAAGATGTACAGCGCCACCACCGCGTTGAGCAGCGCCGTCACCAGGAACAGCTGCGGGATGGTGAAGCCCTGCCCCAGCAGCACGATGGCCAGGCCGGCCGCCGCCACCATGAACAGCGCGTTGAGGATGTTCATGCCGGCGATGGTGCGCGACATGTGGGCCGGATCGCAGCGGGTCTGGATCAGCGCGAACAGCGGCACGATGAAGAAACCGCCGAACATGCCGATCAACAGCACGTCGCACAGGATGCGCCACATGCCGTGCTGCGCCATCATGGCGAAGGCGTCCAGGTGTGGCCCGGTGGCGGCGACGATGCCGTGGCTGGCGAAATACAGGTCGGCGCCGAACAGCGACAGGCCGATGGAGCCGAACGGCACCAGGCCGATCTCCACCTTGCGGCCCGACAGGCGCTCGCACAGCAGCGAGCCGCTGCCCACGCCCAGCGAGAACACCGTCAGAAGCAGCACGAACACGCTGTGGTCGCCGTGCAGGTAATCCTTGGCGTAGACCGGGAACTGCGCCAGCACCAGCGCGCCGTAGAACCAGAACCACGAGTTGCCCAGCATGGACAGGAACACCACGCGGTTCTTGCGCGAGAAGCTCAGGTTGCGGAACGATTCGCCGATGAAGTTCCAGCTCACCTTCAGCTCCGGCGCCGGCGCGGGCGCCAGCGGGATGCGGTAGCTGGCCACCAGGCCGAGCAGCGCCACGGCGATGGTGGCGACGGCCTCGAAGGCGATGCCGTTGGGCTTTTGCACCACCAGCACCGCGCCCAGGATCTCGCCCAGCAGGATGCCGACGAAGGTGCCCATCTCGGTCACGCCGTTGCCGCCGATGAGTTCATCGGGCTTGAGCTGCTGCGGCAGGTAGGCGTACTTGACGGGGCCGAACAGCGTGGAGTGCACGCCCATGCCGACCACCGCGGTCACCAGCAGCCACAGCGTGTGCGTCATCCATCCGAGGCCGGCGATGCACATGATGGCCACCTCCAGCCACTTGACGAAGCGGGTCAGCCCGGACTTCTCGAACTTGTCGGCCAGCTGGCCGGCGGTGGCCGAGAACAGCACATAGGGCAGGATGAACAGGCCGGGGATCAGGTTGGTGATCAGCGACGGCGACAGCGTGGTCCAGCTCATCGCGTCGAAGGTCAGCATGACCACCAGCGCGGTCTTGAACAGGTTGTCGTTGAAGGCGCCGAGGAACTGGGTCCAGAAAAACGGCGCGAAGCGGCGTTGCGTCAACAGGGAAAACTGATTGGGCTGGCTCATGTCTGCGGCATCCGTTCTGATGGGTGGTACGGAAAGGTTGAACGGATTATAACCTCATGCCGCCCCGCACAAACATGCCAACAAGCAACAACCTAGCGCCAGATCAATCCAGCCATGCGTTCAGGATGCCGGCGCGGCATGCGGGATGAAGATGGCGATGCGGGTGCCGGCGCCGAGGGCGGTGGCGATGTCGATGCGGCCTTCGAACGCGGCCACCCGCTCGCGCATGCCGACGATGCCGATGCCGGCCGACGCCAGCGCCGCATCGTAGCCGCTGCCGTTGTCGGCGATCTCCATGCGCAGGCCCGCCGCGTCCAGCGTCAGCGCCACCGTCACCTGCGTCGCGCGCGCGTGCTTGGCGATGTTGGACAAGGCCTCCTGCACGATGCGGTAGGCCGAGATGCCGATGCCGCTCTCCAGCCGCGCGAAATCGCCGTCGGCGCGGAACAGGTAGCGGCAGCCGGCGTGCGCGCGGTCGTAGTGGCGCACCATCTCCTCCACCGCGCCGTCCAGTCCCAGCATGTCCAGCACCTCCGGACGCAGGCGCCGCACCAGCGTGCGGCCGCTGTTGTAAAGCCCCAGCGCCAGCTTGATGATCGACTGCGCGCGCTCGCGCACCTCGCCCTCCTCGCTGACGTCGACGATGCGCTGCGCCTCCAGCCGCGCGGCGATCAGCGTCGCGTTCAACTCGTCGTGGATCTCCAGCGCGATGCTCTTGCGCTCATCCTCGACGGCGGTGTTGACCTTGCGGATCAGGCGGCGCTTCTCGGCGTCGGCCGCGCGCAGCGCCTGCATCGACGCCTGCAGCGAGACGTTCAAGCCCTGCGACAGCTGCCACGCCAGCAGCGCGCACACCAGCAGGCCAAGGCTGGCCACCAGCAGCTCGACATAAAAGCGGCGGGTCTGTTTCACCAGCAGCGCCGACGGCGACATCGTCACCCGCACATAGCCCATGGTCTCGACCGCGCTGCTGCTGCCGGCCGGCTGGTCCTTCCGATAGGGCTTGCCGTCGGCCGCCAGCATGGTCACGAACATCAGGCGCTTGAGGATGGGCGCCTCGTAGTAGCGGGCATCCGGCCGGCCCGGCGCGGGCGCTAACGCCTGCACCAGCGCATGCCGCTGCGCGTCCAGCACCTCGATGCGGTCGATGCTGGCGTCCGATTGCAGCAGGCCGTTGACGGTCAGATTGAGATCATCGTAGCGGTGCGTCAGCAGGCTGAATTCACTGCTCTGCGCCAGCACCTTGGCCACCAGCGGGCCACGCTCGGCCATCTCCTCGCGCACCTCGGCCAGGCGCGAATGATAGGCGTACCAGACGAAGGTGCAGAACATGTAGGCCAGCGGGATCAGCGTGACGCACAGCAGCCGCGCGCGCACGCTCCAGTGGCGCCAGAAGTCGAGACGCATCCGCTACGGCTCGATCAGGCCGTGCTTGACGGCCAGCCGCGTGATGTAGGCCGGCCGGTGCACGCCCAGCTTCTCCTTCACCGCCTGGCTGATGTTGCTGATGGTCTTGGTGGAGACGTCGAGCTTCTCGGCGATCTCCGCGTTGGTCAGGCCCTCGGCCATCAGCGTGAAGATCTCCAGCGCGCGCTCGTCCAGCTGCGACTGCGGCGACAGGTCGCCGCGCACCGACAGGTTGGCCAGCCGCTCGGCGATGTGCGGCAGGAAGTACAACTCGCCGTCGTGCGCGCGCCGCACCGCCGCCGCCAGGTCGGCCGGATCGCAGTCCTTGGTCATGAAGGCGCGGCCGCCGAGGCGGTAGGTTTCCTTGATCAGGCTGTCCTGGTCGAACTGGCTGAGGAAGACGATGGCCGCGTCCGGCGCGTGGGCCAGGATCTGCCTGGCCACGTCCAGCCCAGTCAACTGCTCGCCGAAGCGGATATCGAGCACCGCCACGTCCGGCTTGTGGCGCTGGTACTGCTCCAGCGCCTCCTCCGGCGTGCGCGCCTGCGCCACCACGTGCAGCCCCTGCCCTTCCAGCGACATCGCGAAGCCCGTCATCACGATCGGATGATCGTCCGCCAGCATGACCCGTATCTTTTTCACTTGCTACCTCCAGGAATATTTACTACTCGATGGTGGAAGCATACCACAGCAGTTCGGCGTAAAAAATTCCACAAATCGCCTTTTATTTTGCCATAACATGGAATAGTATACTTCCAACACATAGCAATACCCACCACCACCAAGGAGCAAATATGCATCAGAAAAAGAATCTCACCGGCCTGACTGTCGTGGCCGTGTTGCATGTGGCGCTGCTGGCCGCCTTCCTGCATGGCTCCAAGCTGACTGTGTTCAGGGTGAAGGAAGCGGTGATCGACCTGACGCCCACTACGCCCGAGCCGCCGCCGAAAGTGCTGCCGCCTGACGTACCGCTGCCCAAGCTGGCGCCGCCGGACATCTTCGTGCCGCAAGTGGAGACACCGGTGCTGCCATCGACTCCGCCGCCGGTGACGGCGCGTCCGGCGAGCGAGGCGCAGCCGGCCCAGCCGACGCAGGCGGGCATCGCCGAGCCGGGAGCCAAGACGGTGGTGAAAGCCGCGCCGCAGCTGGTTCCGGCAGTGGTGGACGCCAAGGCCTGCGCAAAGCCGGACTATCCGAAGTCCGCGCTGCGCAACGGCGACACCGGCACCGTCACGCTGTCACTGCTGATCGGCACCGACGGCCGGGTGGCCGATTCGAAAGTGGAGAAATCCAGCGGCTTCCGTGAGCTGGACCGCGCCGCGCAGGTCGGGCTGGGGCTGTGCCGCTTCAAGCCCGGCACCGTGGACGGCGTGCCGCAGCAATCGTGGACCAAAATGCAGTACGTCTGGAGCCTGGACGAGTAAGCCGGGGATTAACTCGGTCGCGGCTTGACCGCGACCAGGTTAATCAGCGTTTCCTCCCGCACGGCGGGCGGCTTGATGCGCAGCGCCGTCTCCACCAGGCCCAGGTCCTCGCGGCTCCACCACAGGAAGGGATAGGAAACCGCGCTGTCCGGCACCGAGAACCCGGCGTCGCGCACCATCGCCAGGTATTCCGGCGCGGTCTTCTGCACATCCATCGGATGGCGGAACAGCGCGCGGATGATCCACGAATGGATATAGCGCTTGGTCGACTCGGCGAACAGCAGCACGCCGCCCGGCTTCAGCACGCGGTAAAACTCCGCGATGGCGCGTTCCTGATCGATCAGGTGGTGGAAGGTCTGGTGGCAGAACAGCAGGTCCACCGAGCTGTCTTCCAATTTGATGTTGGAGCTGGAGCAGCAGATAAACTCGGCGTCGATCTTCAATGCCGCCGCTTCCCTGGCCGACTCGCGCAGCATGTCGGGATCGATGTCCATGCCGATCAGGCGCCGTGGCGCGTAGCGCCGGTGCAGCTTGCCGAGCGAGCGGCCAAAGCCGCAGCCCACATCCGCCACCACCTCGAAACTGCGCGGCTGGTCCGCCGGCATCAGGCGCTGCAAGTCCACCAGCGCGCGCTCCAGCACATGCACGGTCCACGTCTCGGTGCGTAGGAACCACTTGCCGAACGCCGTCTCCGGCACATGCGGATCCGCTGGTGGCTGTAATACATCCAGGTTGGCGCTCATAAAACCCTTTGTTGTTCCATAGTTTACAAATTCCCAATACTGCGACCCCACCGGCAAAAAACTCGTACAATATTCGTCCTGTTCCGTACGCCATGCCGACTGTCCGTGTCCAACCATCTTTTCCGCCTGCTGCTTGTACTCTGCTCGATGATGCCGAGCCCCTGCGCCATGGCCCAGGACACGCCACCCGCGCCGATACGCTTCCTGCTGACCTTCGACGACGGCCCAGCCGCCGCCGACAGCGGCAATCCGACCGTGCATATCCTCGAAACGCTGGCCAGCAATCCGCTGCAAGACCACATCAAGGCCGTCTTCTTCACCCAGACCCGCGCCTGGCATGGCGGCGGCACGGAGGTCGGGCGCGGCCTGATACGCCGCGAATACGACGAAGGCCACGTGGTCGCGCTGCACAGCGCCACCACCTTCCACTCCAACCACCGCTTCATGAGCCGCGCCACGCTGGACGAATCGATGCAGCGCGGCGTCGACGACCTGACCGCCATCACCGGCGTCGCGCCCAAGCTGGTGCGCCCGCCGTTCTGGGCCTACGATGCCGGCACGCTGGAGTCCTACCACCAGCACGGCATGCGTATGCTGCTGACCGACCTGAATGCCAACGACGGCAAGATCTACGGCGTCAACTTCAGCTGGCACAAGCGCTCCAACATGCTCACCCACCTGGCCGAGACCCGAAAACGCTGGGCCGCCGGCGCCATGCCCGTGGTCGACGGCAGCACGCCAGTGGTGGTCACCTTCCACGACGTGAACACCTACACCTCGCGCCACATCCAGGAATACCTGGAGATCCTGCTCGACGTCGCGCACGAACTCGACATGCCGCTGGCCGCCAAGCCGTTCTACGACGACCGCGCGGAACTGGAGCGCGCCGCGCTGGCGAGCACCGTCGATGACGCGAGCGTCAAGCAGCACCTGCCAGGCCTGTGGGGCTGGCTGTGGCAGTGATCACGGCAGCGTCACCAGTTTTATCCGCGGCAGCTCCGTCAGCGGCAAGGCGCTGCACAACACCACCGACAATTCCTCATGCGGCAGATCGACGCGATGCGCCTGCGCCGCGTCCCCCAGCTTGAAGCGCGCTTCCTTCCCGCTCCACAAACTGTAAAAGCCGACGACGCGGCGCGCCTCGTCCAACGCCATCCACTGCGCCATCTCGTCCGCATCGAAGGCCTGCGCGGCCAACGCCGCCAGATCGCGCTGCGGATCGCGCATTTCGATATCCAGTCCCAGCGCCGTCTGCGCGCTGACGGCGCAAGCCACCCAGCGGCCGCTGTGCGCGATGCTGAAGCCCGGCGCCGGGCCACGCAGCACGGGCGCCTTCAGCAAAGGCGCCGCGCCGGGCCGGTCCTCCAGCTCGACATCGCGCGGCGCCACGCCCTGCAAGGAGCCCAGCGCCATGCGCAACAAGATCCGTCCCGCGACAAACTGGCGTTGCCGCTGGACGCGCACAAACCGCCCACAGCGCGCCAGCTCGCTCGCGGACAACCAATCGCGCAGGCGCGGCAGATCCTCGTCCGCCATGCCGTCGATGTCGGCCATCCAGAGCGAGGCGGCGACTGTCATTAGCGGGCCACCGCCTTGTCGTCGGCGCCGGTCGGGCCGCCAACAGGCGTGTCGTAGTTGGCCATCACATAGCCGGCGGCGAGCTTGCCGACGCGCGTCAGCATCAGGTTGTCATGCGCGCCGAAGGTGAAGCCCGCACCCATCGCGTCGGCACGCTGGAAGAACTCCGGGTTGGCGACCACGGCGCCGCTGGCATCGTGGATAGCCACGTGCATCAGCACACCCGAGCTGCCGGCCAAAGGCCCCAGCAGCACGCGCTTTGCGCCATGCTTGAACGACAGCTCGTCGATCACCGGCTCGATCACCAGCGTGCGGCCGTTGGCGGGACGCTGGTTCCAGCGTGCCAGCGATTCCGCCAGGTCGGCGCGGAAGTTCTCGTCGATCTTGGCCAGGCCGGAGGCGTCGCCAACGTAACCTGCCTTGAACACGACGGGTTTGATTTCGATGCGGCCATAGGTGGCGAAAGCTTCCTTAGGTGGAGGATTCTGGGCGCTGCTGGCCTTGATCCTGGTCGCGCAGCCGGTCGTCAACAGCGCGCCACCGATGGCGGCTACCAGCACGGCGTTACGGAAGTTCTTATTCATGGCTATCTTTCGATGGGTTGGTAAAACAGTGAGGTGCGTTGGCACCGGATTATTTGGCGAACTTGACGAAGTCGCCCTTGAGCGCGACGCCGGCCATGATGGCGCCGTCCGCACATTCGAACTCGGTCTGGCTGGCCATTTCCTTGTCATTGAAATTGCTGACGATGTTGACCACGCCATCGGCGCCCACTTCCTGCGCGCGCTTCTGCAGCGACAGCATCGCCGACAGGAACACCCAGTTGCAGGCCTTCTCGGCCGACTTGCCGAAGCCATTGGTGCGCAGGCTGGTCCTGTCGCTGGTGATCTTGGTCTGCACCTTCGGCGTAGGCTGGTCGGCGAAGTAGAACTTGACGCCGACGTCCAGGCGCTGTTGCGCGTTGTTGGCGGCCATGGCGCCGGCGATCGGCAGCAGGACCATCTTGTCGGCGGCCGAGGCGCACAGCGGCGCGGCGGCCAATACCAGCAGTGCCATCACAGAATGCAGTTTCTTCATTATCGGGTTCCTATTTGACGTACCGTTTGAAAATCAGCGACGTGTTAATGCCGCCGAAAGCGAAGTTATTCGACATCACGTACTCGCATTGCAGTTGCCGGCCTTCGCCGGCGATGTAGTCCAGCGCAGCGCACGCCGGATCGATTGCATCCAGGTTGATGGTCGGCGCAAACCAGCCCTCGCGCATCATCTCGATGCTGATCCAGGCTTCCAGCGCGCCGCACGCGCCCAGCGTGTGGCCCATGTAGCTCTTGAGGGAACTGATAGGCGTCCGATCGCCGAACACCGCCAGCGTCGCCTGCGACTCGGCGATGTCGCCCTGGTGGGTGCCGGTGCCGTGCGCGTTGATGTAGCCGATGTCCGACGCCTGCAAGCCGGCGTCCTCCAGGGCCAGCCGCATCGCCTTCTGCATGGTGGCCGCGTTGGGCTGGGTGACGTGGCAACCGTCGCTGTTGGTGCCAAAGCCGACCAGCTCCGCGTGGATCGTGGCGCCGCGCGCCTGCGCGTGATCCAGGTCTTCCAGGATCAGGCAACCGGCACCCTCGCCGATCACCAGGCCGTCGCGGCCGCCGTCGAACGGACGTGGCGTGGTGTGGCCGGCGTCGTTGCGGGTGCTGGTGGCGAACAGCGTGTCGAACACCGCCGCCTCGGTGGCGCACAGCTCCTCTGCGCCGCCGGCCACCATCGCCAGCTGCTTGCCGCCGCGGATAGCCTCGTAGGCGTAGCCTATGCCCTGGCTGCCGGAGGTGCAGGCGCTGGACGTGGTGATCACGCGGCCGGTGATGCCGAAGAAGACGCCGATATTCACCGGCGCCGTATGCGCCATCATCTTGATGTAGGTGGTCGCGTTGATGCCCTTGGTGGTGCGCTCCTCCATCATGCGGCCGAAATCGCCGATGGCGCTGGGCGTGCCCGCCGAGGAACCGAAGGACACGCCCATGTCGCCGCTCTTGAGCAGCGGGTGCTCCAGCAATCCCGCATCGGCCAGCGCCAGTTCGCTGGCGCGCGTGGCCATCAGCGCGACCCGGCCCATGCTGCGAATCGCCTTGCGGTTATAACGCTCGGTCAGCGAGAACGGCGCGGCGGGCGCGCCGAGGCGCGTGTTCAGGCCCTCGTAGTCCTCCCAGTCCGCCATCCGCACGACGGCGTTGCGGTACTGGCCCAGGCGATCGCGGATCGCGGCCCAGTCGTTGCCGATCGGGCTGATGCCGGCCATGCCGGTGACGGCGACGCGGCGGCTCATGCCAGGCCACCGTTGACGGAAATGACCTGGCGCGTGATGTAGCCCGCCTCCTCGCCGATCAGGAAGCTGACGGCGGCCGCCACCTCCTCCGGCTTGCCGACGCGGCGCGCAGGTATCATCTTCAGCGCTTCCTCCATCGGCACCTCGCTGGTCATGTCGGTCTCGATCAATCCAGGCGCCACGCAGTTGACGGTGATGGCACGCTTGGCCAGCTCCAGCGCCAGCGCCTTGGTGGCGCCGATGATGCCGGCCTTGGCCGCGCTGTAGTTGACCTGCCCACGATTGCCGATCAATCCCGACACCGACGCCAGCGTGACTATGCGACCCGGCTTGCGGCGTTGGACCAGCGGCATCACCAGCGGATTGAGCACGTTGTAGAAGCCGTCCAGGTTCGTCTTCAGCACGATGTCCCAATCCTCGCCGGACATCGCCGGGAAGGCGTTGTCGCGCGCGACACCTGCGTTGCACACCACGCCGTAGTAACAGCCATGCTGCCCGATGTCCGCCTCCAGCGCGGCGGCGGTGGCGGCGCGGTCGCCGATATCGAACTGCAGCACGCGTACCGCGCGGCCCATTTCCGCGATCTGCTGGGCGACCGCGTCGGCCTCGGCGCGCTGGCTGCGGCAATGCAGCACCACGTCGTAGCCGTCGCGCGCGAGGCGCAGCGCAATCGCCTTACCGATGCCGCGCGACGACCCCGTCACCAGCACGCTCATGGACTTATTCTGATTCATACTGCGTTTCCATCTTTGAGAAATTGATTGACATTATCCGGCTGGAACACCGTCACCGTGGCCGTCGCCACCGCGCTTGCGCCACCGGCGACGTCGATGCGGCAGTCGAACGCGCCCAAGCCGTTTTCACCTTGCAGCACCCGCTGCACATGCACCAGCAGCACGCTGCCCGTGGCGAACAGCGGCACGCTGGACGCATACTTGCGCGATCCAAGCAAGAAGCCCACCTTGACCGCCTCGCCGCGTTGCAAGGCCAGCCAGCCGGCATGCGCGGCAATCGCCTGCGCCATGTATTCGATGCCGACCCAGGCGCCGACGCCCTCTTCGCCAGCGAGCATGCTGCCGGCGTGGATACGCACTTCCGCGCACAGGTTGTCGTCGTCCGCACTCAGCACGCGGTCGAGCAGCACCATCCGGCCGGAATGCGGCACCAGTTCACGCACGTCGGGCATCGTCATGCTGTCCTCCCCAGCAGCAGCGCCGCGTTGGAGCCGCCGAAAGCGAATGAGCTGCTCAACACATGGCGCAGCGGACGGCCCAGCGCCGCGCCGCGCGCCACCAGGTTCAGCGCCGGCAGCGCCGGATCGGCCACGCCGTCCCACAGGTGCGGCGGCAAGCGGCCCTGCGGGTTATCGTCCTGCATGGCGAGCCAGCACAGCGCCGCTTCGATCGCGGCCGCCGCGCCCAGCGTATGGCCGGTGAACGGCTTGGTGGAACTGACCGGCACTTCGAGGCCGAACAAGGCCGCGATCGCGCCCGACTCCATCGCGTCGTTCTGCCGCGTCGCCGTGCCGTGCATGTTGATGTAATCGATTTGCGCCGCCGTGACGCCGGCGCGTTCCAGCGCCTGCGTCATCGCCAGCCGCGCGCCCACGCCGGCCGGGTCGGGCGCCGACATGTGGTGGCCGTCCGACGATTCGCCCCAGCCCAGTAAGGCCACCGTGGCGGGTTCGCCGCTCATCAGGAACAGCGCCGCGCCCTCGCCGATGTTGATGCCGTCGCGGTTGGCGCTCATCGGATTGCACTGCGCCGCGCTGACCGAATCCAGCGCGCCGAAGCCGGCCACCGTGAAGGCGCACAGCGAATCGGCGCCGCCGGTCAGCACCGCGTCGCACAAGCCCATCTTGATCAGCCGCGCGGCGCCGGCCATCGCCTTGGCGCTCGACGAGCACGCGCTGGAATGCACATAGGCCGGACCGGCCAAGCCCAATTCCCAGGCCAGCATTTCGGCGGGCGATCCCATCTCCTGGTGGCCGTAATGGAAGTCCGGCGGCAGCGCGCCGTCGGCCACCTGGCGGGCGATGGCCAGCTCCGTCTCGCCGATGCCGGAGGTGCTGGTGCCGAGCACCACGCCGACGCGGTCGGCGCCGTAGCGCGCGATGGCAGCATCCACCTGGGGACGGATCTGCGCCAGCGCCGCCAGCGCCAGCGCGTTGTTGCGGCTGCGCTGCGACGGTGGCAGGTGCGCCACGGACGGCAGCTCCGTCCTCACGCGGCCCAGCGGCAGCTCGCGGCCAGGCGAACAGCTGTCGGTCGCCGCCACGCCGGTCTCGCCCGCATAAAGGCGCGCCTTCACCTGCGCCGGGTTGTCCCCCATCGCGCACACAATGCCGCAAGCGTTCAGATAAAAATTCAGCATTCGTCGGTCTCAGTCGGTGGGCACGGCAAACTGTATCGTCAACTTGTAGTGATACCGCAGATTATCCAGCACCACGGTGCCGCTCCAGCGCGGCGTGCCGCTGTAGGAGATCTGCATGATCGGTTGCTCGTCCAGGAACAAGGTGCGGTGGGCGCCCTGCTCGGCGATGCGCCAGCCCTGCGGCAGCGCGGCGGCGATTGCCTCGGCCGGCCACAGGGTCAGCTGCATGTCTTCCAGCACATCCTCGGCGCGCACCTGCGACGGCAGCATCACATGCCGCCACGAGGTCAGTTCCTTGCCGTCGTAGTGCAACGTCAGCACACGCTGGCTGAACGCCAGGCCGACGACGTCGATCGCGTCCGGCTCCACCTGCAGCGCGACGTCGAGATCATCGGTGCGGCCGTTGCGCTCCACCTTCAAATGCTGCTGCACGCTGATCGACGTGCCCAGCGCCGCCGGCGCCAGCTTCAGGCCCAGGCGGGCCTGCGGTGGCCGCGTGGTGGCGCAGGCGGCCAGCAGCAAGGCCGCCAGCAGCGGTGCGCGGCGCATCAACCCTGTGAGCACAAGGCCTCCAGCGCCGCCAGCCGGCGCGGCGTCTCCTTAACGAAGGGATTGGTCAGGTCCCAGGCATAGCCGGCCAGGATCGCCGAGATCATGCGCCGCACTTCCGGCTGCTGCTTGTCGTGGAAGATGATGGTCTGGAAGCCGCCGGCATACCACGACTCGACAAAGGCGCGGAAGGTGTCCACACCCTTGCGCAACGGCGCGCCGAAGTCGGCCTGCCAGTCCACCGGCTCGCCGGCGAACTGGCGTTGCAGCGCGGCCGCGGCCAGGCTGGCCGACTTGAAGGCGATGGTCACGCCCGATGAGAACACCGGATCGAGGAACTCGCCCGCGTTGCCCAGCAGGGCGTAGCCCTCGCCCCACAGCTTGTCGACGTTGGCCGAGTAGCCGACGATCTGGCGTGCCGGGGTATCCCACTTGGCGTTCTCCAGCAACGCCGACAGCGACGGCTCCTCCGCCACGATGGCTTGCAGGCGCTCGGTGGCGCTGCCCTGGTAGGTGTCAAGGAAGCTGGTCTCCGCCACCACGCCCAGCGAGCAGCGGCCGCCGGCGAACGGGATGGTCCAGAACCACACGTTGCAATGCTTCGGATGTACGGTCACGCGGATCTTGGTGCGATCGAAACCGCCGCCGTGGATGCCGTCTTCGATGTGGGTGAAGATCGCGCCGCGCACCGGGAAGTTGGACGGCGTCTCCAGCTTCAGGAGGCGCGGCAGGATGCGGCCAAAACCGCTGGCGTCGAGAATGAAGCCGGCGCGTACCTGGTACTGCGCGCCATCCTCGCCCTTGACCGTGACCAGCGCGGGCGCGCCGTCCTTGCCCAATTCAATATCCAGCACTTCATGACGATAGCGCACCTCGGCGCCAAAGCGCTCCGCTTCCTTGGCCAGCACATGATCGAAGACAGCGCGCTGCACCTGGTAGGTGGTGCCCCACCCCGCCGAGTGCTTGTCGCGAAAATCGAAATCGGTATAGCAGCCGTTGCGCATGAACGCCGCGCCGTTCTTGAACTGGAAGCCCGCTTCGACCACGGCCTGCAACATGCCGGCCTGCTCCAGGTAGGCCATACTTTGCGGCAGCAGGCTCTCGCCGATGGAGAAGCGCGGGAACTGTTCGCGCTCGATCACCAGCACCTGGCGTCCCTGCTGCCGCAGCAGCGCGGCGGCCACGGATCCCGCAGGACCGGCGCCGACGATCAGGATTTCAACGGCTTCGATGTTCATTGCATCAGTCATTGGAGCTTTCTTTAGTGGAGCCAAAACAAGGGACGATCAACCAGACCAGCGCTGTCCCCAGCAGCATCGTCAGGCCGAACGCCTGCAACGCCGGAGTGGAACTGAGTCCCAGCAAACCGAAGGACAAAATCGTATTCGCCGCCGACATGCCGACCGCCAGCCACGGCGTGCGGTCGCGCCGGTCGGGATGCTCCTGCATGAAGATGCCGTAATCGACGCCGACGCCCAGCAGCAGCATCAGCGCCAGCACGTGGAACAGCTGGAGGTTCTGCGACGCGAAGCCGAGCAAGGCCAGCGTGGCGATGCTGGCCAGCGCGGTCGGCGCCAGCACGCGCCAGGTCCGGCGCCGGTAGCGCGGGAACAGCAGCGCGAACACCACGGCATAAGCGCCAAGCACCACCCAGCTCATATACTCGCGATAGCGGCCCAGCACCGACGAAATCTCGGCCACCTTGTCGACCCACTGCACGCCCTGCAATCCATCGGCGGCCAGCCGCACCTGCGGCACAGCGGCGCCGGACAGGCCGCGCAAGGCGACGATGCTGGCGTAGACGCCTTTTACTTCGCCCAGCCACAGATGGCGCCATGGCTCGCTGGCCGGGGCTTTCAGGAAATCGTCCAGCGTCAGCGGCGCCGCAGCGGTACGCAGGCCGGCGGCGGTGGCGGCGATCCACTGCGCGTCCTCGCCGGTCTGCGCGGCGACGGCGTGCAGCGGGCCGCCGGCGGCCAACAGCTTGTCCTCGATCAGTTGGCGGCGCGCGGCCTGGGTGCGCGCGGACGGCACCCAGTTGGACATCGCCTGGTAGCCGCCGATGCGCCCCGCTGCAGCCATCAGGTCCAACCGCGCCTTCAACGCCTCTTCGCGCTGCAGCACCGTCTCGACGGAGTCGCCGCGCACCAGGAAGTACTGCACCGGCGTCGGCGCGTCCAGCAGCTTGCTCAATTTGAGCTGGTCGGCGATCAAATGCTTGGGCGGATTTTGCAGCAGGCGGATATCGTCGTTGGCGCCAAGGCGGCTGACGCCATAACCCGCCGCCAGCGCGAACGCCACGGCGGCCAGCAGCGTGGCGCGGTTCATGCGCAGCAGCGGCCAGCGCTGCAGGGCCGCGCCATAGCCGCGCACCAGCGCCCCGCTCTTCAGCGTGCGGCCGCCGATCAGCGCCGGGAACCAGCACACCACCGTCAGCCAGGCGAACACCAGGCCGAGCGCGGAGAACACCGCCATCTGGCGCAGACCGGGGAACGGCGTCAGCGCCAGTCCCATATAGCCGATCACCGCCGCCAGCAGGGTCAGGCCCAGGCCGGGCAGCAGGCGTTTCAGCAAGGCCGGCGATGCCAGCTTCTCGTCCGCCGCGAGGCGGTTGCACAGAAAGTAGATGCCGTAGTCCTGCGCCACGCCGATCAGGCTAGCGCCGAACACCAATGTCATCAGGTGCACGCGGCCGAACAGCAGCCAGCACACCGACAGCGCGCCAAGACAGCCGATGCCGATCGACAGCAGGATCAGCGAAATCGGCTTGAACGAATGGAAGGCGAACCACATCAGCAGCACGATGCCCAGCAGCGAGCCGATGCCGATGGTGGACACCTCGCCGCTGGCCTGGGCGCTGGCGTTGGCCGCGTGCAGGATCACGCCGGCCTGTATCAATTCAACTTGCGGGGTCGCCTTGCGGGCGGCGTCGCCGGCCTGCTTCAGCAAGGGCAGTACGGTTTCCTGCGCCGTCATCGACAGCGCGGGCACCTTCAGCGTCAACGGCAGCAGCACGTACTGGCGCTTGGCATCTGCGACGAACAGATGGCCGTCGCGCGGACGCACCGGCGTTTCCTGCGCACGCTCCTGCAACCAGCCGGCGAACAGGCCGAAGGGATCGTCGCGCCACGAGCCAACATTGGGGCCGCCGAATGGGCTATACAGTTTGCCGAGCGCCGCCTCAAGCCAGAACTGCGCCGGCTGCGTGCGCAGTTGCGCTTCCTGCTGCGCCGTCAGCAGCACCAGGCGATGGCGTTGGAACAGCGACAGCCAGTCGCTCTGCGTTTGCTCGCCGATCGGCGTCGCCTCGAAGATATCCTTGCGGGACGCGAGCACCGCGCTGTAGGCGTCGGCCGCTCGCTTGGCGTCCTGCCAGTCGGCCGCGCCGACCAGCACCACCACGCGCTGCTGCGCCGCGTCGACCATGTGGCTGAACGACTGCTGGAGCAACGGATCGCGCTCCTGCACCGGCAGCAGCGCCATGATGTCGGTGTCCGGCACGATGCGCTGCACCAGCCACAGATAGGCGTTATGCCCCAGCAGCAGGCAGACAGCAAAGGCCCACAGCAGCGCGAATTGGCGGGTACGATTCAAAACAGCGCCGCCTCTTCCTTGCTCATCGCGGCGTCGCCGGACTGGATCGCGGAGAACACGATGGTGGTGCGATCGCCGCCGGCGTCGCCCATGACGATGGTCTTCACGTACGCGCCGCCATCGAGCTTGATGGTGCCGATGGCCTTCTCCAGCGCCGGCTGGCGCGGCTTGAGCACCACGTTCCAGCTGCTGGCGTCAACCGTGCCGTCCACCTCGAACAGCGTCTCCAACTGTGCCAGGTCGCCGGACAGCAGCGAGAACAGCACGTTGTTGATCATGCGGACCGTCGGCTCGGTCTTGGCGTCCAGGCGCATCGCCACGCGGTCGCCCTGGTAGTTGACGATCTCGTCGCGCGTCAGGCGCAGCGTGCTGGGGAAAGGCTGCAAGGTGCGCCACAACACGCCCTTGCCGGCGACCACGCAGAAGCGGCCGTTGGCGGCCAACGGTTTCTTCATGCCGGCCAGCTGCTTGCTCTGGTCGAAGTGGCCGCACATCACGGGCGGCTTGGCCAGCATGGACTGGATCTTCGCCACCGGTACGGCGGCATGGACCTGCCCCAGCGCGGCCAGCGCGGTCGCCAGCAAGATTGTTTTCATCGGCTTCATACTGGTTCTATCCCCAATTTTTCAAACAGCACAGGAGGCGACACGAAGCACATCTCCTTGGTGGCGATATCGACGGCGACCATGGTGGTGCTGGCGCGGTTCAGGCGCTTGCCGGTGGCGGCGTCGGTGATCAGGTAGTCGATCTTCAGGCGGTTCTCCCACTCGACGATGTCGGCGCGCAGCTTGAGGGTCTGGCCGAAGGTGGCCGAACCGATGTAGCGCAGCTGCATGTCGATCACCGGCCAGGCGTAGCCGGACTCCTTCATCTGCGGGTAGTTGTAGCCGATCTTGTCCAGCAGCGCGCAGCGCACCACCTCCAGGTACTTGACGTAGCGGCCGTGCCAGACGATCTCCATCGGATCCAGGTCGAAGAACTGCACCTGCATCTCGATCTCCGCGAACCAGCGGCTTTCCTTGTTAGTTCGGCGCATACAAATCCCATGCCTTGGCGCGGATACGTTCCAGCAGCAGGCGCAAGTCCGGCTCCAAGCGACGGTCTTCCTCCACCGGCTTGATGTCGGAGCCCAGCGTTTCCTGCATCGCCGCCAGCGCGGCCTGCGGTTGCAATTCCGGGCTGACCTGGCAACGCAGCCACACGCCCTGGCGCACGGTGATCAGCAATGCCGCCACCACCTGCTCCGTCAGCTCCAGCACGCGCAGGCAGTCGCGCGCGGCGATGGTGCCCATGCTGACCTTGTCCTGGTTGTGGCACTCGGTGGAACGCGAGAACACCGAAGCCGGCATGGTCAGCTTGAGCGCTTCCGCCGTCCACGCCGAGGCGCTGATCTGCAAGGCCTTCAGGCCGTGGTTGATCGGCGCGCGCGCGCCGGTGGCGCCGGACAGGTTGGCCGGCAGGCCGTGGTTGTAGCGGCTGTCGACCAGCAGCGCCATCTGGCGGTCCAGCAGGTCGGCCAGGTTGGCGACCGCGTTCTTCATGCCGTCCATGGCGAAGGCGATATGGCCGCCGTAGAAGTGGCCGCCGTGCAGCACACGTTCATTGTCGGCGTCGATCAGCGGATTGTCGTTGGCGCTATTGAGTTCATTCTCGATCGACGAACGGAAGAACGGCAGCGCATCGGCCAGCACGCCGATCACGTGCGGCGCGCAGCGGATCGAATAGCGGTCCTGCAGGCGCTTGCCGTTGCGTTCCCACTGGTCGGTCGGCAGGTCGCTGCGCAGCCACGCCGCCACCTGCTGCATGCCGCCGTGCGGCTTGACAGAGAACAGCACCTCGTCGAAGTGGTGGGCGTTGCCGTCCATCGCGAACGAGGCCATCGCCGTGATGCGGGTGGTCAGCCGGACCAGGTATTCGGCGCGGTCGTAGGCCATGCAGGCCAGCGCGGTCATGACGGCGGTGCCGTTCATGATCGCCAGCCCCTCCTTCGGCCGCAGGCGCAGCGGCGCGATGCCGGCTTCCTGCAAGGCCTGCGCGGCCGGCACCTGCACACCGTCGCGCCACACTTCGCGCTCGCCGCACAGCACCGCCGCCAGGTAGGACAGCGGCGTGAGGTCGCCGCTGGCGCCGACCGAACCCTCGGATGGAATCAGCGGCAGCAGGCCGGCGTCGAGCAGGCGCGTGATCTGCAGCAGCAGCTCAACGCTGACGCCGGAATAGCCCTTGCTCAGCGACGCCAGGCGCGATGCCAGGATCGCCCGCGTCTGCGCCGGCGTGAAGTACTCGCCCAGGCCGACGCCGTGGTAGGTGTACAGATGATGAGGCAGCTCGGCCACCAGCTCCGGCGGCACCACCACCGTGCAGGAGTCGCCGTAGCCGGTGGTGACGCCGTAGACGGTGCCGTCCTCGCGCAGCAGGCGGTCGAGGAAGTCGGCGCCGCGCGCGATGGCGGCGCGGAAGGCTGGATCATCCGACAATTCGGCGACGGCGCGGCCTTGCGCGATGTCGACGATGTCCTCGATCGTCAGGCGGCTCTGGTCGAAGCGTACGGCGCGCGGCGCGGTGCGGAGTTGGGCTATGTCAGCGAGGTGCATCGGATCGTTCCAATTGGGGTAAGTGCCAGAAATCGTAAAAATTAAACCACTGCAGCGGCGCGCGCAGGCAGTAATGCTCCAGGCGCCGCGCGTAATCGTTCGCCAGTTGCTGGAACGCGGCTTCGCGGCCCTGGCGCGGAATGCGTATGACGTCGCGGAAGGCCTCGAAATACAGCGCCGGGCGCTGGCCGTCGCGGATGGAGAACAACAGGAACACCGGGCATTGCAGGATATTGGCCAGCACATAGGGGCCGACCGGGAACGGCGCCGGCGCGCCCATGAAATCGGCCAGCGCCACGCGCGGATTGTGCGACACCGGCACACGGTCGCCGGCGATGACCACGAACTCGCCGCGCGCCACGCGCTCGGACAGCAGGATGGCGGTGGCCGGCGACATCTCCGTCACCTGCATCAGATTCAGCTGGCTCTCCGGATTGAGACGGGCGAGCATGTCGTTGAAGGCCTGCGCGTGCTTGGTGTGCACCAGCACCGTCATCTTGATGTCGCGGCGCTGGCGCGACAGCACGCGGCACAGCTCCAGGTTGCCCAGGTGGGCGCAGATCAGCAGGCCGCCCCGCCCGGCCGCCGCCGCGTCGGTGATCAATTCGCTGCCGTGCAGGTCCACCGTATCGAGCTTGAACAAGCCGCCCCACAGCAGCATCTTGTCGAGGATACTCTCGCCGAAGGCGGCGAAGTGGCGCAGCACGCCCGGCATGGCGGTCGACGTGTAGCCGGCCACGCGGCGCAGATACGCCTGCGAAGCACGGCGCGGCCGCGGCTTGCTCAACACATACCAGCCCAGCACCGGATACAGCACCACGCGGAACGGCCAGCGGCCGAACACACGGGCGATCCAGAACAACAGGCGCATGCCGCCGACGAAACTGATCTCGTTGATGGAGGCCCAGTGCAGGCTGCGCGCGGTCATCGGACCTGCCTTTTACGCGCCAGCAGGCGGGGAATACGTGGCAGCATGCCGAAGAACAGCTTCGTATGCATCCACGAGATCCGCACGTTGTCGCTCCAGACGCGGAAGTGCGATACGCCGTCCGACGGATAGCTGACGCGGGTCGGCAGGTTCACCACTTGCAGGCCGTCCCAGAACAGCCGCACCAGGATGTCGGTGTCGAAGTTCATGCGCGCGCCGATGGCACTGCGCGCCGCCAGCGCATTGACCGGCGCCACCGGATAGACGCGGAAGCCGCACATCGAATCCTTGATGTCGAACGACAGCGTATTAATCCACACCCAGATGTGGGTGGCGTAGCGGCCGTACAGGCGCGCCTTCGGCACCGATTCGTCGTAGACCGGATGGCCGGCGATAATGGCGTCCGGACAGGCGACGGCTTGCGCCAGGAACTTCGGCACGTCGGCGGTTTCGTGCTGGCCGTCGGCGTCGATCTGCAGCACATGGGTGTAGCCCAGTTCCGCCGCGCGGCGGAAGCCGCTCAACACAGCGACACCCTTGCCCTGGTTCTGCGCCAGCCGCACCAGCGAGACCGTGCCTGCATGCTGCCGCGCCAGCGCGTCCAGCACGGCGGCGCAGGCGGCGCTGCTGCCGTCGTCGACCAGGATGCACGGCGCGCCGTGGCGCAGCAGTCCGGCCACCACCGCGCCGATCGCGTGTTCGTGGTTATAGACCGGCACCACGATGCAAGGTTTGAAATCACGCATCCGCGTCTCCCAGCATGACGCGGCCGCTGGCATGCTGGCCCGCCTCGGACAGGTAGCGGAACTGCAGGCAGCCCTTGGCCACATCGTGCAGCAGCTCCAGTCGCACCGGGGTCTCCGGCTGTATCACCTGCTGGAACTTGAGCGCGTTGATGCCCTTGAACTGCAAAGGCAAACTGAAATACCGGCGGCCGTAATGGATCGCCCAGTCGACCTGCACCACGCCCGGCAGGATGGGCGCGACGTCGAAGTGGCCGTCGAAATACAGCAGGTCGGCCGGCGCGCTCACTTCCAGCAGCACGCGCAGCGGCTCGCGTTCCAGTTCGCGCACCTGCGGCAGGCGTGGGCGGCGGGCGGCCGCGCCCTCGTCGCCGTCGAGCAGCGCCAGCAAGGCGGCCAGCGTGGTCTTGCCCTGTGCGTTGACCGGCATCTGGTCCAGGTAGCGCCAGCGGCGCGGCAGCGCGACCGCGTCCACCACCGCCGCCAGCACGGCGCGCAGGCGCGCGTTGAATGCTGGCTTGCCTTCGGCGTCCAGCTGCGCGCGGCCCGCCGGCGTCGGCACGATGAACGCGGCCAGCCGCTGGCGTTCGCCGGCGCCCGGTTCGCACAGGACGATGCGGACCTCGGCGGCCATGCCGCACGCCAGCAGCGCCGCTTCCATCGCGCTCAGCGAGATGCGCTTTTCCTCGATCTTGACGATGCGGTCGCTGCGGCCCAGCAGCAGGAAGCGCTGCTCGCCGACGCGCGCGGCGCGGTCGGCCAGCGCCAGCCAGTTGTCGTCGGCCAGGTGCGGCGAGCGCACCTCCAGCGTGTCGTCCGCCGCGCCGAGGCGCCATGCCACGGTGGGGAAAGGCCGCCAGGCGTCGTCGGTGATGCCGCTGCGCTGGCGCCAGGCCACGCCGCCCGTCTCCGAGCTGCCATAGACTTCCACCGGCACGCTGCCCAGCAAGCGTCCCGCGGCCAGCGCCGTTTCCGCCGCCAGCGGGCCGCCGGACGAAAACACCGTCCGCAACATGCCGGCCGCGCCGCGCCAGTCCAGGTGCTCCGGCAACCGCTTCAGGTGCGCCGGACTGGCCACCAGCACGCACGGGCCGGCGGCCATGCCTGCCGCCAGTTCCTCGGGATAGGTGATGCTCAGCGCATGGATCGCGCGGCCGGTACTGAGCGGCCACAGGACCTTGAACAACAGGCCGTAGATGTGCTGGTGCGAGACGGTCGCCAGCACGGCGGCGTCGCCGGCGGTGGCGCCGAACAGCACATCGAGCGTTTCGACTTCGCTCGCCAGCTGCGACAATTTTTTAGGAATGGCTTGCGCCGCGCCGGTGCTGCCGGACGTGAACACGACCAGCGCCGGCAAGTCGGCGGACAAGGCGCCGCCCATCCGCAGCGCCGTGGATACCTCGTCCGTTTCGGCGGGCTGCATCGGCCGCAGCTCCGCGGGGAACTGGCCGAGGAAGCCGTCCACCGATGGGCGCAGGGCGGCGCAACTGGCCTCCAGCGTATCGGCGCTCAGCCAGACGGTTTTGCCGGCATGCCAGGCGCCCAGCAGGGCCGCGCTGAATTCCAGGCTGTCGTCGAGGTACAGCGCGAAATCGCTGCCCTGCTGGCCGCGCAGCAGCGCATGCCATGCGTGCGCGCGCGCCAGCCAATGCGCGTTGTCGATGGCCGCGCCGGCGCGCCAGCCGGCCAAGCCGCCGGCGGGCCGCGCCGCGATGGCCGCGTACAGATTTTCGATCCGGTCAGACATGATGCAGACGCTTGAAACGCAGGCGCACCAGATACTCGCCGCCGAACAGCAACGCCATCAACCCGTACGAGATCACGCCGGTGTACAGCGACCACACGGCCTCCGACATCCACAGCGCGGTGGCGAAGGCGATCAGGCCGTTGACGACAAAAAAACCGCACCACACCTGCGTCACCTTGCGCATATAGGCTTGCGCCACCGGCGGGAAGTCATCGCCGCGCAGGCGCGCCATGCGCTCGACCGCCGACATCGGCGTCGCCAGGCTGTAGCCGAAGCCCGCCAGCAGCGCCGCATTGACCAGCACCGGATACAGCTTCAAAGGCAGCAGCAGATTGCTCCAGACCGCGCACGCCATCAGCACCAGCGCGCCCGCCGTCGACCAGCGCGCGACGCCGCTCAACCTGAGCGCGGGCAGGCGCGTGGCCACGGCCAGCAACAGCAGGCCGGCCAGCCAGCGCGGCTCCACCTGTCCATGCCCGAACCAGATCGCCAATGGATACAGCAGCGTCACCGCCACCGTCAGGACAGTCATCGGCATCGTACTTACGCCGCCTGCTCCGTCATGCCCGCCAGCGCGTCGACCACGTCGCCGATGGTGCGGATGGTCTTGAACACTTCCGGCTGCAAGCGCTTGCCGGTCAGCTGCTTGAGCTTCACCGCCAGGTCGACCGCGTCGATGCTGTCGATGTCCAGGTCCGAGTACAGGTTCGAGCCGGCGCTCAGGTCGGCCTTGTCGAGTTCAAACATCTCGGCCAGCAGATCGACCACCCAGATCTGCAACTGGTCTTTGCTCATGTCGTTCAAATCAATCATGTGCAGCTCCCTTATTTCTTTCTATGGCTATCGATCATCGCCGCCAGCGCCTGCACCGAGGCGAAATGGCGCCGGGTGTCCTCCGAATCGGCGGACAGCGAAATCCCGTACTTCTTCTGCAAGGCGACGCCCAGTTCCAGCGCGTCGATCGAATCCAGGCCGAGGCCTTCGACGAACAGCGGCGCCGCGCTATCGATATCGGCGGGCGTGATGTCCTCCAGCTGCAGCACATCGATGATCAGTTCTTTCACTTCCAGTTCAAGCATGGTTTTGGCACTTCCCGGTAAAATAGTTCTGTAAAAATTCAGTCAACTGGCGCGCCGCCATCACATCGCTGGCCGCCCCCTCGGTGAATGCCGCCACTTCCAGGTCGTCCTGGACCTCGATGCTGATCGACACGCGGCGCGGCGGCACGCGCCACCACTTGTCGCCCTTGCCCAGCGTGGCCGGCTCGCAGCGGATCAGCACCGGCGTCATGTCGCGCGCGCCGCGCACCGCGATGTTGGCCGCGCCGCGCTTCATGCTGATCACGCCGTTGGCCGGCGTGCGCGTCCCTTCCGGGAACACGATCAGGTTATTGCCGCGCCGCAGAGAGGCGATGCAATCGTCCACCAGTTCCGCCCCGCCCTCGTTGTTGATGTAGCCCGCCGCGCGCACAGGTCCGCGCGTGAACGGATTGTTCCACAGCGCTCCCTTGACGATGCAATCGGCGTTCTTCACGAAGGCCATCAGGAACACGGTGTCGATCAACGTCGGATGGTTGGCCAGTATCAGCAGGCCGCCACGGTCCAGCTTCTCCACGCCGCGTATATCGTAACGCAGCACGCCCAGCGCGCGCATCAAATCCACATAGCTGCGAAAGGCCCGCCGTATCACCGTGCGCGCCGCCGTCACGCGCCGCTCCGGCTGGCGCACCACCACGTTCAGCGCCGGGAACACCAGCACCCGCAACAGCAAGCCGCCAACGCCGAACACCAGAAAACTCAATCCCGTGGCGAACACGCGCCAGTACCGCGACAGCGTGGCCGGCAGCCCGTCACGCATCGCGGCTCCAGCTCCAGCGCAGGCGCCCGTCGCAGCGCTCCAGCGCCCGTGCACCGCGCAGCTGGAAGCGCGCCACTTCCAGGCCGCCCGGCATGCCGGCCGACGGCGGCTCGGCGCTCGCGGTCCAGTTCAGCGATATCGCGTCGTCCGCCGCTGGCGTCAGCAGCCACGCCCACGCATACGGCTGTTCTTCGCAATCCTGGAACGGCGCAAACAACTCCGGCAAGGGGCAATCGCAGGCCACCAGCAGCACCTGGGACGCGCCGTCCGCCATCAGGCCGCAGGCCTCGATGACGGCATGCTCGATGGTGGCGGCGCCGGCGGCCAGCGCCAGTTGATTGGCGCGGTCGCCGCGGGCGATGCTCAGCAGCCCGGCGATGGCGTTATGCACCGACATGCTGAACGCCGTCGGCGACAACGGCTCGCCGCGCGCCAGATCGCTCAACAACTCCAGCGAACGCGCGACCTCGCCGTGGCGAGAGCAGAAGATCGTGGGGATATCGGTGCGGCCGTCGAGACATTGGTATGCCACTTCCAGCGCCATCTTACCGAGAAATCCGGCGCGGCGGCGCAGCATCGCCGGCATCGCCTGGACGCCCGGCTCCGCGCCCGCCTGGATCGCAAACGGCGTCTGCGCCCAGCGTTCCCAGGCTTCGGGGCCGGACAGTCCCGGCGCCCACGCCGCGTGGCGGGAAATAGAAAAACTGACACCGTTCGTACGCATGTTATCAAATAATCCAGAGCTTTGAGATTGAAAAAAGGTACGACCTCATGCTCACATGCCGCAGAAATGCCAGCCGACGTACTTTTCAAATTATAAACGACAGTTCTTGCACCCAGCGCAAACAAATAGACTTAGAGCAACAATTTTATCTATTTCTCCCAACTTTTGTGCAATTGACAGGGTGGATTCTCTCCAAAGATCACTTTTTTTAGCAGAAGTAAGCGGGGACGATAGGAAGCGAAAATACGGCTTCCAGCCCGCATGCCAGGGGCAACTTGCAGGATTTAGTATCAAACTGTATAATGTTGCTCCCGCGAAACGAAACAGCCGGTACATGCCGCTTGTTCCGCTTCGCATTTTAGCCACTTCAGGAACAAAAATAATGAAACAAATCACCGTATTCGCAATGATCGCCGCCCTGGCAGCTCCACTGGCAGTTCAGGCTGAAGGCTACTACGTCGGCGGCAACATCGGCCGCGCAGAACAAAAAGCGGACGTCGGTTCGGCTTCGTTCAAGGAAAGCGCTACCGCATACAAGCTGGTAGGCGGTTTCAACTACAACAAAAACTTCGGCGCCGAAATCGGCTATGCAGACCTGCGCGAAGTGACGGTTTCCGGCAACGGCGCATCGATCAGCTCGAAGCCGTCGGCGTTCTACGTCGCAGCCACCGGCACCCTGCCACTGAACGAACAGTTCTCGTTGTTCGGCAAACTGGGTATCGCAGCCGCCCACGAAAAACTGACCGCCACCTACGGCCGTTTCACCGACTCGGGCACCGACAACCGCACCACCCCGTACATCAGCGTTGGCGCAGCGTTCGTGCTGAACAAGCAAGTAAGCTTCGTAGCTGAATACGAAAACTTCGGCAAGGTCGCCAAAGACGGTTCGGCCAACATCAAGGCCGACATGTTCTCGGCTGGCGTACGTTACAGCTTCTAAGCTCGCGCAAATAAAAAAAGCCCCCATAGGCACCAGTGCCGATGGGGGCTTTTTTTTAAACCGTCAGAACACCCAGAGTTTATCGGCCGGCATCTGCAGCCAGTACCTGCCTGCTTCCAGCTTGTACTTGGAGTAGGCGCGCAAACTCATCTCCGGTCCGTCCTCGCTCTTGAACAGGCACTCGAAGCGGTCGCCCAGGTACATGCAGGTCAGCAGCGGCAGCTCGATCGCGTTCTCCACCGGCGTCGCGCTGATCTTCACTTCCTCCACGCGGATGATGGTCGACGGCTCGCCGCCGCCGGCGCCGCGCGCGGTGCCACGCAGCGGCGTGGAGCCCACAGACAGCGTCACGTTGGCGCCGTCGCGCTGCACCACCTTGGCCGGCAGGCGGTTGTTACTGCCCATGAATTCGGCGGTGAACAGCGTGTCCGGCGTTTCGTACATGCTTTGCGGCGTGCCTTGCTGCTCGATCTTGCCGTTGTTGAGCAGCAGGATGCGGTCCGAGATCGCCATCGCCTCGGCCTGGTCGTGCGTGACCATCAGCGCCGACAGGCCCAGTCGCACGATCAGCTCGCGCAGGAAGGCGCGCGCCTCCTCGCGCAGCTTGGCGTCCAGGTTGGACAGCGGCTCGTCCAGCAGGATCACCGGCGGGTTGTACACCAGCGCACGGGCGATCGCCACGCGCTGCTGCTGGCCGCCCGACAGCTGGTGCGGGAAGCGCTCGGCCAGGTGGCCCAGGCCCAGGTTCTTCAGCACGTCGGCGACTTTGTCCTTGATTTCGGTGGCGCCCATCTTGCGCAGCTTGAGGCCATAGGCGACGTTGTCGAACACCGTCTTGTGCGGCCACAGCGCGTAGGACTGGAACACCAGCCCCAGGTTGCGGTGCTCGGCCGCCATCTCGAAGTTTTTCGCGCCGTCGAACACATTGCGGTCGCCGATGGAGATGGTGCCCCGCTTCGGGCTTTCCAGTCCCGCCACGGCGCGCAGCAGCGTGGTCTTGCCGCTGCCCGAAGGCCCCAGCAGCGCCACCACTTCGCCTTTTTGCAGGTGCATGGACACGCCCTTCAGAATCTGGTTGGCGTGGGCGCCGGTGCCGTAGTCCAGGTGCAGGTCGTTGACGGTCAGTTCATTCATGATGAGGTCTCGTTTCATAATTTTTATCAGTTATGCACTCAGTTGTGTAACTTCACGCCAAAGCGCAGGGCCACGCCCAGGCCGATGGCCACCAGCGAAATATTGATGAACGATAGCGCCGCCACCAGGTCGGTGGAACCGGTGGCCCACAGCGACACCAGCATCGCGCCTATCACCTCGGTGCCCGGCGAGAGCAGGTACACGCCGGTCGAATACTCACGCTCGAAGATCAGGAACACCATCAGCCACGCGCCCAGCAGGCCGTATTTGACCAGCGGGATGGTGACGTCGCGCGTCACCTGGCCGCGCGATGCGCCGACCGCGCGCGCCGCCTCCTCCAGCTCCGGGCCCACCTGCAGCAGCGCGGTCGAGATCAGGCGCATGCCGTAGGCCAGCCACACCACCGAATACGCCAGCCACAGGGCGAAGATGGTCGAGCGCACGGAGCGCAGCAGCGGTATCGCGTTCTCGCTCAGCCACAGCGCCACGCCGTTGTCCATGCCCTTCAACATGCCATCGAGCCAGCTCGGGACGAACAGGAACACCCACAGGAAGGACAGGCCGGCCAGCAGGCCGGGCACGGCGCGCGGCACCAGCACGCTGTAGTCCAGGAAGCGGGTCACGCCGTCCGGCTTGCGGTGCATGGCCAGCGCGATGGCGCAGTAGCAGATCACCGCGAAGGCGCCGCCGATCACGCCGATCAACACGGTGTTGAGGATGCCGCGCATCAGCGCCGGCTGCTCCATGATTTCGCGGAAGTGCTGCAGCGTCAGCACGTCGCGCAGGTTGACGCCCTCGCCCCAGTACTGCACGAAGGAGCGCAGCACGATGCCCGACATCGGCATGATGATGGTGAACATCAGCCAGCCGAAGATCAGCGCGAAGGCCAGCCATTTCCATTTACCGAGCGGCATGGACTTCGAACGCGCGCCCTTGCCCTTGATCGACACGAACTTGTTGGCCGACTTGAGCAGCCAGCGCTGGATCATCACCAGCGGCATCGTCACCATCACCAGGCAGACGGCGACGGCGGCCATCAGGTGGTAGGACGGCGTGCCCAGTTTGTTGGTCAGCTTGTACAGATAGGTCGCCAGCACCAGGTGGCCCTCCGGATCGCCCAGCACCAGCACCAGGCCGAACACCTCGAAGCCGAGGAAGAACACCAGCACCGCCGCATACGCCAGCGCCGGGGTGATCATCGGCAGCGAGACGTTGAACATCACCTGCAGCGGCGAGGCGCCGGTCACGCGGGCCGCCTCCTCGACGTCGGAGCCCAGGCTTTTCAGCGCGGACGAGGCGTACAGGTAGACGTGCGGCACGTGCGTCAGGCCGGCGATCACCACGATGCTGGTGAAGGAGTAGATGTTCCACGGGATGAAGCCGAGGATGTCCTTGGCCCACAGCGAGTAGAAGCCCACGGGGCCCATCGAGACCACGTAGCCGAAGCCCATCACCATCGGCGAGACGAAGATCGGCACCAGCAGCATCGGCGCGATGAAGCCGCGGCCCGGCAGGTCGGTGCGTATCATCAGGAAGGCCAGCATGCCGCCCAGCGGCACGGCGATGGCGGTCAGACCGGCGGCCAGCAGGAAGGCGTTCTTGAAGGCCACCGAGAAATCGGGATCCTCGAAGATGAAGCGGTACGCGTCCAGCCCCAGTTCCTTGGCGGGCATGAAGAACGGCGCGTTCAAAAAGCTTTGGTAGAAGATCAGCAGCAGCGGCAGGAAGATGGCGGTGGCGGCCAGCGTCACCACCACGCCGCGCGTCCAGTTGATGCCGCGCCGGCCGGAGCCGGAGAGAGTCAGAGTTTGCATAGGAATTCCGTTTTGTACGTACGCGTGCGGGCACCCGGCCCGCTGGTCGGCGGGCGGGTTTTACGGCGGGTGAGACGTTGCTTACTTCTTACCTGCGGTTTCTTTCCACTGCTTGAGGAAGGCCATGCGTTTGGCCGGTCCCAGGAATTGCAGCACGATAGGATGAACCGGCACCGGCTTGATGTTGTCCTTGCCGATCTGCTTGATCAGGTCCGCCGACGTGGTCTCGCCGGTGACGTCGGCGCGGATCGCGAACAGCTTGGAGTCGTTGGCGATGATGGTCTGGCCGCGGTGCGACAGCATGTAGTCCAGCCACAGCTTGGCGGCGTTGACGTTCTTGGCGGCCTTGTTGATGAAGAAGACGCGCGACAGCACCAGCGTGTAATCCTTCGGCAGCACCACGCCGATCGACGGATCGGTCTTGGCGCGCACCAGCGCGTAGGAGCCCAGCACGTTGTAGCCGATCAGGTTCTCGCCCGACGAGATACGCTCCATCATGGTGCCGGTGGACGACTGCACGCGCACCTTGGCCATGCCGAAGGCGTTTTCCAGATCCAGGAACTTCGGATTCTCGCGCGCGTCCTGGGTCATGAACATGAAGCCGACGCCGGATTTCTCGATGTCGTAGGTGGTGACCTTGTCCTTGAATTTGGGCTGCGTAATGAGCTTGGCGAAATCGGCGTGCGTCTGCGGCACTTCCTTGGCGTCCATCAGGCGCTTGTTGTAGACGATGGCGGCCGGCTCGAAGGTGGTGCCGTAGGCCTGGTCGTCCCACACCGCCCAGCCGGGGATCTTGGACGTCTCGACCGATTTGTATTTGAGCGCGTAGCCGTCGGAGGCCAGGCGCATCTGCAGGTCCATCGCGGAGGACCACAGGCCGTCGGCGGTGTTGCCGCCGGCCGCCACTTCGGAGATGAAGCGGTTGTACACCTCGGTGGAGTTCATGTCGTTGTATTCGACGGTGATGCCGGGGTAGAGCGCGTTGAAATCCTTGATCAGCGGCTGGGTGGCCTTGCTGTCCGTGGCGCCGTAGATCACCAGCTTGCCCTCTTTCTTGGCGCCGTCGATGATCTTCTGGTAGTCGGCGGGATAGCCGGCCGGCACCTGTGCGAAAGCGGCGCTTGCAAACAGGGTGGCGCATGCAGCGGCCAAAGTCGTTTTCAACATCATTTTTTTTGTCTCCGTCGTTTTATAGGTATTGGTGTTCAGCGCACCAGACCGAGTTCGGCGGCGCGCCTGCCGTAATCGTCCACGGCCTTTTTTACATATGCTGCCAGCGCATCGCCGGTCAGCCCAAACGGGAACAGACCCGACGCCGCGCGCATTTGCGCGAACTGCGGACTGGCCAGCACCCGGTCGAAACTCGCGACCCAGTGCCGATAATCCGCATCCGACACTTGTGGCCCCATCCACAGACCCCGGATGATGGGCCACACCACATCGATGCCCTGCTCGCGCGCCGTCGGCACATTCGCCAACACGCCCGGCAGGCGGTGCTCCGCCAGGATCGCCAGCACCCTGGTATTGCCGCCGGCCGCGTACAGCGTCGCCTCGCTGGCGTCGCCGGACACCACCTGCACCAGGTTGGCGTGCATCGCGGCGAAGGCCTCTCCGCCGCCCTCCAGCGCCACGAAGCGCAGCACCTTCGGATCGACGCCGGCGGCCTTGACCACCATCGCCATCTTCAGCCAGTCCTGGCTGCCGATGGTGCCGGACACGCCGATCAGCACCTTCTCCGGATGATCCTTCAGCGCCGTCACCAGCTGCCCCAAGGTCTTGTAGGGCGAATCGGCGCGCACCGCGATCATGCCGTAGTCGGCGCCCAGCGCCGCCACCCAGCGTACATCGGACGACGTGGCCTTGCCGAACTTGCCCTGCGCCAGATTGAGCAGCGAGCCGCCCGAAAAAGCCACCAGCGTGTTCGGCTCCGCGCGCCGCTGCGACACCAGCGAGTGCCAGGCCACCGCGCCGATTCCGCCCGGCAGATAGCTGATGTGCATATCCGACGGCGGCGGCTTCGGCGTGCCGCTCAAGCCCTGCAAACCCTTTTGCGCCAGCTTGCAGGTGAGGTCCATCGCGCCGCCCGGCTTGGACGGCACGATGCACTCCAGGCCTGCCGCTTGCGCTGCAGCGCTTAGCAAGAGCGCGGCAATCAAAGCCAGCAAAACTTTAGTCATCTTGGTAGGTATCTTAGAACGGTGAAGCTTTCAAAGCGCTTTCAGAACGCGGCATTTTTCGTGAAAAACGCCGCGCTCTTTTCCTCGGCTTAGAAGCGGTGCTGCATGCCGACGACCAGGCCGTGCTGGCTGGTGCCGAAGCCGGCGTCGTCGCGCGACAGGCCGGTCAACTGGCCATTCTTGGCCTTGGCGTAGGCGGCCGACACATGCACGTCGGTGCGCTTGGACAGTGCGTAGCGATAGCGCAGCACGTACATGGTTGGATCGGCGTCCTTGCCGGCGGCGACGTTCTTGACGTTGACGTGATAGACAGCGCCGGTCAGCGTGGTCACCTCGTTGGTCTTGTATGCGATACCGGCCCAGGTGGTGGTGGCGTCGACGTCGGCGGTCAGCGCCTTGCCGGCGACCAGTTTGTAGTCGCGCACCACGCCCCACAGTTTCAGCGGACCGTTCTCATAGTTCGCGCCCAGGTGCCAGACGGTGTTCTTGTCACGGTTGCCGGTGGCTGGAACGGTGTTGCCGTTGTTGCGCTCCCAGGTCGCCATCAGGTTCACGGCGCCCAGGTTGTAGGCGCCGGTGAAGCCGTATTTGGCGCTGTCCTGCGCGCCGGTGGTCTGCTCGCCGGCGGCGTAGTTGGCGCCGAACTTGAAGTCGCCGACGGTGCCGGAGTACTTGATCAGGTTATCGTAGGCGGTGGTGAAGCCGTATTTGCTAGGACCGGTCGCGGGACCCGAAGTGGCCCACGAGTAGTAAGGTGCGAAGCCCATTGGATCGTAGGCGATCACGGTGTCGTACACGCTGCTGAACGAACGGCCGATGACCACGCGGCCAAAAGCGCCTTCCAGGCCGACGGTGGCCTGGCGCTTGAACAGCACGCCGTCCTGCGCGCCGGTGTCCATCAGGATGCCGCCTTCCAGGTTGAAGATGGCTTTCAGGCCGCCGCCCAGGTCTTCGCTGCCACGCAGGCCCCAACGCGAAGTATTCATGCCGCCCGAGATCACGCTGGTCTGGCTGCCGCCGGTTGCCGATTTGTTATTGGCCGATTCCATGCCAACGTCCAGCAAGCCGTAGACCTGCACGTTCGATTGGGCGTGGGCGGCGCCGCCAGCGGCTGCCGCCAATGCCATGATAGCGAGGGTCAACGAGGTTTTCTTCATGTATGTCTCCAGAGGGATATAGTTATTTGTGACGCCTGATCGGTGCAATCAGGCTGCCACTATAGGAGTCACTTCCTTTCAATTACCTTTCACTGCTACTTCGGCGAGGATTCCTGTCGTCCATGCACCACAAATCAGGCGGGGACTTCCCTTTTGAGGCGGCTGCGCCCATGATTCTGGCCTTACACTGAACTTATTTCATATGGTTGGCAAGAATTTATGCGTATTCTGTTAGTTGAAGACCACACCGAGTTGTCGCATTGGCTGTCCAAAGCCCTGCGCGACGCCAACCTGACGGTGGAATGCGCGGACAACGGCGCCGACGCCGACGCCCTGCTGCACACGCAGGATTACGCGCTGGTGATCCTCGACCTGACCTTGCCGCGCATGGACGGCCTGGAAGTGCTCAAGCGCCTGCGCGCGCGCGGCGGCCCGCGCGGCCAGACTCCCGTGCTGATACTGACCGCGCGCGGCGGACTGGAAGACCGCGTGCAGGGCCTGAACCTGGGCGCGGACGACTACCTGGCCAAACCCTTCGAACTGGCCGAGCTGGAGGCGCGCGTGAAAGCGCTGCTGCGCCGCAGTGTCGGCAACGAGTCGCTGGTGCACAGCTGCGGCGCGCTCAGTTTCGACACCGTCACGCGCATGTTCACCTACGCCGGCGTTCCGCTGGCGCTGACGCCGCGCGAACACGCGGTGCTGGAGACGCTGATCACGCGCTCCGGCCGCGCGGTCTCGAAGGAGAAGCTGTTCGACGAAGTGTTCGCGCTGGCGGACGACGCCAACATCGATGCGATCGAGCTGTATATCCATCGCGTGCGCAAGAAGCTCGACATCGCCGCGCCGGATGCCGCCGTCATCACCACGCTGCGCGGCATCGGCTACCTGCTGCAACCACGGCCCGCGCCCATCCCCGCGCCGGCCGGCGGCGCCAAGGGCGGCTGACGTTGACCGGGGCCGGCCTCCGCATGCCATTGCTGGCCAGGCTGGCGCGCCGCTTCGGGCCAAGCGCGCCGCTCGGCAGCCTGCGCGGCCAGCTGCTGCGCTGGTTGCTGGGGCCCTTGCTGGTGCTGGTGGCGTTGAACACCCTGTCGGTCTACCACAACGCGCTGGACGCCGCCGATGTCGCCTACGACCGCTCGCTGCTGGCCTCCACGCGCGCGCTGGCGGAGCGCGTCTCCATCGTCGACGGCAAGGTGGTGGCGGACGTGCCCTACGTGGCGCTGGACAGCTTCGAGACCGATACGCTGGGCCGCATCTACTACAAGGTCACCGGCATCAACGGCGAGACCGTGTCCGGCTACGCCGACCTGCCGCCGGTGCCGGCCAACGTGCCGCGCTCGGAGGCCTATCCGGCGCTGGTGCGCTTTTATCACGCCAACTACAACGGCCAGCCGGTGCGGATCGCCGCGCTGCTGCAGCCGGTGTACGACAGCTCGATGCGCGGCATCGCGCTGATCCAGGTGGGCGAGACGCTGGAGGCGCGGCGCGGCCTGTCCAACCAGATCCTGTTCGACACGCTGGCCTGGCAAGCCTTGCTGCTGCTGGCGGTGGCGCTGCTGGTGTGGTTCGCCGTGCGGCTGGTGCTGCAACCGCTGATGCGGTTGAAGATCGCGGTGGAGACGCGCAGCCTCAATGATCCGTCCGACGTCGATCCGACGCTGGTGCACAAGGAGGTGCGGCCGCTGGTGGCGGCGATGAACAGCTCCCGTTCGCGCCTGCACATCCTGATCAGCAGCCAGCGCCGCTTCATCGCCGACGCCTCGCACCAGCTGCGCACACCGCTGACGGTGTTGAAGACCCAGGCCGAACTGGCGCTGCGCGAATGCGACCGGCCCGGCGCCGATCCGCAGGCCACGCGTGCCGCGCTGCGCGAGATCGTCCACAGCATCGCCGCCACCACCGATTCGACCGTCAACCTGGCCAACCGCCTGCTCACGCTGGCGCGCATCGAACATGGCGGCGACGCCGACGGCGCGGCGGCCCAATCGGAGCCGGTCTCGCTGCGCGACGTCGCGCGCCAGGTCGGGCTGGAGATGGCGATGGCGGCGGTGGCCAAGCAGATCGACCTGGCGCTGGAGGCCGACAGCGAATGCGTGGTGCGGGGACAGGCCCTGCTGCTGCACGAGATGATCGCCAACCTGGTGGACAACGCCTTGCGCTACACGCCGCAGGGCGGCACGGTGACGCTGCGGGTGCTGCCCTACATGAGCGGCGTGGTGCTGGAGGTGGAGGACAGCGGCCAGGGCATCGCGCCCGCAGAGCGCGAACGGGTGTTCGCGCCCTTCTACCGCGCCGCCGCCACGCTGGAGCGCAACCCCGGCGGCGCCGGCCTGGGCCTGGCCATCGTGCGCGACATCGCCACGCTGCACGGCGCCGCCATCGCGCTGGACGACGCCAGCGGCGGCCAGGGCCTCAAGGTCACCGTCACCTTCTCCCGCGCCTGACCCGCCACCGCCGCTGCGGTAAAATACGCCCAACAACGTTAGCGTCAGGGGCAAATCATGAGCGAGCAGGACATCCGCTGGCTGCAGCGCCTGTCGAATTACCGGCGCGCGCTGACGCAGCTTAAGAAATTCGTCGATCACGGCCCCCTGAACGAGCTTGAGCAGCAAGGCCTGATAGTGGGCGTGTCGTTCTATCACCGCAAGAAGGAATAAGTAGATGATCACCAAAGAAGACATGGTCGAGCTGTTTGCCGACATGAAGCAGAACGCGCCGTGGGATAGTGCCAAGCCGCTGTTGTGGGGCTATTTTTTCGCCGACCCGACCAAGAGCAAACTCGAAGGCGCCTCGGCCCAGTTGAAGGCCAAGGGCTATCAGGTGGTCGGCATCTACGACTCCAAGCCGGAAGCGGAAACGCCGGCGCTGTGGTGGCTGCACGTTGAAAAAGTCGAGAAGCACACGGCCGACACGCTGCACGCGCGCAACCAGGAGTTCTACAAGTTCGCCGAAGAACACCAGCTCGAATCCTACGACGGCATGGACGTCGGCCCCGCGACCTGATAGGCGCGGATATCCACCTCACATCTCGGTGAACAGGTACTCGCGCTGGCCGTCGTGCAGGGTCAGCGTGCGTTTGCTGTCCTTGCTCCCGACGACCAGCTCGAAGAAGTCCAGGCCCGGCGTAATCGTCAGCAGCGACACCGTGCCATCCGCGTTCGCATGCGTGGCGACCGCGGTCTTCCACTCCCCGGCGTCGACAAAGGTCTGCTTGCCACGCCGGCTCACCACCAGCTCACCCAGTTCATCGCTGTGGTAGCGGCTCGCCAGCCTGGACGCCACCGCGGGCGCGGCCGGCACCGTGTAGCGCGCGCGGCCCGCCGCGTGGCCGGACCGGCTGGCCGCCGCAGCCAGCCGCAGGTCTTCCAGCGCTTCCGGCTTGCCGTCATATAGCACTTCGAGCAGGTAGCGCTGGAAGACCGGCAGCAGCGCATAGCCCTCGTCGGCGTTGAGCATCAGCACGGCGCCGACACCGGCCTCCGGCAGCAGGTAGAAATTGCTCTTGAATCCGGGCAGGCTGCCGCCGTGGTCGATCACCTGCACGCCGTTCACCTTCATCACTTCGAGTCCCATGCCGTAGCTGGTGTCGTCGCCGGCGGCCACCTGGGGAGCGCGACGCGCCAGCAGGTTGGCGCTCGACACCAGCTGCCGGCCGTCCTCCAGCCGGCCCTGGTTGGCCTCCAGCTGGACGTAGCGGATGAAGTCGTGCGCCGAGGTCCATGCGCCGCCGGCGGGCCTGTGCGGAACGATGCTGCCGTCCATCTCGGTGCCGGTGACGCGCAGCTGGTTGCTGTAATCGATGGTGTGCGGACTGGCGTGGTTGCCACCGGTCGCCCTGGCCATGTCGAAGGTGGTGCCGCGCATGCCGAGCGGTGTAAAGATCCGCTCCTGCATCGCCCGGTCGTAGGCCGCGCCCAGCTCCATGCCGGGGTGCGCCAGCGCGCCGCCGATGTAGCCGGCCGCCGACGCCATCAGGTTGCTGTACTGGTACAGTTCGCCGAAATTGCTGGTCGGCTTCATGTTGGCCAGCAGGCCGATCGACGAGGCCGGGCTGGCCTGGCCAAACTCGAACATCATCTCCAGATTCTGCTGCGGCAGGCCGGTGCAGGCGCACACCAGATGCTTGAAGCGCACCCTGGCGGTGGTGTCCGCGTCGCCCAGCCTGAAGCTTGGGTAGAGCTCGGTGACGGACTGTTCCCAGCGCAGCTTGCCCTCGTCCGCGAGCGAGGCCAGCAGCAACGTCGTCATGCCCTTCGTGTTGGACGCGGCCATGAACAGCGTGTCGGCATCCACCGGTTCCGGCCGCCCGTGCCGGCGCACGCCGACGCCGCCCTCGTAGACGACCTGGCCATGATCGAGCAAGGCCAGCGCCGCGCCGGGAATGCGCAACTGCCGGATGCCGTCGGCGACGAAGGCGCGCAGGCGCGCGATGCGGGCGGCGTCCAGCGGATGCGGCTGGCGTCCGGCGAAGGACTCCGGCTTGTAGCCCGGCGGGTGCACGCTGCCCCGCATCATCTCCAGCGCGGCACCGCGCTTTTGCACGGTCGCCACGCCGCCGTCGAGCGCGACCACGGTCCATTTGCCGCCGCTGCGCAGCGCGACCGCGTTGGCGACCCTGCGTTCGTTGGCGGGCAGCTCATAACCGGCCGCGACGCGCTCGTCCCAGCCTTCGCGGGCCGGCTCGCGCGTCAGGCTTGCGGCCACGCGTTTCACCCCGGGCCGGAAGCGCGACCAGGCCGCTTTGAGCGCGGCGGCGGCATTGGGCGCATCCACCTCGATCAGCGCCAGGGCGGCGTCGAGCTCGGGCGCATCGAGCACGGTCATGCCTGCCTCGCGCCGCACGCTCCAGTCCAGGGCGCCGGTCAGCTGGGTTCCATGCCCGCTCAGCAGCGGCGCGTCGGCGTCGAGCTTGCCGGTGCGGACGGCGTCGGGCGCCGCAGCCAAGGCGATGGACGACTGCAGCAGGCCAAGCAGCGCAAGGCTGGTAAGTTGAAACGGTATGTTCATGCGGTTCCCTTTGGATTTCACTGTGCCAGCGCCTGCACGGCTTTCGCCAGGTTCGCCCGGAAGCCCGCCATGGCCTGCGGACTCTTGCCGCCGGCCGTCCCCAGTGCGACCGCCTGCTCGAACTGCGCCTTTGCCTGCAAGGGCTGCTTCAATTCGAGCAGCAGTTCGCCGTAGCTGTCATGCGCGTTGGCCGATGCCGGGAAGGTGTCGGCGTTGAATTTCATGACCAGCGCCGCCAGCTCGGGCTGTTTGCGTTTGCCCAGCACCATGTAACCAAGACCGTTGATCTCGCTCTCGCTAAAACGACTTTCCTTCAGCGCGCTGTCGACAAGCTGCCCGGCCTCGCCGCCGCGCT